>NZ_JBJHAE010000029.1:0-36620 GCF_054050895.1 Blastococcus sp. SYSU DS0669 | reverse complement strand
GGCCCCTTACGTCTGTGACGTAAGGGGCCGCGCTCTCTGTTGTGAGCGGTCTCAGGCGTCCGGACGGCGCCCGGTGATGTCCGGCGCCATGACGCCGATGATGCGCTGCAGGTCGTCGACGGAACCGAACTCGACGACGATCTTCCCCTTCGAGCGGCCGATCTGGATCTTCACCTTCGTCTCGAACATGTCCGAGAGCCGGGAGCCGAGCTCCTCGACGCCGGGCGCGGAGATGCGCCGGGTGCGCCGCTTCGCCGCGGGCTCCTCGGCGACCGCCATCGCGACGGCCTCCTCGGTGGCCCGCACCGACAGCCCCTCGGCGACGATGCGGGTCGCGAGGGCGTCCTGCGCCACCGGGTCCTGCAGCCCGAGGAGCGCGCGGGCGTGCCCGGCGGAGATGACGCCGGCGGCGACGCGGGTCTGCACCTTCACCGGCAGCTTCATCAGCCGGATGGTGTTGGTGACCTGGGAGCGGCTGCGGCCGATCCGCTGGGCGAGCTCCTCGTGCGTGGCGCCGAACTCCTCCAGCAGCTGCTGGTAGGCGGCGGCCTCCTCGAGCGGGTTGAGCTGGACGCGGTGGATGTTCTCCAGCAGGGCGTCGCGGAGCATGGCGTCGTCGGTGGTGTCCCGGACGATCGCGGGCACGGTGCCGAGCCCGGCGGCCCGCGCTGCACGGAGCCGGCGCTCGCCCATGATGAGCTCGTAGCGCCCGCCCTCGGACTCGCGGACGACGATCGGCTGCAGGAGGCCGAACTCCTTGACGCTGTGCGTCAGCTCTTCCAGGGCCTCGTCGTCGAAGACCTGCCGCGGCTGCTTCGGGTTCGGGACGACGTCGTCGACCGAGACCTCGCGCAGCTGCGCCCCGGGGACGCCGACCGCGCCGCTCTCCTCGGTCGGCGTCGGCGCGGGGGAGGGGACCAGGCTCACCGGGGCCGGCGACGACGGCTCCGGCACGGTGGTCGCTCCGCCGGCGGCCGCCGCCGGCAGGTCGGTGCCCTGCTCGTCCCGATCCCGGGCCGGTGCGGGGGCGACCGGGGGAGGCGTCGGCGCCGGACCCGTCGGGATGAGCGCTGCCAAGCCGCGTCCGAGGCCGCCTCGCTTCGTCATCGTTGCTCCTCGCTGGCAGGGGTGGTCACTGGGAGTCCTGGCCGAACGGCACGGCCGTCTCGCCGAAGGCGAGCGCACCGACCGGGGTGGCCCCGTTGCTGCCGGGCGCAACCTCGAGCGGCTGGAGGGCGGCCCCGCGCTGGGCCAGCTCCCGGGCGGCCTCGACGTAGCTGGTCGAGCCACGGGACCCCGGGTCGTAGGTCAGCACCGACTGGCCGTAGCCGGGCGCCTCGGAGACCCGGACGTTGCGGGGGATGACGGCGTTCAGGACGAGCTCGCCGAAGTGGTTGCGCACCTCGTCGGCCACCTGGTCGGCCAGCTTGGTGCGGCCGTCGTACATGGTGAGCAGGATGGTCCGCACGGCGATCCCCGGGTTGAGGTGCTGGCGGACCAGGTCGATGTTGTTGAGCAGCTGCCCCAGGCCCTCGAGGGCATAGTACTCGCACTGGATGGGGATGAGCACCTCGTCGCCGGCCACCAGCGCGTTGAGCGTCAGCAGGCCGAGCGAGGGCGGGCAGTCGATGAGGACGTAGTGCGGTCGGCGCTCCCGCGGCAGCGCCGCGACGTACGCCTCGATCGCCCGGCGGAGGCGGTGCTCGCGGGCGACCACGGAGACGAGCTCGATCTCGGCGCCGGCGAGGTCGATCGTCGCCGGCACGCAGAGGAGGTTGGGGCTGGCCGTCGTCGGGTGCACCACCTCCGAGAGGGTGCTGTCGCCGACGAGCGCGTCGTAGATCGAGGGCGTACCCACCGTGTGCTCGACGCCCAGGGCCGTGCTCGCGTTGCCCTGCGGGTCGAGGTCGATGACCAGGGTCCGGAGGCCGTAGAGCGCCAGCGCGACGCCGAGGTTCACCGTGGACGTGGTCTTGCCGACCCCGCCCTTCTGGTTCGCGATGGTGATCACGCGGATGCGCCCGGGAGCCGGGAAGGGCTCCTGCTCCGCGGCGTGCAGCACCCGGGTCGCGCGCAGCGCCTCCATGGCGATGGGGCTGTCGAAGTCCGCGAGCCCACCCGAGGACGAAGCCGTCGACGACTGGTCAGCGGCGAGGCTGCTGCGCAGCCGCTCGCCCGGGTCGGTCATCGCTCGTCCTTCCTCTGCCGGCGTTTCACGTGGAACGGATCGGGTAGCCGCGCCTGTTCCACGTGGAACAGGACGCGGGGTGGTGTACCGGGATCCTCACCGGTCGCCCCGCGTCATGACCACCACGGTAGTGGCAGCGTCTCCCAGGGACGCACCGACAGCCCGCGCCTCGATGTCCCGCATCCCGGCGGCCTGCAGTTCCGGGCGCAGCGCCGGCAGCTCGGCCAGCGCGCGCGACCCCACGAGGGCCACCAGCTGGGCGCCGGGCCGCAGCAGCCCGCGGCACCAGCCCACGAGGCGGGGGAGCGGCGCCACGGCCCGAGCGGTGACGACGTCCACGCGGCCGACGGCGGCGACCACCGACCTGTCCTCGGCACGGCCGCGGACCACTTTCCAGGTGGACGACGGCTCCACCAGCTCGGCGACCGCCTCCTCCAGGAACTCCACCCGCCGGGCCATCGGCTCGACGAGCGTGAGGGCGATGTCGGGGCGCGCGAGCCCGAGCGGGATGCCCGGCAGGCCGGCGCCGCTGCCGACGTCGACGACCCGGGCGTCCCGCGGCACCGCCTCGGCCACCGCGGCGCTGTTGAGGACGTGCCGCTCCCACAGCCGAGGAACCTCACGGGGCCCGATCAGGCCGCGGGTGACCCCGTCGGAGGCGAGCCGTGCCACGTAGCGCTGGGCCGCGGGGAGCGCGGCGCCGAAGACCTCGGCCGCCTGGGGCGGCGCCGGCGGTACCTCCGGCATGCCCGCGGCGCCGGAGGGGCGACCTCCGTCGCTCACCTGTCGGGCAGGACCACGACGCGGCGGCGGGGCTCCTCGCCCTCCGACTCGCTGTGCACGCCCGCCACCGAGGCGATGACGTCGTGCACGACCTTCCTCTCGAAGGGGTTCATCGGGCTCAGCCGCTCCGGCTGCCCGCTGGTCGAGACCCGGCGGGCGGTCTCCGCGGCGAGCGCCGTCAGGTCGGCCCGGCGCTTGGCCCGGTAGCCGCCTACGTCCAGCATCAGCCGGCTTCGCACGCCGGTCGACTGAGCGACGGCGAGGCGGGTGAGCTCCTGCAGCGCCTCCAGCGTCGCGCCGTCCGGCCCGATCAGGTCGTTCAGCCTGCCCCCGACGATGGCGACCGATGCCCGGTCGCCCTCCACGTCGAGGTCGATGTCGCCGTCCACGTCGAGGATGTCGAGGAGGCGCTCGAGGTAGTCACCGGCCACGTCCCCCTCGCGGACCAGCAGGTCGTCACCGGACGCACCAGCCCCACCCGCCCCGTCCGTCTCGAGGACGACGGGCTCCACGACGGCGTCGTCGCTGGCGGGATCCGCGTCGGGTAGGGCCGGCGGGTTGTCGGTCACGGGCTGCTGCGGAGCACTCACGGGTGTTCCTCCCAGTTCTGTGCGGCGGCCGGGTCGTCCCGGTGGTCTGTGTGCCGGGCGGGCCGGCGGGGGAGCGGTCGGGCGGAGGTCAGCGACGCTTCCGCTTCCCGCGGTTGGCCGGTCCCTGACCCGCTCCGGGGCGGGAGCGCCCGGAGCCCGAGCCCGCGTTGCGCGAGCCGGTGGAGCCGTTGGCCGAGGAGCCGTTCGCCGTGGGGCCGTCGCCGGCGGGGACGTCGGGCGCGGGGACGTCGGCCGCCGGGCCGTCACCGACGCCGTCGCCGTCCACGGTGCTCGCCGGCGCCACGGTCGTGGCCGACGGGCGGCCCTGCTTGGGGCGCACCGGCTTGGCGCCCGGCTTCGGGGCGAGGGTCTTGGGGTCGACCGCCGGCTTGTCCGCGCCGGCCTTGGCCTTGGCGGCGTCCGAGCCGGGCGGCGGCATCTTGCGGAGGATGAAGAACTGCTGGCCCATGGTCCAGAGGTTGTTCGTCATCCAGTAGATGAGGACGCCGATCGGGAAGATGAAGCCGGAGATGAAGAGGCTGATCGGGACGCCGTAGAGCATCAGCTTCTGCACCATCGCGGCCTGACCCTCGACCGGGCCCGAGCGCGACATGATCTGCTTCTGCGTGAAGTACGTCGTGAAGCACATGACGATGATCAGCGCGAACGCGACGATGCGGATGTTGGTGTAGTTCACGCCGGCGATCCCGAGGATCGCCTGCTCCTTGGCGCCGCTCATGTTGAACGACGAGGAGATCGGCGCACCGAAGAGCTGGGCGCGGGCGGCCTGGTCGGTGAGCTCGTCGGTCCAGGAGTAGAGCCCCTGCTTGTCCGGGGCGAGCCGGCGCAGGACGTGGAACAGCGCGAGGAAGACCGGGATCTGCGGCAGGATCGGCAGGCAGCCGGCCAGCGGGTTGACCCCACGCTCCTTCTGCAGCTGCTGCATCGCCACCGCCATGCCCTGGCGGTCGCTGCCGTACTGCTTGCGGAGCTTGGCGATCTCCGGCTGGAGCTCCTGCATCGCCCGCTGCGACTTGACCTGCTTGACGAACAGCGGGAAGAGGATCAGCCGGATCGTGACGACCAGGAAGACGATCGCCAGCACCCAGCTCAGCCCACCGAGGGCCGTCTCGGGCGCGGGCTCACCGAAGACCAGGTTCCACAGCGAGTGCCACCGGGCCATGACCCAGGAGATGGCGGTGTACAGCCAGTCAAGCAACGGAGGACTCCTCCTGCGGGGTCCGGCACGGGGCCGGCGGGGTGGCCTCGCGGCCGGGGTCATCGGACGGCGCGCCCGCGGGGCGTGCCGCTGAGGTGGACGAGCGGGCGCCCGCCTCGGTTCCGTGCGCCGCGCGGACCGGCGGGACGGGGTCGAGCCCGCCGGGGTGCCACGGCGCGCACTTGGCCAGCCGGACCAGCGCCAGCCAGCTGCCGCGGGCCGCGCCGTGCCGGCCGACCGCCTCCGCCGCGTAGGCGCTGCAGGTGGGGTGGAACCGGCACCGCGGCGGGAACGCCGGGCTGATCGCCCGGGAGTAGAACCCCACGGCGCGCAGCAGCAGCCGGGCGATGGGGGAGCGGGGCGGGGACGCCCCGGCCGGCGCGCTCATCGCCGGGCACCCCGGTCGCCGAGCAGCCGCTCCAGGGCCGAGACCAGGTCACGGTGCAGCGCCGCCGAGTCGGCGTCGGCGGCCTCCGGGCGGGCGCGGACGACGAGGTCCGCGCTCGCCGGCAGCCGGTCGAGCTCGGCCCGGACGACGGCCCGCAGGCGGCGGGTCACCCGGTGGCGGACCACCGAGTTGCCCACGCTCTTGCCCACCACGAAACCGGCCCGCGCAGCCACCGGCGACGATGCGTCGCCAGCCGGCTGCTCGGGCCGTTCGGGGAGGTAGTGCAGCACCATGGTCGGTCGCCCGGCGCGCCGGCCGGATCGGACGACCGCAGTGAACTCCGGGCGCCGGCGCAGGCGTGCCTGCGCAGGCAGCACGTCAGGCGGAGAGCTTCTCGCGGCCCTTGCGCCGACGGGTGGCGAGGATCGCCCGGCCCGCGCGGGTCCGCATCCGCAGCCGGAAGCCGTGGGTCTTGGACCGTCGACGGTTGTTCGGCTGGAACGTGCGCTTGCTCACGAGGTACTCCCACTACACGGCATCGGCGGTGCGTCCCCGTCGGTGGACGGGCACGCGCAGGGCGTCGGAGCGGCACGGTGGCCGTCCCCGGAACCCCGGAAGCTGGCACTGCGGACCGACGGACCCGGGCCCGACCGCGCAGACTGGCGAGGCCGGGGGACGGGCATACCCGTCCGCAGACTCCGGCCAGCATAGCCGAGGACCACCCGGTGCCGGTGACCGACCGCCCATGGTGCGCCCGGCGCCCCTGGCCACCGGCGACGGCGCGCCGGACGGGACGACGTCGCGCGGCGCCCGCCCCGGCCGGTCGGCGAGCCCGCTCGGCCGACCGCGGCGTTGCCCGGCTGTGGACGGGGCTGTTAGCGTCGCCGTCGCTCCGCGTCGGACGCAAGGGTCACGGCGCGCGGGCCGACCCCGTCGGTCGACCGACCGCCGAACCACCCCTCCAGCCGCCCGAACACGGCCGTGACCAGCGACGTTGCTGCCTCGGCCAGCGTCCCGTGCGGAGCCGGCGCAACCCTCGGCCGGCCGTGCACAGCCTGTGGACACCGATGTGGACCACGCCCGTTCGTGTGTCCACAACCGGGGCACCCACCGGTGGACGGTCCGCGGTCGACGGAGGGCGCGGCCCGGCCGGTCCGGACGCACCGGGAGCGGCCGCGGGGTCGACAGCACTGGGAGGACGAGACGGCATGGCCGATGCCACGCTGGACCTGGCGACGGTCTGGGACCAGATCCGGGAGCGGCTGGCGACCAGCCTCTCCCCGCAGCAGAACGCGATGCTGAACCTGACCCGGCCGCTGGGCCTGGTGGAGGACACCGCCGTGCTCGCGGCCCCCAACGAGTTCACCCAGACGGTGCTCGAGTCGCGGATGCGCCGGGTGCTGGCCGAGGCGCTCTCCGAGCAGTTCGGCCGCGACATCCGCGTCGCCGTCCAGCTCGAGGACGCGCCCGCGGCGCCGCCGGCGGACCGCCGGGATGACGAGCCGACCCGCCGTCCGTGGTCGGCCGTCGAGGCGCAGCGCGCCGAGGAGGACCAGGCCACCCGCGACCGCGCCGACGACGGGCGCAGCGCGTTCGGCGTCCGCGCCGACGTCGTGGGCACCCCCGCCCCCTGGGACCGCCCGGCGTCCGCCGATCGGCCGGCCGCCCGGGGCTTCCCGGAGGTCCGCGAGCTGCACCCCGCCGACGGCCCGCCGCGCCCCCCGGCCGACCGGGGGGCCCCGGAGGACTGGAGCACCACCACCTGGGGCGGCGACGCGGCGCCGACCTCCGCCGGCCAGGACTGGGGCGGCGCCGGCCCGGAGCAGACCGCCGACGTCCTCCCGTTCGACGTCGACGCCGCCGCGGCGGAACAGCGACGCGGCGGATCAGGGGCTGGATCACGCAGGAGCCGCCCCGAGGCGGGCCGGCCGGCGGGCCTGGACCCGGGTCTCAACGCCAAGTACGTCTTCGACAGTTTCGTCATCGGCAACAGCAACCGGTTCGCCCACGCCGCGGCCGTCGCCGTCGCCGAGGCGCCCGCCCGCGCCTACAACCCGTTGTTCATCTACGGCGAGTCCGGGCTGGGGAAGACCCACCTGCTGCACGCGATCGGCCACTACGCCGCGCGGATGTTCCCCAACGTCCGCGTCCGGTACGTGAGCACCGAGGAGTTCACCAACGAGTTCATCAACCTGGTGCACTCCGGCCGGGCCGAGGACTTTCGCCGTCGGTACCGCGACATCGACTTCCTGCTCATCGACGACATCCAGTTCCTGGAGCGCGCCGAGCGGACGCAGGAGGAGTTCTTCCACACGTTCAACACGCTCCACAACGCCAGCAAGCAGATCGTGATCACCTCCGACCGGCCGCCGAAGAAGCTCACGACCCTGGAGGACCGGCTCCGCACCCGCTTCGAGTGGGGCCTGATCACCGACGTCCAGGCGCCGGACCTGGAGACCCGCATCGCGATCCTGCGCAAGAAGGCGTGGGGGGAGCGGCTGCAGGTGCCCGACCAGGTGCTCGAGTTCATCGCCAGCAAGGTGCAGACCAACATCCGCGAGCTCGAGGGCGCCCTCATCCGGGTGACCGCGTTCGCGTCGCTCAACAAGCAGCAGGTCGACCTCCCGCTGGCCGAGCTGGTGCTCAAGGACCTGATCAGCGACGAGCAGGGGCCGCAGATCACCGCGGCGATCATCATGGCCGCGACCGCTGAGTACTTCTCCGTGACGATGGAGGAGCTGCAGGGCACCAACCGCAGCCGCACCCTCGTCAACGCGCGGCAGATCGCCATGTACCTGTGCCGTGAGCTGACCGAGCTCTCGCTGCCACGCATCGGGGCGTCCTTCGGCGGCAAGGACCACACCACCGTGATGCACGCCGTCAAGAAGATCACCAACCTGATGAGCGAGCGGCGGGCCACGTACACCCAGGTCACCGAGCTGACCGCCCGCATCAAGAGCCGCGCCCGGCAGTAGAAGGACCTCGGTCCTCCCCACGCCTGGCACGCTCGGCGCGAGCCCTGGACCGAGGCAGTGCCAGCACGTCACCACGTGCCGTCCCCGAGCCCATCTGTCGTACCGGTCGGTCGGTCCCGCACGGGGGCTACCGCGCCGCGCTGCGCTGTGTCCGGCCAGCCTCGGATGTCCACGTCCTGGTCGCGATCCACGGCTGCCGGCGGTGACGGTGCCCGTCCGGAACGGTCACCGTCCGGACCCCTCCCGGCCATCGTCCCGACGCGGTCGACAAGTCGTTGTCCACACCTGTGTGGATCCCTGGGGACGACGGAATCGCTGGTTCTCCGCACGATGACCTGCGCGCGGACGGCGACCGGCGTCGACTCGTCGAGAAGTTGTCCCCAGGGATGTGCACAGCTGGGGGAAAGTCGTGCCGGGACCGTTCCGCGTCGCACCGGGCCGGCACGGTCGCCGGGTCGAGCCGGACACCCCGGGACCCGGCCGCACGGCGCTGGCCTGCAGGTATGCCGTGAGACGCCGGATCGCGCGGAGGAGTCCCCGGGGATCGACGCCGGCACGTGCGCACCACCTGGGGACGGAGCGGGGAGACGCAGGGGACAGCAGGTGGACCGCCGACGGTGACGGTGCACAACCGTCGATCTGTCCACGTGTCGACAACAGGGGGACGCTGACCACCCACAGCCGGCCAACAGCCCCGATCGGAGGCTGACCTGCGGAAAGGGCCCCGATCCCCAGCTTCCACACCAGTGATGACGAGGATGAAGTACTTATCCCGGAAAATTCTCGAACCACAGTCTGGGTGGGGACGCTCCGCCAACCAGGGCTCCAGGGACGCGGACGGCACCACCCGCACCCCAGGGGGCGCAGCAGCCCATCGAGGGACCGGGGTTTCCCCACGAGGGGCTGCAACAGGCACGATGAGCACCGCAGCGGAGCCTTCGCCCCGCGGCAGGACGGACGACGAGCTCCGTGCCCGGGCCGGCCACCCTCCGCGGTGGCCCACCGGGGGCGGACCGAGCATGGGTGGGTCGAGAGATGAAGTTCCGGGTGGCACGTGAGGTGCTCGCCGACGCCGTCGCCTGGACGGCGCGCAGCCTGCCGCCACGGCCGTCGGTACCGGTGCTGGCGGGCATCCTGCTCGAGGCGGACGGGAACCAGCTGTCGGTGTCCGGCTTCGACTACGAGGTGTCGGCGCGCTCCGAGGTCGACGTGCAGACCAGCGAGAGCGGACGCGTCCTCGTGCCGGGCCGGCTGCTCGCCGAGATCACCCGGGCCCTGCCCCCGCACCCGGTGGAGATCACCGCAGAGGGCCCGCGCCTGGCCATCACCTGCAGCAACGCCCGGTTCAGCCTGCCCACCCTGCCGGTCGAGGACTACCCGTCCCTGCCGGCGATGCCCTCGTCCGCCGGCATCGTCGACAGCGAGGTCTTCAGCGAGGCCGTGGCCCAGGTCGCCATCGCCGCCGGGCGGGACGACACCCTCCCGATGCTCACCGGCGTCCGGCTGGAGATCGAGGACGACCAGATCACCCTCGCCGCCACCGACCGTTACCGCCTCGCCGTGCGCGAGTTCGCCTGGCGCCCCCAGACCTCCGGCCTCTCGGCCGCGGTGCTCGTGCCCGCGCGCACGCTGGCGGAGGCGGCGAAGACGCTGACCAGCGGACCGGAGATCACGCTGTCGCTGTCCTCGGGGAGCTCCGGCGAGGGGATCCTCGGCCTCTCCGGCAAGGACCGGCAGACCACCACCCGGCTGCTGGACGCGGAGTTCGTCAAGTACCGCGCGATCATGCCGAACGAGTCGCTGGCCCACGCCACGCTGCCGGTCGGCCTGTTCACCGACGCCGCCAAGCGGGTGGCCCTGGTCGCCGAGCGGGGGACGCCGCTGCGCTGCGAGTTCAGCCCCGGCCAGGTGACGCTGCGCGCCGGCGGCAGCGACGACGAGGGTCAGGCGGAGGAGCGCTGCGACGTCGACTTCGACGGCGAGCCGCTCACGATCGGGTTCAACCCGACGTTCCTGCTCGACGGGCTGGCCGCGGTGCACACCGACCGGGCGCGCATGGACTTCACCAGCCCGCTCAAGCCCGCCGTGCTCTCCGGTGTCGAGGAGCCGCCGGCCGACGGCGACGCGCCGGCGGCGCCCGCGGAGCGATCCGGCAGCTACCGGTACCTGATCATGCCGGTGCGCCTGCCGGGCTGAAGAAGGACCTCCTCGCCCCCCACGGCTCGCAGGCTCGCCGCGGGTCGGTCGCGAGGAGGCCGAGGTGTCAGGTCACGTGAGGGCGAGCACGATGGGCTGGACCAGGACGACGACGGAAGGTGGGGATCGTGCAGCTGGGTCTGATCGGGCTGGGCAAGATGGGCGGCAACATGGCCGAGCGGCTGCGCCGCGCCGGTCACGAGGTCGTGGGCTACGACCGTTCGCCGGGCAAGCGGGACGTCGAGACCCTTCCCGACCTGGTCGAGGCGCTCGCCGAGCCCCGGGTCGTCTGGGTGATGGTGCCGGCCGGTGAGCCGACACGGGCCACCGTCAAGGAGCTCGCCGGCCTGCTGGCCCCCGGTGACGTGATCATCGACGGCGGCAACTCCAAGTACACCGACGACCAGCTGCACGACGTCATGTGCCGCGAGAAGGGCATCGGCTACATCGACTGCGGCGTCTCCGGCGGCGTCTGGGGCCTGGAGAACGGCTACGCGCTCATGGTCGGCGGCACGAAGGAGGACGTCGCCAAGGCGCAGCCGATCTTCGACGCGCTCAAGCCGCCGACGCCGCACGACGAGTCCGGGCAGGAGATGCCGGGCGCCGGGTTCGTGCACGCCGGGCCGGTGGGCGCCGGCCACTTCAGCAAGATGGTCCACAACGGCATCGAGTACGCGCTGATGCAGGCCTACGGCGAGGGCTACGAGCTGCTGGCCGCCGTCGACCTCGTCGAGGACGTCCCGGGCGTCATCGCATCCTGGACCCAGGGCACCGTCATCCGGTCCTGGCTGCTCGACCTGCTGGTCCGAGCCCTCGACGAGGACCCGAAGCTCGAAGGGATCAGCGGCTACGCCGAGGACTCCGGCGAGGGCCGCTGGACCGTCGAGCAGGCCATCGAGAACGCCGTCCCCGTGCCGACCATCGCCGCCTCGCTGTTCGCGCGCTTCTCCTCGCGCCAGGAGGACTCGCCGACCATGAAGGCGGTCGCCGCGCTGCGGAACCAGTTCGGCGGGCACGCGGTCCGCGCGGTCCAGGCCCAGGAGGCCGAGCGGCCCGCCTAGACGAAGGCACCCCCTGCCCCCACCCGCTCGCAGGCTCCCGGGCGGGACCCTGCAGGGCCCCGTATCCGCTGCTCACGTCAGGAAAGGCCGAGGTGTACCTGAGGCACCTGCAGGTGGGTGACTTCCGCAGCTGGGAACGGGTCGACCTGGCCCTGGGCCCGGGGCCGACGGTGTTCGTCGGCCGCAACGGGGAGGGCAAGACCAACCTGGTCGAGGCGGTCGGCTACCTCGCGACCATGAGCAGCCACCGGGTGTCCGGGGACGCGCCGCTGGTCCGCCACGGCGCCGGGCAGGCCGTGGTGCGGGCCGCGCTCCGCCGCGGTGACCGGGAGCTGCTGGTCGAGATCGAGATCAACCCCGGCAAGGCCAACCGGGTGCGGGTCAACCGGGCGCCGCTGCCGCGGCCGCGGGAGCTGCTCGGGCTGGTGCGCACGGTGCTGTTCGCCCCCGAGGACCTCTCCCTGGTCCGCGGCGACCCGACCGAGCGGCGGCGGTTCCTCGACGAGCTGCTGGCCACCCGCACCCCGCGGCTGGCCGGCGTCCGCAGCGACTACGAGCGGGTGCTCAAGCAGCGCAACGCCCTGCTCAAGACCGCCCGGCTGGCCCGTGGCAAGGCGATGGAGACCCTCGACGTCTGGGACGGCCACCTCACCGACCTCGGTGCCCAGGTCCTCGCCGCCCGCCTCCGGCTGGTCGCCGACCTGGCCCCGCACGTGGCGGAGTCCTACGCCGGTGTCGCCGGGGAGGGCGCCGCCGCGGCCGGGCTCGGCTACAGCTCGACCGTTCCGCTGGCCGGCGACGGCGCGGCCCTGGTCCCCGGCGCGGCGCTCCCCTCGGTGGAGGAGCTGGCCGAGGCGATCCGCGCCCGCATCGCCGAGCGCCGGGGGGACGAGCTCGACCGCGGCATGACGCTGGTGGGCCCCCACCGCGACGACCTGGTCATCCACCTGGGCCCCGCCCCCGCGAAGGGCTTCGCCAGCCACGGGGAGTCCTGGTCGCTCGCGCTGGCCCTCAAGCTGGCGACCTTCGCGCTGCTGCGCGGCGAGGGCGAGGACCCCGTCCTGGTGCTGGACGACGTCTTCGCCACCCTGGACGCCGAGCGACGAGCGGCGCTGGCCGCCGTCGCACGGTCGGCCGAGCAGACGCTCATCACCGCCGCGGTGGTCGACGACGTGCCCGAGGAGCTCCGCGGGACGCGGGTCGAGGTGGGTGGCGGGATGGCGCTCGTGGTGAAGGATGCGGTCCCGGTGGGCGAGGGAGGCATGCCGTGAGCGACGACCGGCCGGCACGGCCCAGTGACATCGCGCGGGCCGCGCTCGAGGCCGCCCGCGCCGCATCGGCGTCCCGGCCCCGGCCGACCCGCCGCCGGATCGCCGGGCCGCGCCGCACCTGGACCGGCCCGCGGCCGGGCGCCGACGACCCCCAGCCGCTGGGCAACCTGGTGAACGCGCTGGTCGACCAGCAGGACTGGACGGCCCGCACGAAGGTCGGCTCGGTGTTCGGCCGGTGGGACTCGATCGTCGGCCCCGACATCGCGTCGCACTGCCGGCCGCAGACCCTCACCGAGGGCGAGCTCCTGGTCGTCGCCGAGTCCACGGCGTGGGCGACCCAGCTGCGCCTGCTGGCGCCCTCCATCCTCGGGAAGCTGCGCGCGCAGGTCGGTGGGGACGTCGTGACCAGGTTGCGCGTTGTCGGACCGACGGCCCCGAGCTGGAAGAAGGGCCCGCGCTCGGTGCGCGGGCGCGGGCCGCGCGACACCTACGGATGAGGTGCCCCGCCCCGCGGGGCGGGCGCCGGGGAGGACGATGCAGGGATGAGCACCCCCCGCGACGGTGACCGGGACGGCTTCGACGACGCCGAGGGCCGCGGCTGGCGCGAGCCGCCGCACCTCGGCGGCGGTGGGGCGGAGGACGAGGACCGCCCCAACTTCGCCGACCGGCGCAAGACCCCGCGCGACGAGCCGCCGGCCGGCCAGCCCTGGCAGCCCCCGGGCTGGGACCTGCCGGCCGCGGAGCCCGAGCGCCCGGCACCGCCGCGTCAGGACGTGCCGTCGGCGGACTACCCGCCGCCGCAGGCGGTGCGGCCGGAGCAGCAGTACCCGCCGGCGCAGCCCCCGCAGGAGCAGTACCCCTCGCAGCAGTACCCGCCGCCGGAGCAGCCGGCGCCGCGCGGGCTGTTCGGCCGTCGTCGGCGCAAGCCGGGCGCCGTCGAGCAGGTGTTCCGCTACGAGGGCGACCTCGTGGGCTCGCAGGGCTGGGCGCTGCAGAAGGGGTGGACCGTCTCCGACGGCACCGCCCCGCAGGACGCCCCGCTCGCCGAGCTGATCGCGAGCGCGCCGGTCCGGGCGACCAAGGACCACCGCCCCGGCAACGTCCTGCGCGGCCGGGCGGGCTCGCTGGAGCTGGTCGCCTTCGACGTCGTCTACGCCTCGGGGCGCTACCTGGTCCCGGAGTACGCGATCACCGCCGTCCCCATGCTGGGCCGCGTACCGGGCTTCCGGCTCAGCCCGGCGCGCTTCTGGCGGCACCGGACCGGCGGTCTGGTGCCGATGCCCAGCGGAGACCCGGCCTTCGACGCCCGCTGGCTGCTGCTGGCCGCGGAGGACGACCCGCAGCTGCGCCGCCTGGTGCAGGACCCGGCCCTGCACGGCCTGCTCCTGGGCAGCGACGACGGCGACGAGTTCTGGTCGGGCGCGGGGCACGTGGCGGCGATCCGGCCCGACGGGCACCGGCCGCAGCTGCTCGAGCACCACACCCGGCTGCTGACGGCGATCACCGTCGGCCTCACCGCCGGCTCCTGACGGCGCCCGGCCCGTGACCGCAGCGACCTCGGCGGACGGCTCCGCCGCGGTGGACGGCGCCGCGGAGCCGCCGGCCGCACGGCTGCGCGACCTGCTGCCGCTGCTGCGGCCGCACCGCCGGCCGCTGCTGCTGGCCGCGGCGCTGTCGCTGGTCGGCGCCGCCGCCGCGCTCGCGCAGCCGGCCCTGGTCGCGCGGGTCATCGAGGTGGTCGGTGCCGGCGAGCCGCTGCTGCCGGCGGTCGGGCTGCTCGTCGTCGTCCTGGTGGTGGGGTCGGCCCTCTCGGCGCTGCAGCAGTTCGTCCTGCAGCGCACCGCCGAGGGCTTCGTCCTCACCACCCGCCTGACGCTGGTCGACCGGCTGCTCCGGCTCCCGGTCGCCGAGTACGACCGCCGCCGCACCGGCGACCTGATGTCCCGGGTCGGCTCGGACACCACCCTGCTGCGGGCGACGGTCACCTCGGGTGTCGTCGACGTCGCCGGCTCGGTGGTCGTCGGGGTCGGCGCCCTGGTGGCCATGGCCGTGGTCGACGTCTGGCTGCTGCTGGTGACCGTGCTGGCCGTCGCGATCGGCGCGATCACCGCCGTCCTCGCCTCCCGCGGGGTCCGCCGGCTGTCGCAGCGCGCGCAGGAGGAGGTCGGCGCGATGACGGCGGCGGTCGAGCGGGCGCTGTCGGCGGTGCGCACCATCCGGGCCAGCGGGGCGACGGCGCGGGAGGTCACCGCCGTGGGCGCCAGCGCCCGCCGCGCCTACACGGCGGGTGTCCAGGTCGCCCGGCTCGAGGCGCTCGTCTCGCCGGCGGGCTCCATCGCCGTGCAGGGCGCCTTCCTGGCGGTCCTCGGCGTCGGCGGCTACCGGGTGGCGAGCGGCTCGATCACCGTGGCCTCCCTGGTGGCCTTCATCCTGTACCTGTTCCTGCTGGTCATGCCCCTGGGGCAGGCGATCGGGGCGTGGACCCAGCTGCAGACCGGGCTCGGCGCGCTCACCCGCATCCAGGAGGTCCTCGGCCTGCCGCCGGAGGACGACGAGCGCCCGCAGCGCGGGCGACCGGGCCGGGTCACGCCGGTGCCGGGGGCGCCGCTGCTCGAGCTGGACGACATCTCCTTCGCCTACCCGGACGGCACCCCGGTGCTGCACGGGGTCTCCCTGCAGGTGCCCGCGGGCGGCCGCGTCGCGCTGGTCGGCCCGTCGGGAGCGGGGAAGTCCACGGTCCTGGCGCTGATCGAGGGGTTCTACCCGCACTCCGGCGGCGCGATCCGGTGGGCCGGCGCCGACGTCCGCGACCTGCCGCGGGCGGCCCTGCGCGCCCGTCTCGGCTACGTCGAGCAGGAGGCCCCGGTGCTCGCGGGGACGGTGCGGGACAACCTGCTCCTGACCCGGCCCGACGCCACCGACCCCGAGCTGTGGGCGGTCCTCGCCGACGTCGGGCTCACCGACGTCGTCCGGCGCTCGCCGCGCGGGCTCGACGTCCTGGTTGGCGACGAGGGCGTGCTGCTCTCCGGGGGCGAGCGGCAGCGGCTGGCGATCGCGCGCTCGCTGCTGGCCCGCCCGGAGCTGCTGCTGCTCGACGAGCCGACCGCGAGCCTGGACGCGCGCAACGAGGGCCTGCTGCGCGCCACCCTGGCCGCGGCCTCCTCGGGGCGGGCGCTGCTGGTGGTCGCCCACCGGCTGTCCACGGTGCTCGACAGCGACCAGATCGTGGTGCTCGACCAGGGGCGGGTGGTCGCGCGGGGCACCCACGACGAGCTGGTCGCCAGCAGCCCGCTCTACCGCGAGCTGGCCGCCGCCCAGCTCCTCGTCTGACCGCCGCCGGGATCAGGTGACCTGATCCCGGCGCGTCCTCCCCCGCGGTGGGCGGTGGGGGAGGAAGCGCCACGGTGAGGGAGGACGGCGGCGCGGCGTCAGCGGGCGCGGTCCGCCTGCTGCTCGGCCGCCCGCACGATGCCGCGGAGCATGCCGCCGAACACGACGCCGTGGAACGCCGCGACGGCCCACCAGTACAGGTGCCCGAGCAGCCCGCGCGGGGCGAAGGTGGCCCGCTGGCGCAGGACCGCCCCGCCCGTGGCCGGGTCGTGTTCCACGTGGAACTCCAGCCAGGCCAGCCCGGGCACCCGCATCTCGGCGCGCAGCCGCAGCAGCCGGCCCTCCTCCCGCTCCTCGACCCGCCAGAAGTCGAGCGCGTCACCGACGAACAGCCGGTCGGGGTTGCGCCGCCCCCGCCGCAGGCCGACCCCGCCGACCGCCCGGTCCAGCCAGCCCCGCACCCGCCAGGCCAGCGGCCACGAGTACCAGCCGGTGTCCCCGCCGATGCCCTCGACCACCCGCCACACCGCCTCGACCGGCGCGGTCGTGGTGCGCTCCCGTTCGTCGACGTAGAGGCTCCCGCCGACCCAGTCGGGGTCGGTGGGCAGCGGGTCGGAGGGGGCGCCGGGCACCGAGGCCGAGGCCCAGCGGGTGGCGACGTCGGAGTCGCGGATGCGCTGGATCGCCAGGCGCACCGCGTCGTCGAAGCCGAGCAGCCCCTCGGGCGGATCGGGCACGTACCGCGCGATGTCGTGCTCGGTGCAGACGACTGCGGTGCGCAGCGACTCCACCAGCGGCCGGGCGATCGACGCCGGCACCGGCGTCACGACGCCGACCCAGTGGCTGGACAGCGACGGCGTGACGACCGGCAGGGGCAGGATCCGCCGCGGCGGCAACCCGGCCACCCGGGCGTAGCGGCGCATCATCGCGGCGTAGTCCATGACGTCGGGCCCGCCGATGTCGAAGCCGCGGTGCACGTCCGCCGGCAGCCGGGCGCAGGCGACGAGGTAGCGCAGGACGTCCCGGATCGCGATCGGCTGGACCTCGTTGCGCACCCACCGCGGGGTGACCATCACCGGCAGCCGCTCGGTCAGGTGGCGCAGCATTTCGAACGACGCCGACCCCGAGCCCAGGACGACGGCGGCCCGCAGCACCACCGTCGGCACCCCGGAGCCCAGCAGGATCCCGGCGACCTCGGCGCGGGAGCGCAGGTGCGGCGAGAGGTGCGCGTCGTCGGGCGCCGGCCAGCCCAGGTGCACGAGCCGGCCGACCCCGGCCTCTCGGGCGGCGCGCGCCATGATCCCGGCGGCGCGGCGGTCGATCTGCCCGGACTCCGGCCGCGAGCCCGCGGCGTGGACCAGGTGGTAGACGACGTCCACGCCGGCGCACGCCCCCGCCACCGCGGCGGTGTCCTGCGCGTCGGCCCGCACCACCTCGACGTCCCCGGCCCAGGGGTGGTCGCGCAGCCGCTCCGGCGAGCGGCTCATGACCCGGACGCGGTGACCGGCTGCGAGCAGTTCCGGCACGAGACGGCCGCCCACGTACCCGGTCGCCCCGGTGACCAGGCAGGTGAGCGGGGACCCCGCGGGACCGGTCCCGGGGACGCTGTCCGGCGGCGGCATGCGGCGGAGTGTGCGGTCCCGCCGGCGACCGCGCGCGGCGCCCGACCGCCAGCGGGGCCCCTGACGGCGTGTCGGAGCGGGGGGCAAGCAGGATGGTGGCGGGCATCCCGCGAGCGGCGCAGACACGACGTGAGGGCGTCCACGGCACGGTTCCTGTCGTACCTCGCGGTATCGTGGGAGACGAAAACCGTCAGCAACCGGCTGAGCGCCCTCCTGCGCCGTTCCGGCCCCCCGCACCGACCGGGGGCTGCGAGCCGCCGGTTGCTCGAGAGGAAGGCCCCACGTGGTCGCAGCACCCCAGGTCGACAATGCCTACTCCGGCAGCTCCATCACCGTCCTCGAGGGTCTCGAGGCGGTGCGCAAGCGCCCCGGTATGTACATCGGCTCCACCGGTGAGCGCGGTCTGCACCACATGGTGTGGGAGGTCGTGGACAACGCCGTCGACGAGGCGCTGGCCGGCTACTGCGACACCGTGAAGGTCACCCTGCTGGCCGACGGGGGAGTCCGCGTCGAGGACAACGGCCGCGGCATCCCGGTGGACATGCACCCGGTCGAGAAGCGGCCCACCGTCGAGGTGATCATGACCGTCCTGCACGCGGGCGGGAAGTTCGACGGCAAGAGCTACGGCGTCTCCGGCGGTCTGCACGGCGTCGGCGTCACCGTCGTCAACGCCCTCTCGACCAGGCTGGAAGTCCGCGTCTGGACCCGCGGGAAGGAGTGGCACCAGGAGTACACGGACGCCAAGCCGGGCCCGCTGGTGGAGGTCGGCCCGACCGACAAGCGCGGCAGCCAGATCACCTTCTGGGCCGACGGCGACATCTTCGAGACCACGACCTACTCGTTCGACACGATCAACCGCCGGCTGCAGGAGATGGCCTTCCTGAACGCCGGGCTGACCATCGTGCTGCGCGACGAGCGCCCCGGTCACGCCAAGGTCGAGACGGGGGTCGGCGAGGAGTCGCTGGCCGAGGCGGCCACCCCGGTCGAGGCCGAGGAGGAGGCGTTCGAGCCCACCGAGGTCACCTACCGGTACGACGGCGGCCTGGTCGACTACGTCGGCCACATCAACCGGCGGCGGAACCCCATCCACAAGTCGGTCATCGGCTTCTCCGCCGAGGGCACCGGCAAGAACGACATGGCGATGTCCGTGGACGTCGCGATGCAGTGGTCCGACGCCTACTCCGAGTCGGTGCACACCTTCGCCAACGTGATCAACACCCACGAGGGCGGCACGCACGAGGAGGGCTTCCGCGCGGCGCTCACCTCGATCGTCAACCGGTACGCCGTCGAGAAGAAGCTGCTCAAGGAGAAGGACGAGAAGCTCACCGGCGACGACATCCGAGAGGGCCTCGCGGCGATCGTCTCGGTGAAGCTGGGCGACCCGCAGTTCGAGGGGCAGACGAAGACGAAGCTCGGCAACACCGAGGTCAAGGGTTTCGTCCAGCGCATCTGCAACGAGCAGATCGGGCACTGGTTCGAGTCCAACCCCGCCGAGGCCAAGACGATCATCACCAAGGCCGCCTCGGCCGCGCGCGCCCGGCGTGCCGCCCAGGACGCCCGCAAGCTCGCCCGCAAGAGCCTGCTGAGCAACAACTCCCTGCCGGGCAAGCTGGCCGACTGCCGTTCCACCGACCCCCGCGCCTCGGAGATCTACATCGTCGAGGGTGACTCCGCCGGTGGCTCGGCGAAGTCCGGCCGCGACTCGATGTTCCAGGCGATCCTGCCCATCCGCGGCAAGATCATCAACGTCGAGAAGGCGCGGATCGACCGGGTCCTCAAGAACACCGAGGTCCAGTCGATGATCACCGCCTTCGGCACCGGCATCCACGACGAGTTCGACATCTCGAAGCTCCGGTACCACAAGATCGTGCTGATGGCCGACGCCGACGTCGACGGCCAGCACATCAGCACGCTGCTGCTGACGCTGCTGTTCCGCTTCATGCGGCCGCTGGTCGAGGGGCAGTACGTGTACCTCGCCAAGCCCCCGCTGTACAAGATCAAGTGGGGCGGCAAGGTCGGCGACGAGTACGCCTACAGCGACCGGGAGCGCGACGCGGTGGTCAAGGCCGGTGTCGAGGGCGGCCGCAAAATCAAGGACGAGATGATCCAGCGGTTCAAGGGGCTCGGCGAGATGAACGCCAGCGAGCTGTGGGAGACCACGATGAACCCCGAGACCCGCATCCTGCGGCAGGTGACGCTGGAGGACGCGGCCGCGGCCGACGAAATCTTCAGCGTGCTCATGGGCGAGGACGTCGAGGCCCGGCGCAGCTTCATCACCCGCAACGCCCGGGACGTCCGCTTCCTCGACGTCTGACCCACCTCGGTGACGAAGACGAACAGCTTCGCTGTACCGACTAGCCAATCCGAACGCCGCCTGCGGCGGGAGGTGGATGGATGCGCCGGCCACTCGCACGCTCGCGGCCGGCGGATTCATCCACCTCTGTGCACCGACCTGTGGAGACCTGAACCGTGACGGAGACACCACCCCGCGACCGCGTCGAACCGGTCGACCTCCAGCAGGAGATGCAGCGCAGCTACATCGACTACGCCATGAGCGTGATCGTCGGGCGCGCGCTGCCCGAGGTCCGCGACGGGCTCAAGCCGGTGCACCGCCGCGTCCTGTTCGCGATGTACGACCAGGGCTTCCGCCCCGACCGCGGGTACGTGAAGTGCGCCCGCCCGGTCGCCGAGGTCATGGGTAACTACCACCCCCACGGCGACTCGGCGATCTACGACGCCCTCGTCCGCCTCGCCCAGCCGTGGTCGATGCGCTACCCGCTCATCGACGGGCAGGGGAACTTCGGTTCGCCCGGGAACGACCCGGCGGCCGCGATGCGGTACACCGAGTGCCGTCTCACGCCGCTGGCCATGGAGATGCTGGCCGGCATCGACGAGGAGACCGTCGACTTCCAGGGCAACTACGACGGCCGCACCCAGGAGCCCGTCGTCCTGCCCGCGCGCATCCCCAACCTGCTGATCAACGGCTCCGCCGGGATCGCGGTCGGCATGGCCACCAACATGCCGCCGCACAACCTGCGGGAGGTGGCCGACGCCGTCTTCTGGATGCTCGACCACCCCGAGGCGGAGGCCGAGGAGGCCCTCACCGCGTGCATGGAGCGGATCAAGGGCCCCGACTTCCCGACGCACGGCCTCATCGTCGGCCGCGAGGGCATCGAGGACGCCTACCGCACCGGCCGCGGCTCGGTGCGCATGCGCGCCGTCGTCACCGTCGAGGAGGACGCCCGGGGCCGGGTGCAGCTCGTCGTCACCGAGCTGCCCTACCAGGTCAACCCGGACAACCTCGCCGAGAACATCGCCGACCTGGTCAAGGACGGCCGGCTCCAGGGCATCAGCGAGATCGCCGACGAGTCCAGCGACCGGGTGGGCCGCCGGCTGGTCATCACCCTGCGCCGTGACGCCGTCGCCAAGGTCGTGCTGAACAACCTCTACAAGCACACCCAGCTGCAGACCTCGTTCGGCTGCAACATGCTCTCCATCGTCGACGGCGTGCCCCGCACGCTGCGGCTGGACGAGCTGGTCCGCAACTGGGTGCTGCACCAGATCGAGGTCATCCAGCGGCGCACCCGGTACCGGCTGCGCAAGGCCGAGGAGCGCGCGCACATCCTGCGCGGCTACGCCAAGGCCCTCGACCACCTCGACGAGGTCATCGCCCTCATCCGGCGCAGCCCGTCGGCAGAGGAGGCGCGCGGTGGCCTGATGGAGCTCCTCGACATCGACGAGATCCAGGCCGTCGCGATCCTGGACCTCCAGCTGCGCCGGCTGGCCGCTCTCGAGCGCCAGCGGATCATGGACGAGCTGGCCGAGATCGAAGCCCGCATCGCCGACCTGCAGGCCATCCTCGCCTCGCCCGAGCGCCAGCGGCAGATCGTCAAGGACGAGCTCGCCGAGATCGTCGAGAAGTACGGCGACGACCGCCGCACGAAGTTCGTCCCCAACGAGGGCGACGTCTCGATGGAGGACCTCATCGCGGAGGAGGAGGTCGTCGTCACCATCACCCGCACCGGCTACGCCAAGCGGACCAAGAGCGACCTCTACCGGTCGCAGCGCCGCGGCGGCAAGGGCGTGATGGGAGCCCAGCTCAAGCAGGACGACATCGTCGACCACTTCTTCGTGGGCTCCACCCACGACTGGATCCTCTTCTTCACCAACAAGGGCCGGGTGTACCGGGCCAAGGCCTACGAGCTGCCCGAGGCCAACCGCACCGCCCGCGGCGCGCACGTGGCCAACATCCTGGCCTTCCAGGGCGACGAGAAGATCGCCCAGGTCATGCAGATCAAGGACTACTCGGTCGCCCCGTACCTGGTGCTCGCCACCGCCAAGGGGCAGGTGAAGAAGACCCGGCTCACCGACTTCGACTCCCCGCGCCAGGGCGGCGTCATCGCCATCAACCTCCGCGACGGCGACGAGCTCGTCGGGGCGGCGCTGATCCACAGTGCCTCGGACCTGCTCCTGGTCACCCGCAAGGCGATGTCGATCCGGTTCACCGCCGACGACGCCGCGCTGCGGCCGATGGGCCGCGCCACCGAGGGTGTGCGGGGCATCTCCCTCTCCGAGGACGACCGCCTGCTCTCGATGATGGTCGTCCAGGAGGGGGTCGACGTGCTGGTCGCCACCGAGCGCGGCTTCGCCAAGCGGACGGGTATCGAGAACTACCCGAACCAGGGCCGGGGCGGCAAGGGCGTGCTCACCGCCGACCCGAAGGCCCGCAAGGGCGCCCTCGTCGGCGCGCTCGCGGTGACCCTCGGCGACGAGCTGTACGCCATCACCTCCGGAGGCGGGGTCATCCGGACGCCGGTCAACGGGGTCCGGCACAACAAGGACCGCGCCACCATGGGCGTCAAGCTCATGAACTTGCCCGAGGACGTCTCCATCGTGGCGATCGCGCGTACGACGGACAACGACGAGCCTCCGGCCTAGGGTGAGTAGTCAGTCACGCAAGCGACTGCGGCTCCGCGGCGGCCCCATGCCGTCGCGGCGCCCGGATCTGGAGGAGCGGCGTTCGCCGCTGCGGAACGGGAGACTGGCATGAGCGACCGGACGCACGGTTCGGTGCGCACCGACTCCCGGGCAGGGGACGGGAGCGCGGCGGAGGGGAAGCCCACGGACGGCAAGCCCGCGCCGACGCAGTCCATCCCCGCCACCGGCAGCCAGCGCGCGCAGACCCCGGGCACGGGCGCGGCGCCGGTCGTCCCGCAGCCGCTGAACCCCGAGACCGGCGCGACGCCGGCCCAGCCGGGCCCGGCGCAGCAGGGCGCCGCCCCCCAGGGGGCGGCCCCCGCCGGCGCGACCCCCCAGAGCGCGACGCAGCAGCCGGTTCCGGTCGCCGACGCCGACTAGTCCACCAGCACCGGCGACGGCGGCAGCGCACCGGTGGGCGTGGGCGTGGGCAGCGTCCGGACCGGGCGCGGCAAGGCCGGTCGCGGCCCTCGCCGCGCCCGCCTGCAGGTGCGCCACATCGACACCTGGTCGGCGCTGAAGATCTCGCTGATGCTGTCGATCGCCCTGTTCTTCATCTGGATGGTCGCGGTCGGGCTGCTCTACCTGGTGCTCGGCGGCCTGGGCGTCTTCGACGCGGTCAACGACCTGTTCGGCCAGATCGGCAGCGCGTCCGGTGCGGAGTCCAGCGGCGACGTCGTGACCATGGGCGTGGTCTTCTGGGGCGCGGCGGTCATCGGCGCCATCAACGTCGTCCTCCTGACGGCGTTGTGCACCGTCGGCACGTTCATCTACAACCTCTGCTCCGATCTCGTCGGCGGGCTCGAGGTCACGCTCTCCGAACGGGACTGAGTGATCCGTCGTCCTCCGGACGACACCGCGGCCACGTGCCGTCCCCCTCGGGGCGGAGCGTGGCCGTCGTGCCACCCGGGGACCCTCCGGGTGTCGCCGTGGCCCGCACCCCCGTGAGGGACGGCTGTAGGTGTCACGTATGCTGTTCGAGGTTCACGGGCCTGTAGCTCAGGCGGTTAGAGCGCATCCCTGATAAGGATGAGGCCGGAGGTTCAAGTCCTCCCAGGCCCACCCGTGTACCGGAGCCTCGCGGTTCCGCGTTCCCCCGCACGTCGCCCCCGCGGCGAGCGAAGCGCCCGAGGAGGTTCTCCGCGTGCTCAAGCAGCTGGCGCTCGTCG
The DNA here is from genome assembly GCF_054050895.1 of Blastococcus sp. SYSU DS0669. Taxonomy (NCBI): domain Bacteria; kingdom Bacillati; phylum Actinomycetota; class Actinomycetes; order Geodermatophilales; family Geodermatophilaceae; genus Blastococcus; species Blastococcus sp. SYSU DS0669. The sequence goes on along the minus strand of NZ_JBJHAE010000029.1, from coordinate 12,851 downwards.
CCGCCGCGGCCGGTGCGGTCGTCGCCGTCCGGAAGCGGTCCGCCGGCCGGACGGAGGCCGACCTGTGGCGTGAGGCCACCAGCGGCCCGGGCGCCGTCAGCACGCCCACCCGCTGAACCACCGGCCCGCGTAGGGCCACCCGGGGACGTAGCTCAATTGGCAGAGCACCGCCTTTGCAAGGCGGGGGTTAGGGGTTCGATTCCCCTCGTCTCCACCCTCGACGCCCCGCCCGGCGTCCCGTGCCACGTGAAACCACGGCCTCCGGCCCACCGCCACGCCGCCGGCGGGACGGTGGGAGAGTGGAGCCGTGACTGAATCGACTCCCGCCCGCCGCGCGGTCCTGCACACCAACCACGGCGACATCACCGTGGACCTGTTCCCCGACCACGCCCCCAAGACGGTCGCCAACTTCGCCGACCTGGCCGAAGGCGCCCGCGAGTGGACGCACCCCGCGACCCGCGAGAAGACGACGGACAAGCTCTACGACGGCACGGTCTTCCACCGGATCATCTCCGGCTTCATGATCCAGGGCGGCGACCCGCTGGGTCAGGGCATCGGCGGCCCCGGCTACCAGTTCGGCGACGAGATCCACCCCGACCTGGCCTTCACCAAGCCCTACCTGCTGGCCATGGCCAACGCCGGACCGGGCACCAACGGGTCGCAGTTCTTCATCACCGTCGCCCCCACCAGCTGGCTGACCGGCAAGCACACCATCTTCGGTGAGGTGGCCGACCAGCCCAGCCGCGACGTCGTCGACCGCATCGCCGCCGTCTCCACCGGCCGCAACGACCGCCCCGTCGAGGACGTGGTGATCGAGTCCGTCGAGGTGCAGCGCAGCTGAGCACGGAACCGCACGGCGGGGGCGCGGCCGACCAGCCGCCGCCCCCGCCTCCGGGCTGCTACCGCCACCCCGAGCGGCCCACGGGCATCTCCTGCGCGCGGTGCGGCCGGCCGATCTGCCCCGAGTGCATGATCCCCGCGTCGGTCGGCTTCCAGTGCCCGGCGTGCGTCCGGGAGGGCGCGGCCTCGGTGCGGGCGCCCAAGCGCAGCTCCGGTCTCAAGGCCGCGGCCTCGCGCTGGGGCGGCGTCACGGTCACCCTGATCGCCGTCAACGTCGTCATGTTCCTGGTGACCGCGGTGTCGGCCGGCCTGGTGGGCAACGCCCCGCTGGAGAACTACCGCTCGCCTGTCTTCGTCGACCTGGCGCAGTACCCGCTCCTGGTGGAGCTGGGAGAGCCGTGGCGGCTGCTCACCGCGGCCTTCCTGCACATCGGCCTGCTGCACCTCGTCCTCAACATGCTCGCGCTGCTGATCTTCGGCTCCGAGCTGGAGGCGCAGCTGGGCCGGCTCCGGTACCTGGCGCTCTACGTCGTCTCCGCGCTCGGCGGCTCCACGGCGATCCAGCTGTTCGGCGACTTCGCCCGGCCCGTGGCGGGCGCCTCCACGGCCATCTACGGCCTCCTGGGCGCTCTCGGAGTGCTCATGGTCGTCCGCCGCCAGGACGTCCGGGGCATCCTCGTGCTGCTGGGGATCAACATCTTCATCAGCTTCCTCCCCGGCATCTCCCTGCTGGGGCACCTGGGTGGGCTCGTCACCGGCGCAGCGGTCGCGGGACTGCTCCTGGGCACCCGCCGCCGCCCGGCCGTGCAGGCGGTCGCGATCGGGGCGCTGGCCGTGCTGCTGCTCGCGCTCGCCCTCGGCGTCTCCCACGTCGGCGCGGTCTGACGCCGCGGCGTCCTGGCTTCAGCGGACCGATCCGCCCCGCGGGCGCAGCTCCGCCAGCGCGCCCGCCACGGTCGCGGGGTCGGCGCCGAGGTCCCAGCGCCCCAGCACCAGCAGCAGCCCGTCGTCGTCCCCGCCGGCCGGCCCCTCGAGCTCCAGCGTCCGCACCGTCGTCCCCCACCGCCGTGCGCTCCGCACGTGGACCCGCAGCAGCCCCCAGGGCAGCACCCGGGTCCCGGTCAGCGTCCGCACGGCGACCCCGTCGGGGCCGGCGGCGAGCCGGGGCCGCAGCAGCGCCTCGCGCGCGGCCAGCAGGAGAAGCAGGAGGGCCGCCCCGCCGACGAGGATCCGGCCCGCCGGGTCCAGCAGGAAGCTGACCGCGCCGAGGGCGGCGGCACCGGCAGTGAGACCGGCCGGCACGGCCGCCGGAGGGGACCACTGCACGCCCACAGCCTGCCAGGTGTGGCGCGGAACATACGATCGCGGGCAGGGTGGCCGGCCGGCGCACCCGACCGTCGTCCTCGAGGAGTCGATCCATGCGCGATGCCGTCATCTGTGCCGCCGTCCGTACGCCGGTGGGCAAGCGGGGAGGAGGGCTCTCGGGGGTGCACGCGGTCGACCTCTCCGCGCACGTCCTCAACGCCCTCGCCGAGCGCTCCGGCATCGACCCCGCCGTCGTGGAGGACGTCTTCTGGGGCTGCGTGAGCCAGGTCGGGGAGCAGACCTTCAACATCGGGCGCAACGCGCCGCTGGCCGCCGGCTGGCCGGAGTCGGTGCCCGGCACCACGATCGACCGCCAGTGCGGGTCGTCCCAGCAGGCCGTCGCCTTCGCCGCCGCCACCGTCATCAGCGGCCAGGCCGACGTCGTCGTCGCCGGTGGCGTGGAGTCGATGAGCCGGGTGCCCATGGGCTCGGCACGGGCCGACGGCATCGCGGGCAAGCCGCTGGGCCCGCGCTTCTTCGAGCGCTACGACGGCGTCTACCCCAACCAGGGCATCGGCGCGGAGATGATCGCCGAGCGCTGGGGCTTCTCCCGCACCGAGCTCGACGAGTTCGCGCTGGCCTCGCACGAGAAGGCGGCCAAGGCGCAGGCCGACGGCGCCTTCGACGAGGAGATCGCCCCGGTCACCCTCGAGGACGGCACGGTGGTCAGCGCCGACGAGGGCATCCGCCCCGGCGGCACCCTCGAGAAGCTGGCCTCCCTGAAGACGCCCTTCAAGGAGGACGGCGTGATCAGCGCCGGAAACGCCAGCCAGATCTCCGACGGCTCGGCCGCCCTGCTGGTGACGACGAGCGACAAGGCGCGCGAGCTGGGCCTGCGGCCCATCGTGCGGATCCACACGACGGTCATGGCCGGTGACGACCCGGTCATCATGCTCACCGCGCCGATCCCGGCCACCCAGAAGGTGCTGGAGCGCTCCGGGCTGTCGATCGACGACATCGGCGTCTTCGAGGTCAACGAGGCCTTCGCACCGGTGCCCATGGCGTGGATGGCCGACACCGGTGGCGACGCCGGCCGTCTCAACCCGCTCGGCGGCGCGATCGCTCTGGGCCACCCGCTCGGTGGATCCGGCGCCCGGATCATGACCACGCTCGTCCACCACATGCAGGCCACCGGGACCCGGTACGGGCTCCAGACGATGTGCGAGGGCGGCGGCACGGCCAACGCGACGATCCTGGAGCTCCTCGACGCCTGACCGCCCCCGGTGCTCCGTCCCCACCAGCCCCCGGCCCACGGCCGGGGGCTGGTGTCGTCCCGGGCATCGTCGTCCACCGCTCGGCGCTGCCGCTGCGTGCGTGATCGGGTGCGCTCAGTGACCCGGACGGGTCCGTCCACGGTGGCCGCGCGGAGCGGTGTATCCGCAGGTCAGGACGGGTAAGACCGAGCGGAGCCAGCCGTCTCCGCCACGCGGACAAGTCGACTCGTCCACAGCTGGGTACACAGCTGGGGACAGACTCACACGGCTGTAGTTTCGCCGTTGGACGCCTCGTCACACGAGCCCCACCCGCGGGAAAAGCGCAGGTCAGAGCGGTCCGGACCCGTTCGGTCCCTCCACACTCGGTGGACAACCCTGGGGGTGGGGCGTCATGTCGACCTGTGGACGGAGACGATCGCTGTGCACAGCGGTGAACAGCCCGGGCTCCCCGGCGTCCGGGGGCCGCATGCGGAGTGCTGCCGGGAGCCCGGCGACGGGGCCGGGAACGACGAAGGCCCCCGTCCCGGCGGGACGGAGGCCTCGATCGGCGGTCGTGGACGCTCGGTCAGCGCCAGCGCATCGACATGATCAGCCCGGCGACCATGGCGCCGAAGCCGATGGCGAAGTTCCAGGCCCCCAGCGAGACCATCAGCGGGATCCGGTCGCCTGCCACGTAGTAGACGACGATCCAGAGCAGCCCGAGCAGCATCAGCGTCACCATGACCGGCGCGTACCAGCGGGGGCTGGGCTGCAGGGCCTTGGACGCGGTGCCCCGGGAACGCAGCGCGTCCTCCGGGGGCGTGTACACCGACTTCTTGCGCACCTTCGACTTGGGCACGTGCGGACTCCCTCCCGGCGGCCGGTCTGGTCGTCCCCGGCCGGAACTGCTCCCAGACTAAACTTCCGGGGGACGTCGCCACCGGTGCCTCACCCGAACGCGCCGACGCCGTCAGGTCCGAGGGGGTGCGCGGTGGTCCGCTGGTCCCTACCCGGTCGCTCCCCGTCCGCCTGGGGGGCGCTGGTCCCCGTCGTCGCCCTGGCCGCCGGCCTGCTGTTCGCCACCTCCGGCCGGACCGCCGAGGGCAGCGACCTGCGCGCCGGCGAGGTCACCCAGCTCTCCCAGCTGGTCGAGGAGCGCGACGCCGCCGTGGCCCGGCAGGAGCGCCAGCTGGCGCAGCTCCAGGACCAGCTGCAGCGGCTCACCGCGCAGGTGGCGACCCGCGACGGCGCCGTCGCGGAGGTCCAGGCGGTCGCCGAGGCCGACGCCCCGGAGGCGGGCCTCACGCCGGTCGTGGGCTCCGGGGTGGTCATCACCCTCGACGACGCCCCCCAGCCCTCCGACGGCAGCCTGCCCACCGGCGCCCGCCCCGACGACCTGGTCATCCACCAGAGCGACGTCCAGGGCGTGGTGAACGCCGTGTGGGCCGCCGGCGCCGACGCGGTGGCGATCATGGACCAGCGGCTCATCTCCACGAGCGCCGTCCGCTGCGTCGGGAACACCCTGCTGCTGCGGGGGCGCACCTACTCCCCACCGTTCGTGATCACCGCCGTCGTCGACGCCCCGCAGGTCGAGGCCGCGCTCGACGCCTCGCCGCAGGTCGCAGTCTTCGAGCAGGCGGTGCGGTCCTGGGGCCTCACGTTCGAGGTACGCGAGCGGCCCCAGCTCACGGTGCCCGCCTACGATGGCGGCCTCACCCTCCAGCACGCCACCGCCGGCTGAGCGCCGGCCGGCCCCCCGTGCCACCCCCCCGACCCAGCGAGGAGCCCGACCGCGATGACCGCCGCCGACCGTCCGGTCCTCGTCGTCGACAACTTCGACAGCTTCGTCTACAACCTCGTGCAGTACCTGGGGCAGCTCGGCGTGCGGTGCGAGGTCCGGCGCAACGACGCCGTCACGGTCGAGGAGCTCGCGGACCTGGACGTCGCGGGCGTGCTTCTCTCGCCCGGCCCCGGTGCCCCCGCGGACGCCGGCGTGACCGTGCCCATGGTCCGGGCCGCCGCCGAGCAGGGCACCCCCCTCCTCGGTGTGTGCCTGGGTCACCAGGCCATCGCGGAGGCGTTCGGCGCGGAGGTGGTGCGCGCCCCCGAGCTGCTGCACGGCAAGACCAGCCAGGTGCTGCACGAGGGCCGCGGCGTCCTCGCCGGACTCCCGTCACCGTTCACCGCTACCCGGTACCACTCGCTGGCCGTCGACGCCGCCACGGTGCCCGACGAGCTGGAGGTCACCGGGCACACCCCGTCGGGGCTCGTGATGGCCCTGCGGCACCGTGAGCTGCCCATCGAGGGCGTCCAGTTCCACCCCGAGTCGGTGCTCACCGAGGGCGGCCACCGGATGCTGGCGACCTGGCTCGCCGCGTGCGGTCTGGCGCCCGACGAGGACGTCGTCGCCGCCGCCACCTCCGCGGCGAAGCGGCTCACCTCCGCCACCGCCTGAGCGGCACCCCGTGACGACGAAGGGCTCCGCCCGCGGTGCGGGGGGAGCCCTTCGTCGGGAGAAGGCCGGTCAGTCGGCGTCCTGCTCGTCGACCTGCGGGTTCAGCAGGACGGTGATGGGCGTGTCCGGTGCCTGAGCGGTGCCGGCGGCCGGCTCGGTGGCGACCACCTGGTTGGGCCCCACGCCCGGGTCGGCCTCGTCGACGGTGGTGAACTGGAACCTGGTGAACCCGGCGGCCCGCAGGTTCGCCTCCGCAGCCTCGGGGGACTGCCCTCGGAGGTTGGGCACGCTGATCTCGGTGACCCCACCGGAGACCTGCAGGACGATCCGCGTGCCGGTGGAGGCGGGGCTCTGCGGTCCCGGACTCGTGCCGACGACGGTGCCCGCGGGCTGGTCCGAGTCGACCTCCTCGACGTCGATCTGCGCCTCGGTGAAGCCGGCCCCGGTGAGCGTCGCGACGGCCTGCGCCTGCGGCTGACCGGTGACGTCCGGGAGATCGATCGTGCCGGTCGACAGGCCCAGCGTGACGGTCCCGTCCGCCGGCACCGACTGGCCCACCGCGGGCTCGACGGAGGCGACGGTGTCCTCCTCCTCGAGGGAGTCCTCCTGCCGCGTGTCGATGTTGCCGGTGAAGCCGGCCGCCTCGAGCGCGTTCCGCGCCTGCTCCTCGGTGGCCCCGATCAGGTTGGGCACCGTGACGGCGTCCGGCGCGACGCCGACGACGAGGTCGACCTCGGTGCCCTCCTCCACGACGGCCCCGCCCGCGGGTGACGTCTCGAGCACCGTCCCGACCTGGGCGGGGTCGGTGGTCTGCTCCTCGGTCTCGGTGCCGACCACCAGCCCGGCCTCGGTGATCGCCTGACGGGCCTGCTCCACCGGCTGGTCGAGCAGCACCGGGACCTCCACCTGCTGGGCGACCGGCGCCACGTCGTCGTCCTGGTTGATCAGGAGGGCGGCGGCGATGGCGCCGCCGAGCAGCAGGACACCGAGGAGCGCCACGATCGCGATGATCCGGCGCTTGCGGCGCCGGTCGCCGTCGTCGTCCCAGTCCTCGTCGCCGTAACCGCTGGCGTAGCCGCCGACGGGCGCGCCGATGATGGCGGTCTTCTCGGCGTCACCCATCACCGGCGTCGCCTCGACCCGCTGCCCGGCGAGCGCCCGGAGCAGGTCGTTGCGCATGTCCGCGGCCGACTGGTAGCGGTTGGCCGGGTTCTTGCTCATCGCCTTGAGCAGGATCGCGTCAAGCTCCGGCGGGACGTCGGGGTTGATCGACGACGGCAGCCGCGGGTCCTCGCGCACGTGCTGGTAGGCCACCGACACCGGCGAGTCACCGGTGAACGGCGGGGCCCCGGTGACCAGCTCGTAGAGGAGGCAGCCCAGCGAGTAGACGTCGGAGCGCGCGTCGACGCCCTCGCCGCGGGCCTGCTCGGGGGAGAGGTACTGGGCGGTCCCTATCACCGCCGCGGTGGAGGTCATCGTGGCCGCGGAGTCCGAGACCGCGCGGGCGATCCCGAAGTCCATGACCTTGACCGTGCCCTGCGGCGTGATCATCACGTTCCCGGGCTTCACGTCCCGGTGCACGATGCCGTTGCGGTGGCTGAAGTCGAGCGCGCCGCAGATGTCGGCGGCCAGGCTCATCGCCCGCTCGATCGGCAGCCGGCCCTCGCGCCGCAGCACGTCGCGCAACGTCTCGCCCTCGACGTACTCCATGACGATGTACGGGGTGGCCCCGCTGGGCGTGCGGTCCTCGCCGGTGTCGTAGACGGCGACGATCGCCGGGTGGTTCAGCGACGCCGACGCCTGCGCCTCGCGGCGGAAGCGCACCTGGAAGGAGGGGTCGCGAGCCAGGTCGTGGCGCAGCACCTTGACCGCGACCTCGCGGCCCAGGCGCAGATCACGTCCGTGGTGGACCTCGGCCATGCCGCCGCGGCCAAGGACTCCGCCGATCTCGTAGCGCTCCCCGAGCACCTGCGGCGTGGTCATCTACGGTCCTCTCGGGCGGTTCCCTGCAGCCTCCGCGGCCCGGTGGTGCGGAGCCTGCCCGCGGCGGGAGCCGCCGCGCGCTGCTGGCCGTCGGCGAGCCTAACCGCACAACCGGCCCCGACCCGGGACCCGAGTGTCGAGCTGCTCACAGGCCGTCATCCTGACCCGGCGTGGCGCTGCCGCTGCCGCTGGCCTCGGGCTCCGGGGGTGGCACGACCGTCGACGACTCCGCCGTCGTCGTCGTCGTCGTCGACGACGGGGCGGGGCTGCCCCCGGCGGAGGCCGAGGCCGAGGGGGTGGGCGAGGGCGTCGTCTGCGTCTCGGTGGGCTCGGCCGCCGGGGGAGCCGTGGTCGTCGGCGGTGCCGTGGTGGTGGGGGCCGCCGGCTCCTCCCCGTCACCGGCCTCGTCGTCCTCCGGGGGCGCCGGGTCGAAGTCGTCCGGGGCGACGAACAGCGTGATCGGGGTGTCCGGAGCAGCCTCGACACCGGAGGGATCGATGCCCGCGACGTCGCCCTCGTCGAGCGCCTGGCCCACGGCGATCAGCAGACCCTCGCTCGCGTCCTCCCGGGAGATCGAGGTGAACCCCGCCTCCCGCAGCTGCTCCTCCACCTCGTCGGCGTCCCGGCCGACGTACTGCGCCGGGTCGAGGAGGATCCCGCCGGGCTCGGCGCTCGTGGGCGCCGCGCTCGTGGTGGACGCCGCGTCGTCCCGGGGGTCCTCACCGAAGCCGTTCAGGGCCAGGAAGGTGGTACCGGCGACGATCAGCAGCAGCACCAGCGCGGCGGCCGGCCAGAGCCAGCGCCGGGTGCGCCGGGCAGGGGGCTCGTCGCCGTCGGTCCAGTCGTCGTCCGGCGGCGCCTGGAGCGGCGGCATCGGACGGCCACCGGTGGCGGGCGGCACCGCGGCCATCCCGGCGGCGGGGGTGGCGAAGACCTGGGTGTGCCCGTCGCCGACCTCGACGATCTGGGTCGGGGCGGTCGCCGGTGCCACCACGGGCCCGGCGGCCAGGCCGTCCCCGTTCGCGACGCGGCGGACGGCGTCGGCGAACGCACCGCCGTCGGCGAACCGGTCCGCCGGGTCCTTGGCCAGGGCCCGCTCGACGAGCAGCCGGACGGCCGGGGGGATGTCGCCGGGCAGCGGGGGTGGCGGCCGGTTGATGTGCGCCAGCGCGATGGCGACCTGCGAGGCGCCGTCGAACGGCCGGGCGCCGGAGAGGCACTCGAAGCCGACGACGCCGAGGGAGTACACGTCGGAGGCGGCGTTGACCTCCATGCCCTGGGCCTGCTCCGGGGAGAGGTACTGGGCCGTGCCCACCACCATGCCGGTGCGGGTCAGGGGGGCGGCGTCCCGGGCCTGGGCGATGCCGAAGTCGGTCAGCTTCACGACCCCGTCGGGGCGGACGATGAGATTGCCCGGCTTGATGTCGCGGTGCACCACGCCGGCCCGGTGGGCGGCGGAGAGCCCGTCGGCGGCCTGGCCGAGGACGTGCAGCGTCCAGTCGACCGGCAGCCGGCCCTCCTCGTGGAGGATGGTGACCAGCGGCTGGCCCTCGACGTACTCCATCACCAGGAACGCCAGGGTCTGCACGCCGCTGTCGTCGGTGGTCTCGCCGTAGTCGTAGACCGAGGCGATGTTGGGGTGGGACAGCGCCGCGGTGTGCCGCGCCTCGTTGCGGAAGCGGGCGAGGAAGCTCGGGTCGTTCGTGTACTCGGTCTTGAGCACCTTCGCCGCGACGATCCGGTCCAGCACCCGGTCGCGCGCCTTCCACACCTCGCCCATGCCGCCGGTGGCGATGGGGGCGGTGATCTCGTACCGCCCGGCCAGCATGCTGCCGATCCCCAGCGCCATCAGCCGCCCTGCCCGTCGAAGTACGCCGCCATGACCTCGCGGGCGATCGGGGCGGAGACGTCGCCGCCGGTACCGCCGCCGTTGGCCACGAACACGGCGACGGCGATCTGCGGGTCGTCGGCCGGCGCGAAGCCCATGAACCAGTTGTGGTCGGGCACGCCCTCGCGCACCTGCGCCGTCCCGGTCTTGCCGGCCACCTCGACGCCGTTGAGGCGGGCGGCCCGGCCGGAGCCCCGGGCGACGACGCTGACCATCATCTCGGTGAGCTGGTCGGCGACCTCCTCGGAGATCGGCTCGTTGAGCACCTCCGGGTCGGCGGAGTCGATGACCGTCAGGTCGGGGGCGCGCAGCTCCTCGACCAGGTAGGGCTTCATCTGCACGCCGTCGTTGGCCACCGCGGCGGCGACCATGGCCGCCTGCAGCACGGTCATGCGGACGTCGCGCTGGCCGATCGAGGTCTGGGCCAGGGCGGCGTCGTCGACGATGTCGCCCACGGTGCTCGGCGCCACCTGCAGGGGGATCTCCAACCCCTCGCCGTCCAGCCCGAACGCCTCGGCCATCTCGCGCACCTGGCCCTCGCCGAGGTCGAGGCCGAGCTGGGCGAAGGCGGTGTTGCAGGAGACGGTCAGCGCGTCGGTGAGCGACTGCTCGCCGCTGGGGTCGCACGCGGAGCCGCCGAAGTTGGGGATCACCCGGGTGCTGTTCGGCAGCGGCAGCTCGCGGGGAGCCGGTACGACGGAGTCGGGGGTCAGCCCCTCCTCCAGCGCGGCGGCCGCGACGATCACCTTGAACAGCGAGCCGGGCGGGAAGTTGTCCTCGATGGCGCGGTTCGCGCGGGGGTCGGGGTCCTGCCCGGTGAGCTGCTCCATGTTCTCGCGGATCGCCGAGGGGTCGTGGCCGGAGACCAGGCCGGGGTCGTAGGTCGGCGTGCTCGCCATCCCGAGGATCGCGCCGGTCCGCGGGTCGAGCGCGACGACGCCCCCGGTCACGCCGTCCAGGCCGGCCATGGCGGCGGCCTGGACGTCCGGGTCGAGGGTCAGCACGACGTCCCCACCGGCGGGGTCGCGCCCGGTGAACAGGTCGGCGATGCGGCGGACGAACAGCCGGTCGTCGTCCCCGGAGAGCACGTCGTTCATGACGTCCTCGAGGTACCGGTTGCCGTACACCAGCGAGTGGTACCCGGTGACCGGCGCGTACAACGGCCCCTGCGGGTAGGTGCGCAGGTACTCGAGGCGGCCGTCGGTCGGGACCGAGAGGGCCACCTCGGTGCCCGCCACGATGATCGAGCCGCGTTCGCGGTCGTAGGACTCGGCGATCACGCGGGTGTTGCGGCTGTCCGAGCGGAGGGAGTCCGAGCGGACGACCTGGATGACGTTGACGTTGACGATCAGCAGCGTGAACAGCACCAGCACGCTGATCGCCACCCGCCGCAGCGGTGCGTTCACGGCGTCACCACCTCGGTCGGGGCGTCGCCGAGGCGCACCGGGGCCGCGTGCGGCGTCGCCGGGCGCCGCGCGGCGTCGCTGATGCGGACCAGCAGCGCCACGAGCACGAAGTTGGCCACCAGCGACGAGCCGCCGTAGGCCAGGAACGGGGTGGTCAGGCCGGTCAGCGGGAGCAGCCCGGTGACCCCGCCGAGCACCACGAACACCTGCCAGGCGACGGCGAACGCCAGGCCGGTGGCCAGCAGCTTGCCGAAGGCGTCGCGCACGACGAGCGAGGTGCGCAGCCCGCGCTCGACGAGGATCAGGTAGACGACGATCACGGCGACGAGCCCGAAGAGGCCGAGCTCCTCGCCGACGGCGGCGGCGATGAAGTCGCTCTTGGCCACCGGCACCTGGTCGGGGCGCCCGCCGCCGAGGCCCGCGCCGAACAGCCCGCCGGTCCCGAGGCCGAAGAGCGACTGCATCAGCTGGTAACCGGCGCCGTCGTAGTACGCCGACGGGTCCAACCAGGTGTCCACGCGCGCCCGCACGTGGCCGAAGATCTGGTACGCGATGAACGCTCCACCGGCGAACAGGCCCAGGCCGATGAACAGCCAGCTGGCCCGTTCGGTGGCGACGTACAGCATCACCACGAAGATGCCGAACAGCAGCAGGGAGCTGCCCAGGTCGCGCTCGAAGACCAGGACGAGGATCGACACCATCCAGGCGAGCAGCACGGGCCCGAGGTCGCGGCCGCGCGGCAGCTCCAGCCCGGCAACCTTCTTGCTCGCCAGGGCGAGCACGTCGCGCTTGTCCACCAGGTAGGCGGCGAAGAAGACGACGAGGCAGATCTTGGCGAACTCGCCCGGCTGGATCGAGAAGCCGGCCACCCGGATCCAGATCTTCGCGCCGTTGACCTCCGAGATCGAGGCGGGGAGGACGGCGGGCAGCGCGAGCAGCACCAGCCCGAGCAGCGCCAGCGTGTAGGCGAACCGGGACAGCGTCCGGTGGTCGCGGACGACGACGAGCACCGCCACGAAGAGGGTGACGCCGAGGGTGGCCCACACCAGCTGCACGGGGGCGTCCTCGCGCGTGACCGTGCTGCCGACCTGCTCGGCCGCCAGGTCCAGGCGGTGGATCACCGCCAGCCCCAGCCCGACGAGCAGGGCGACCGACGGCAGCAGCAGCGGGTCGGCGTAGGAGGCCCACCTGCGGACGACGAGGTGGGCCACGACCCAGAGCGCGGTGATCCACACGCTGAAGCCGGCCATCTGCGGGCGCAGCTCGCCGGTGACCGTGAGGTCGACGATCACCTGGGCGACGACGGTGATGAGCACGGCGAAGGCGAGCAGCAGCGCCTCGGTGCCCCGCCGGGTGGGCGTCGTGGCCGCGGTGCCGCCGGGGTCGGTGACGGGCCCGGGCATCAACACACCTCCGGTGGGGAACCCGTGCCTGCGGCGCTCACTAGTCGGCCTCCCGGCAGTCCACCCCCGGCACGGGCGACGAGGCCGTCCGTGCCGACGAGGCGGTGTCCGTCGTCTCCCCGGGCGCGGGCACCTCGGGCAGGGCGGCGTCGCCGGGGGCGGGCTCCTGGGCGGTGGTCGGTGCGGCGACCGGGGGCGTCGGCGAGTCCGGGGGCGCCGCGGCGGGGGGGGGGGGGGGGGGGGGGGGGGGGGGGGGGGGGGGGGGGGGGGGGGGGGGGCGGGTGGGCGGGGCGGTCGGGTGTGAGGGGTCGTTTGTGT
>NZ_JBJHAE010000028.1:0-39227 GCF_054050895.1 Blastococcus sp. SYSU DS0669 | reverse complement strand
ATTAGCGTGGGACAACGAGACCTCCGGGCGGTTGGTGAGGCGTCAGCACCCACACCTTCGCTCGGAGGTCTCCTGCTTGATCAGTTAGGCGGCGCCGTCAACAACGCCCGTGGTCATTACAGCTAGCGCCAGGGCCGAACCATGCCGATGGCGGGGGCTGCTGGGACAGGTTCTTGTGCGCCCTGCAGTGTCCTTCGAGGAGGTCCACGGCCTCCCCCGCATCCTCCGGGTTGGGTGGAGAGGCCTTCCGACCGCCTGCTGCGGAGCCTCCCAGGGGGGTGGGGGTATGACCCCCAGAGACTCATCACGGGGATCGCCGGGTCTTAGCAGCCCGGAAGTTGCCACGGTTTCAAGGGCTTCGGGAAGGGGCTCAATCAATCGGACGAGGGGCGGACAGTCGCGTCATCCTCCCCGTCCAGCCAAGGTGAGTGCGCGACGTAGCGATAGCGCTGAAGGATCAAGGGAGCGGCCAGCATCCGTGCCCCATCGATGGATTGCGTAAGAAACCGGCGATCCTCGTCGGAGACGTTCGCGAAGGCCAATTTCATCTCGAAGTAGCTGTATGGCTCTGACGCGTCATCGTCCGCGCCAGGCGGCCAAACCGTCAGCGCGACTTGATCATCCGGTCGGTCCGGAAGTTCCCCAGTGGTAACCAAGGCTTCTAGCAGCCCCTCGTCATATTTGAAGGTAGTGCCGCTCGGGATCCGAATGTCACTTCGGGGTTGCAGCGGGCGGGGGGCGCTTTCACCAGGGTCGTTTACCGGAGCAGTGAACGTGCGGCCGATGAAGATTCCCTGCGCGAAGGTGGCCGCTAGTCCAGCATCCGCGTTTCGGAGGAACAGCGAGGAAAAGCGGGTGATCGGCATGGGGGGCTGCAGCACGATGGCCGGGATGTGAATCTGCAACCATAGGCCAAGGCATGAGCGGCCGGCCAGCGAGGGGCCGTTCATCTCGATGCTCGCACGGATGTCCTGCAGCTTTTCCTGAATGATGTCGCGGGCGTGATCAGAGGTCACTCCCATGGTAAGGCCGTTGTGAATGAACCCGACTTGTGTAACGTCCGCGGCGACGACTCCGCGCCTCCTATGAAGGAGCGTGCTCCTTGGCATGCGCGCCTCGATCTGGTCCAACGCCTCTTTGATTCGCCGCCTGAGTTGCACTGCCTTAGCGACGCGCTTGCATTCGATGTAGTAGGTCGTGAGGCCGCGCGTCGCGACGATATCCGTAAGAGTCTCGAAGTCCAACCGGTGGCCGGTGCGCGCGAGATAACTCGCGATTCGCAGCTCAAATTGCGTGTTTCGATACTCGGTGTTTCGGTCCAGGGCTGCAAAGTCCGCGCCGCGTACCACGATTCGGAGCTTGCCAGAGAGCCCGCTCGTATCGGCATCTCGGAGACCCTCGCCGATCCAAGTCAGTTCGTGCACTTCCCGCAGAACATACAGCAGCCGGTCGAGACCGTGCTTTATCGGACTATTGGGGGGGTCGATGAAGACACCCTTGTCAAGCTCCCATGCTTCGGTCTGTGGCCGTTCTAGGTACCGGCGATAGCGGTCGATCCGAGTATTGCGCGTGACTACGTCATGCTTTGCGCAAAGCTCCTCAAAGCGCCGAAGACGCTCCACGAGCGTCTCCAGGGAATGACTGGGCAGCGTCGTCGTGGGCAGACGGTAAGAACGATCGCTAGTCAAGTCCTTTAGTCCTCTCGATCCAGGCGAGGTCTTCGGGGGCCGGAGGCCCCAAGGGCGCACGGCACCCAGGGGGATGCCCCTGGCTCAGGCGGGCCATCGCTGGGTCTTAGTAGCCCAACACCAGCCGCGGTGCTGAGGGCGTCGGAAGAGCAGCAGGACAGGGCCTTCGCAGGGTGAGCAGGCGCATCTAAAGGTTATGGAATAGCTCGGCCTCGCTGTGAATTCCCAGCCACCACCATGCAGGGCATCGGTCAGGGCCGCAGTATCCCGCGTCGACGGGATACCTGTACGTACCTGACGAACTCGGATCCGCGGCCTAACTCGCCAGAAGGCTTGCGGAGCAAGAAGTCCTGCTGGGAGTGGAAGATCAGGCCGGAGGACAGGTGAAGTGTCCGTGCATTGATGCGCGCAACGCCCTCGTCGGTGGTTGCGCATGTAGAGTCGCGAGCGCCGGGATAACTGACGAGAGCCACGTTCTTGCTCACGGGGAAAGTAATCTCGATGTCGGCTTCATCCAGGCTCGCCACGTGCCCGGCGGCCATACGATCCAGATCCCCCCAGACGAGGGGGTTGTCCGAGCAGATGAATCCACCGTTGGTGGATGCGTCCGTAACATGAGCTTCCCAATGCCGACTTGTCAGGGCGTTCATCGCAACTTCCTGCGCCTCGGCAATTGTCCCGATGGCCAGGAAGTCGGGGGCTCGTGGAAACCACTCGACGTTTAGAAGTTTCTGCGTGGCTTCGTCGAGCTCCGGGTAGTCCTCGGGATCCCCGCCGTTGAGGATAGCGGTCGCCCGCAGCATCTCCCATTGCTCGTTCGAAACGTGACCCTGACGGATCTTCATTCCAATGTTCATGGACATAGTCGTGTTCAGTCGCTCGCGCCCCTGCCTGTTGCGGACCGCCAACGATGCGGCCAGTGCCAGTGTCTCGCCGACCTGTCGCTTTTCCGTGATCCTGCCTGAAGCCACAGCTTGGACATGGGGGGCAACTACCCCCTCGTGCCAGGCCAACAGTTTTTCCGTCGCGTTCGGGTCGGGCTCTACTCCTTCCACGCGGTAATAGTCCGTCTGGCGGCACACCTTCTTGGGGGTGCTCACGAAGGTCTTCCCAGTCGCGTAGTCGAAGACCCTCAGCCTGCCAGTACGCGATTGCGGGGACGCGAATCCTGCGAGATAGAAGGCCGGAATGATGTGGTGCTTGCGTGGCTCCGACGTCGGCATGGTGGTAAGGGTCCGCCTCGGTGCAGGTTTCCCAATGGATAGCGTCGCGCATCTGAGCTCATTGTGCCCCCGCGCGGAGGGGTCGAACCTCGGACTACGGCGTTGACGTACAACACCTGGTGGGGCCGAAGGCCCCCCAGCGCATCGGCGTTGACGTACAACACCCGGTGGGGCCGAGGGCCCCCCGCGCATCGGCGTTGACGTACAACACCCGGTGGGGCCGAAGGCCCCCCGCGCATCGGCGTTGACGTACAACACCCGGTGGGGCCGAAGGCCCCCCAGACACTGACCTTGATGGGTGAGCACCCGGTGGGGCCGAAGGCCCCCCAGCGCATCGGCGTTGACGTACAACACCCGGAGGGGCCGAAGGCCCCCCAGACACTGACCTTGATGGGTCAGTACCCGGTGGGGCCGAAGGCCCCCCAGGACCTGGTCCTATCGCTGTACAGGTGGTGGTGGAGGGGGTGGGTACTAGGGAGGGGGAACCAACCACCACCACCTGCCGCCGGCTACCGGGTCCGCACCCAGCCCGTGCCCGTCCAGCGCACAAGCTCGCCGAGCTTTGTCCGTACCGTGTGGTCCGACGTGCCCATGTCCTGGGCGTAGTGCTTGCCCAGAGCGCGTAGCGACTTGGCACCAGCCGGCTGCTCGGCCACCGCCCGATCGGCCAACTGCTCCCACGCGTCTACTGCCGACGACTGCACGTCCCGCTGCTGCGAGCTGCCGTCATCGCCGCTCCATAAGGACCAGAGCGGAGCACCGTCGGCGACATCCAGGCTCGCGTTGATTTGCACCAGCTCGCCGTCGTTGTTGTGGGCCTTGACCCGCTTGCGCCGGTCGCTCTCCCGCCCGGTGAGTGAGGACTTCACCCGAGCCGGGATCGTCCAGTACCGGGTGCCCATCGGGGCGTTGACCCCCTGCGCCGGCCCGGCGGTCACCTGACCGACAAGGCCGAGGCGCTACTCGGCCACCCGTTCGATGACCCGGCAGACGACGAGCCTCACAAGGCCGGCGACGAAGGAAAGGACTGAGCTACGCCATGGGGCGACCGAAGATGGAGCTGGGTGCGTGGGGCCGCATCTCGTTCATGGGGTTCGCGTACGACGACACCGGCAAGCTGGTGCCCGTCGGGGCAAAGGCCCGCAAGCCCGACGTGTGGCGAGCCCGCACCAGGGTTCGGGACCTCGACGGCGTCATCCGGCCCGTGGAGCGACGGGGCAACTCCAAGGCGGCGGCTGAGCGCATCCTTACGGCAGCCCTGCGGGACCGCGTCACCCCTGCGCCGGCTGACGCGGTGATCAAGCCGGACAGCCCCCTGAAGGACGCGGCTGTCGTGTGGCTGGCGGAGATGCAGGAGGACGCTCGCCTCCGCGTCAACACCCGGAAGGTCTACGCATCCTCGCTGAACCGGCACGTCGTCGGCACCAAGGACAACCCTTCCTCGCTGGCGAACCTGGCCATCCGCGAAGTCAAGGTGGTCGGCATCGAACGGTGGCTCCGAGCCATCGGCAAGGCGAGCGGCCCGGACGCCATGAAGACGGCCCGATCCGTGCTGAGCGGCGTGCTCGCGCTGGCGGTGAAGCACGAGGCCATCCCCCACAACCCCGTGCGCGACGTCGGCCACGTCACGGTGCACGCCCGCGACAGAGGACGGGACAAGCAGAGGGCGTTCACCCGCGAGGAACGGGAAGCCCTGCTCGCCTTCGCGAAGGCAGACCCCACGGCACGACGTCGTGAACTGCCCGATCTGCTGGCCTTTATGGCGGGCACCGGCGCGCGGATCGGTGAAACCTGCGGCGTCCGGTGGTCGGACCTGGACCTGGACCTGGGGACGGCCAAGCTGGGCTCCCTGCCCGTCCGGGTGCCGGGCGTCGGCCTGGTTCTGCAGCCCCACGGCAAGACGAAGGACAGCTCGCGGACAGTTGCCCTCCCCCCGTGGCTGGTGTCCCGCCTGATGGAGCGCAAGGTCAATGCAGTGCCGAACGAGTGGGACGTGGTGTTCTGCTCGGCCCTGGGGAAGCTGCGGGACACGTCGAACACGAGCAAGCACGTCCGCGCCCTGCTGGACTCTGCAGGGTTCGAGTGGGCGGTGGGGCATACCTTCCGCAAGACCGCAGCGACCTGGCTAGACGAGGACGGCGTCTCGGGTCGGCAGGTGGCCAACCAGCTCGGCCACGCGAAGCCGAGCATGACGATGGACCACTACATGAGCCGCCGCGCAGTGACCGAGCGGGCCGCGCTCATCCTGTAGTCCGATCCTTACCGAAGTACGAACACGCTGGCACGGGCAACGCCACGCACAGCCGACAAATTGCGGTCATGAGGCCCGAGCCCCTCCGCGAGAATCATCGCGCGGCGCGTTGCTCGGAGCGCAGCGGTCATCGCTGTTGCACACTGCAGCGTATGACCGGCCATCCACCGCGTGAGGTGCCGCGCGTATTCATCAGCTATACGCATGACAGCGATGAGCACCGAGGGCGCGCGCTTCGACTGACCGAGCGGCTGCGGAGTTTATGGATAGACGCGTGGATCGACCAGTACGTTGAGGATGACCCGCCACACTCGTGGCCGATCTGGATGCATAAGGAGATCGCGAAGGCGGACTTCGTCATAATGATCTGCACACGGAGGTATCAACTCCGCGTTCAGGACGAAGAGGAGCCGGGGAAGGGGCGGGGGGCCCTCTGGGAGGGCGCGATGATTACTCATTCGCTCTACCACTCACAGAAATTTTCGGAGCCATCTCCATACATTCCCGTCGTCTTCAAAGCCGACGACCTTCAGCACCTGCCGTACTTTGTGTCCGGGGCGAGCTATTACGTGGTCGACGTCGAGACCGGACAAGGCATAGATCCGATGGTCAGGCGCATGCTGCACGAGCCGGCGGTTGTTCCTCATCCGCTCGGACAGCCCCTCATGAACCTTCACCGGAGTCCGGCGCATGAGTACCCAACTTTGGCGCGCGAATACCAGAGTTCGGCGCGTGAAGCTTCGGTGAGTGCGCCAGCTCGTCGGCGAGGCGCTAAGCCAGCAGCCATCGGGTCAGCCCTTAGGCGAGGTGTGGTTACCCTGCCTCCGGCCCTGCAAGACGCTACTTTCCAAGCGCTGTCGCGCGTTGCCGATCCGTCGAGCAAGCCACCGTCCGACGTGGTTCTTCTGGACCTGCGGCAGATTGCAGCTCGATTCAGCGAGGCGCTGCCTGCGGCGTACGGACCAGCGAATGTCAGCTTGTGGCAGATGCTCCACTCGACTGACGACGTGCAGGTTCAATCACTACTGAGCACGGGGTCCGATGGCATACGACGAGCGTCACCGCCTGTCGTGGGCCTCAGTAACATTGACTTGTTTCAGGGGTTGATCGACTTAGACGCCACAGGCCGCTCGCAGGGAATCGTCGATCACGGAGAGGACGGAACCGCAAGGGCCGCCTGGCTAATAGCCACCCCAGGCCACCATGGGTTGGGACAGACCGTCTTCGGGTTCCTGGCGGTCAAGACCAGCGAACCGTTGAGTCGACACTTCCGCATGATGGGGCAACGAGTGGCCGACCGGCTTGTTCCGGTCTTCCAGCACATCAACGCGCGTCAGCCTGACTGACCTCTCAGGGGCGTGTCGCGCTGCCTCAGGGCCCGGTTCGCGCCGGCCCCGAGCCCCCCGTGTTCGGACGAGCACCCCGAGTACCAGGCCCCAAAGTGGGGGGTTTTTGAGGGACGAGGTGGCCAAATCTGCGTCCGAATGACGGCCAGCGACGCAAACCTCCTGGTCAGCGACCAGCGCGGTGGGCCCCGTGGGGATCGAACCCACAACCCGCGGATTAAAAGTCCGCTGCTCTGCCAGTTGAGCTAGAGGCCCTGCGGGAGCGCGCGACCGACGGCGTGCGCCACCCGGCGGAAGGCTACCGCCGGAGAGGGCACCGGCCTCCTCGTCCCGGGCGGCGGAGGGCCGATCGGGACCGCCGGGTCGGCCCGCGCAGCGGTCCCGGCAGGTGCGGTCATAACCTTGAGAGGCCGCACCCACGAGGCGCGGTGAGATACCTCATACGCCCGCGATCGCATGCAGCGGCCCAATCAGGCCGACGATCGTGGAGGAGGCGCTGCGGCGCCGGGCCGAGCACACAGCCAGAGAGGCAGACGTGACTTCCGAGCGCAGCGTTCCCGACAGCGCGAACCCCGATGTCGTACTCGTCGGCGGCGGCATCATGAGCGCCACGCTGGCGCAGCTGCTGCACCTGGTCGCCCCCGAGTGGAGCGTCGCGGTCTTCGAGTCGGGCAGCGCCGTCGCCGGTGAGAGCTCCGGCCCCTGGAACAACGCGGGCACCGGGCACGCGGCCCTCTGCGAGCTGAACTACACGCCCGCGGGCCCCGACGGGCAGGTCGACCCCAGCAAGGCGATCACGATCAACGAGCAGTTCCAGGTCTCGCGCCAGTTCTGGTCGCACCTGGTCCGCGCCGGCATGACGGGGTCGCCCAAGGACTTCATCTCCCCGGTCCCCCATCTGAGCTTCGTCACGGGGGAGCAGGGGCGCACCTACATGCGCAACCGGTTCGCCGCCCTCAGCGCCCAGCCGCTGTTCGAGGGCATGGAGTACACCGAGAGCCAGGCCGAGATGGCCGGGTGGCTGCCGCTGATGATGGAGGGGCGCGACCCGGAGCAGATCGTGGCGGCCACCCGCTCGGTCGCGGGCACCGACGTCAACTTCGGCGCCCTCACCCGCCTCATGCTCGACGACGCCGCCACCCGCGGCGTGAACGTGCACCTCAACCAGCGCGTGGACGAGCTGGAGAAGGAGAGCGACGGCCGCTGGAAGGTCACCGTCCGCGACACCCGCTCCGGTGACCGCGTCACGATGCGCACCCGATTCGTCTTCGTCGGTGCCGGGGGCGGCGCGCTCCCCCTGCTGCAGAAGGCCGCCATCCCGGAGATCCGCGGCTTCGGCGGCTTCCCGGTCAGCGGCATGTTCCTGCGCTCCCGCTCCCCCGAGCTGGTCAGCCGCCACCAGGCCAAGGTCTACGGGCAGGCCGCCGTCGGTGCCCCGCCGATGTCCGTGCCGCACCTGGACCTGCGGCTGATCGACGGCGAGTACTCGCTGCTGTTCGGGCCCTACGCGGGCTTCTCGCCCAAGTTCCTCAAGGCCGGCTCGATGTTCGACCTGCCCAAGAGCGTCAAGCCCAACAACCTGGGCTCCATGCTCGGTGTGGCCCGCAAGGAACTGGCGCTGACCAAGTACCTGATCGGCGAGCTCGTGCAGTCCCGCTCGGCCCGGCACCGCACGCTGCAGGCCTTCGTCCCCACCGCCGAGAAGCGCGACTGGGACATGGTGACCGCGGGCCAGCGGGTGCAGGTCATCAAGCAGGACCCGAACAGCGGCAAGGGCGTCCTGCAGTTCGGCACCGAGCTCATCGTCGGCGGGGACGGCAGCATCGCGGGCCTGCTCGGCGCCTCGCCCGGTGCCTCCACCGCCGTCTCCGCGATGCTGACGCTGATCGAGCGCTGCTTCCCGCAGCACCTGGACGCCTGGCGGCCGCGGCTGCAGGAGGCCATCCCGTCCTACGGTCGGCCGCTCAACGACGAGCCGGCCCTGCTCGCCGAGGTGCGCGCCGACACGATGCAGACGCTGGAGCTCAACGGCTGATCCGGCACGACCCCACGCCCGGGTGACCGGTCCCCCACGGGACGGGTCGCCCGGGCGTCGTCGTCAGATCACGTCCAGCACCAGGAGCAGCACGAGGGTCAGCAACGCCGACAGCAGCAGCGAGCCGAGGCAGCCCAGACGGCTGGAGAAGAGGAAGAACACCGCCTCTGGGTGCCCCCGGACCCCCTCGGCCCACACCTCATGTGCAACGCGTCACCCCCGCAGGGCTTCCACCACCCGTTCAGGGGATCGCCGGGACCGCGACGACTACGTACCGTCATCGACGTTCCGGTCGGGAGCGCAGCACCGCGCCCCGTCCGCCGCATCGTCCGCCCCCGCGCCCCGGCGCCGGGCGGGACCGACCCCGGCCCGGCTGACCCGTTCCCCCCGGGGCGGCCGGGCCGGCTCCTCTCCCCCTCAGCCCCGCCGGCACACCTGACGGACGAGATCGGCGAGCGCCGACCGCAGGCCGTCGTCGACGGGCAGGCCGACCACGACCTCGTCCTCGTCACCGAGCCGCACGCCCGCGGGGAAGAGATAGGGCTGCTTCACCTCCGCCAGGACGTGCGACTCACAGGTGGCCACGGTGACGGTGACGGCGCCGTCCGCCACCTCCGCGCCCGCGGGGAGCTCCAGGGGCAGCTCCGCCGCGACGTCGAACTGGACGTTGCCCCCCACCCGGCCGACGACGACCTCCCCGTCGGCCCCCCGGCGGATCAGGCTCAGCCGGCCCGTGAGCCGGTCGGGGCCCGGCTGCAGCCCGCCCACCCGCAGCTCGACCGCCTCGGCGACCGCGCGAGCCCGGCACTGCTGCTCGTGCACGCGGGCGAGGTCGTCGCCGGTCAGCGGCACCCGCACCTCCTCCACCGAGCCGCCCGGCCGGAGCAGCGTCAGGCGGGCGGCCGACGTGCCGCTGCCGGGCGGGCACACCGCCTCGCCGTAGGGAGTCGGCAGGTCGACGACCCGGCCGGGCGTGAACTCGGCGGACACCGCGGACGGCGGGAGCGGCGCGAAGCCGGGTGCGTCCAGCGCCACGCCGGTCACCGTGTACGGCGCGCCTCCGGTGTGGGTGACCCGCACCTGGATCCGCCCGCCGACGGCCTCGTCGGTGCGCAGGAGCACCGCCTCGGCGGCCACGCCGGGCACGTCGGGCTCCGCGGCGACCGCGGACGACGACGGCGCCGGGTCCGCCCGCGGCGCGACCGGCTCGGCGCCGCAGCCGGACAGGACGAGCGCCGTGCCGAGCGCGATCGCCCGAGCGATGGCCGTCCGCCCCATGGCGCCGCAGCCTAGGGCGGCTCCGGCGTCAGCGGTGGCGGCCCGGCACCCGGGCCTTCACCCGCCCGGCGTCCATCCGCACCTCGAGCTTCTCCTGCGGGTTGGCCGCCGGCCCGCGGCGCGGCTCGCCGTTCTCGAGGTCGAACGCGGAGCCGTGCCACGGGC
The DNA here is from genome assembly GCF_054050895.1 of Blastococcus sp. SYSU DS0669. Taxonomy (NCBI): domain Bacteria; kingdom Bacillati; phylum Actinomycetota; class Actinomycetes; order Geodermatophilales; family Geodermatophilaceae; genus Blastococcus; species Blastococcus sp. SYSU DS0669. The sequence continues at coordinate 29,241 of NZ_JBJHAE010000028.1, read as the reverse complement.
AGACCAGGCACTCGCTGCCGCGCACCGTCTCGACCGTGCCCTCGTCCAGCGGGCCGGACAGGTGCGAGCAGGCCCCGACGAAGACGTCGACCCGGGCGCCGCGGCGGACCACGGCCAGCGGCACCGACATGCTGCCGCCCTTGCCGGTGCGCATCGTCGGCCGGCCCTCCGGCAGGTCGTCCAGCGGGCCGAGGTCGACCCAGTCGGTGGTCAGCGCGCGGACGGCGGTCGCCGCGTGCGACGCCCCCGAGGACTGCGCGTAGGACATGTGCCCGCCGATCGCCGCCGAGCTCCCGGCCAGGCCCAGGCCCGCGTACGCCAGCACGCGGCCCAGCCCACCCCTGCCCCGCGCCCGGGCGACCAGGGACCCGCCGTAGAGCCCCAGCGCGGCGGCGTTCATCACCGCGTGCAGCGCGCCGAGCCGGCGCACACCCGAGCCCTGCTCCGACCAGTCGGCCGCCCCGGACATGGCGGCCGGGACGGCGGCGGCCATCCCGGTGCCGATCAGCACCGTGGCGGCGGGCCGCAGGGGCGGCACGGCATCCAGCAGGCCGGCCGAGACCCAGCTGCCCACCGGGACCTGCACCAGCACCGGGTGCAGCGGGTGCCCCAGCCAGGTGCCGTGCAGGACGTCCTTGACCGCGCTGGGCATGCCCTGGACGGCGCGCCGCGCGGGCTCGATGGCCTTGTCGAACGACGACACGTCCGCGATGCGGTCCAGGAACCCCATGAGACTCATGGCGGCCCCCTACCCGCGTGACCCCGCCCCGACGCACGGGACGACCACGACTGCGCGGCGGAACACCCAGGTGACCGTGAGCAAGGACACGGGTGGATCCCAGGTGGGGGAGGCATGTTCGCACGTGACAGGGGTTCTCCTGGGGAGAATCCTTGCACCACTGCCCGCCCCACCAGAGGAAGCCCCGTGACCTGCGCGTCCCTGCTCCGCCGCGGCCAGGCCGCCGACACCGTCGGCGACCTCCCCGACGCGGCGCAGCCCCGGACGACCACGGCTCCCTCCCGCCTGACCGCGTGCCTGCGCGGTGACGCGATCCCCGCCCAGTTCCTGCGCTTCGTGCTCGTCGGCGGGGCCAGCACCGTGGTCTACGCCCTGCTGTTCGTCGCCGGGCACGGCTGGGGCTACCTCACGTCCCACCTGGTGGCGACGGCGGCGTCCACGGTGCTCGCCAACGAACTGCACCGCCGGCTGACCTTCCACGCCGACGAGCGGGTGCACTGGTTCACCGCCCAGTGGGAGGCCGGTGGCGTCACCGTCCTGGGTCTGCTGGCGACCAGCACCGCCCTGGGTCTGCTCGACGCCCTCACCGGGGACAACCAGCCGATCCTGCAGATCGCCACGGTCGTCGGCGTCACCGCGTTCATCGGTCTCCTGCGGTTCATCGCGCTGCGCTGGATCTTCCGCCCGGTGCCCGCGCGGGCCTGACACGCGCCGCACGTCCGGAGACGCGGTCGGGAGATCGCTAGCCTGGGCCTGGTGAGCGAGCCCACCGCGTCGGCGTCCCCGTGGCCGGGCCGTGCCCGGGTGGCCGCGCTGTGGTCCGCGCGCGTGGGGCTCGCGCTCATCGGCGCCCTCGTCGCCGTCCTGCTGTTCGCCCGGGTCTCCGCGCCGATCGGGCCGTTCGACGCCACGCTGGCCTTCCGCCCCGCCTCCGGGGGGGCCGAGGTCTCGGTCCCCCCGCTGGGCTCCCTCGCCGTCGACGCCTACGACGGCCCGCTGCGGCTGGACATCTCGCTGCAGTCCGTGGACCAGGCCCGCGCCCAGGCGTTGGCCACCGACCCGGTCCGGCTGGCCGGCGTCGTGGACCGGGTGACGGAGGACCTGCAGTCGGCCGTCGTCCGGCTGGTCTGGGTGACCGTGCTGGTGGCGCTGGCCGGAGCGGCGCTCACCTCCTGGGCGGTGCTGCGCCGGCGCCGGGAACCCCTGATCGCCGTGGGGCTGAGCGCGGCGCTGCTGGCCGGCACCGGCGCCCTGGGCGCGGCGACCTGGCGACCGGAGGCGCTGTCCCAGCCGACGTACACCGGGCTGCTGGTCAACGCCAACAGCCTCATCGGCAACGCGCAGGACATCGTCGCCCGCTTCGACGCCTACCGCGCGTCGCTGGAGGACCTGGTCGCCAACGTGGGGACGCTCTACGCGACGCTCTCCGCGCTGCCCACCCCGAGCGGCACCGGCGACTCCGTGGTCCTCCTGCACGTCTCGGACATCCACCTCAACCCCTCCGGCTTCGACCTGGTGCGCCAGGTGGCGGAGAAGTTCGACGTCGACGGCATCCTCGACACCGGCGACATCACCGACTGGGGCAGCGAGCCGGAGAACCGGCTGATCACCTCGGTCGGCGACCTCGGCGTCCCGTACGTCTACATCCGCGGCAACCACGACTCGGCGACCACCGCCGGCATCCTCGCCGCGCAGCCGAACGTCACCGTCCTCGACGACTCCGACGTGACCGTCGCCGGGGTCCGCATCGTCGGCGCCCCCGATCCGCGCTTCACCCCCGACAAGACCACCGGCGGCGACGACGCGGGCGCCGACGTCCTCGAGGAGTCCGGCGAGGAGCTGGCGGACTTCACCCGGGCGCTGGGCGACGAGCCGGCCATCGCGATGGTCCACGACCCCAAGCAGGCGCCGCCGCTGGACGGCCTGGTGCCGCTGGTCCTCGCCGGGCACACGCACGACCGGGTGGTCGAGCAGCTCTCCGACGAGACCCTCCTGATGGTGCAGGGCTCGACGGGCGGCGCCGGCCTGCGCGCCCTGGAGGGCGAGTACCCGGAGCCCCTCACCTGCACCGTGCTCTACCTCGACCCGGCGACCGGCGCCCTGCAGGCCTACGACGACATCACGCTCGGCGGGCTGGGCGCCACCGAGGTCACGGTGCAGCGCACCATCGTGGCGGCCGTCCCCCCCGCGGAGGGCGCACCCCTCCCGACGGAGCAGTTCACACCCCCGATCGGTGGCCTGGAGCCCCCCGCCGGCCGGGTCGGGCCACCGGTGGTCCCGGCATCCCCACCGGGATGATCCCCCGGCCCTACGCTCGGGTCATGACCTCGACGACCCGCGCCACCAGGCTCGCCGGAGGCCTGCTCGCCGGCGGCCTCTCCCTCGCCGCCCTCACCGGCTGCAGCTTCTCCTCCCAGAACGTCTCGTGCAGCGGGGGCACGTGCACGGTGACCCTCTCCGGCGCCGGCGCAGAGGCCGAGATCCTGGGCACGACGGTCTCGGTCGGCAGCGTGCAGGACGGCCGGGCCTCGCTGAGCGTCGGCGGCACCAGCGTGTCCTGCGCCGAGGGCGAGAGCGTCGCCGCCGGCCCCCTGGAGCTCGCGTGCTCCAGCGTCACCGAGGACTCGGTGGAGCTGCGCGCCTCCGTCGGCTGAGCCGCACCCGCCCGGACGGCCGGCGGACCGGCTCAGCCGGCGTGCGCGACCTCGACGACGACACGCGTCGGGGAGTCGAGCAGGTGCACCCGGAACGGTGCGCGCCCCTGCGTGCCGGCGAACGCTGTCGTGACGCCCTCGTAGGTCGCCGCGAAGGCCACCTCGGTCACCGCCGCGGTGCCGGCACCGGCCACGGGCCCGGCGGGGGCGAACTCCTCGACGCCGGTGTCGTACGGGTAGCCGGCACCGGTGATCTGGATCTGCAGGACGGCGTCGCCGGCGAGCTCGATCTCCTGCCCGCGGCCGGGCTCGGTCGCCTGGTCGACGTACCGGACATCCCAGCCCGGCGTGCCGGTGCCGCCCACCTCGAGCACCACCCGGTCGTAGCCGTCGTGCGCCCCCACCCGCACGTCGCGCACGGTGACGCGCGCGTCGTCGGAGGGCTCGGCGATCGCCGGCCCGGCCGCGGCGTCGAACGAGGGCACGGCCTGCTCGGACGGTGCCGGCTCGACCTCGGCCTCGCTCGTCGGCGCGCTCGCGGACGACGTGCTGGGAGTGGCCGCGGCCGAGGACGACGCCTCCCCCACCCCGCCGGTGCCGGCGCAGCCGGAGAGGGCGACGAGCGAGGTCACGACGGCAGGGAGGACCAGGTGAGGGCGGAGGCGCACACGACACAGCCTCGCACCCGGAACCCCCCGCGCAGAGGAGGCGCGAGGGGCATGTATTGTTCTCGCTGCCCCCGGCGACAACGAGCCCCCATCGTCTAGCGGTCCAGGACGCCGCCCTTTCAAGGCGGTAGCACGGGTTCGAACCCCGTTGGGGGCACGCACCATCAGCACCACCAGCAAGGCCCTGTAGCGCAGTTGGTTAGCGCGCCGCCCTGTCACGGCGGAGGTCGCGGGTTCGAGTCCCGTCAGGGTCGCTCTCCGGTGAGATCACCGGAAGGGGCAGGTAGCTCAGTCGGTACGAGCGCTCGCCTGAAAAGCGAGAGGTCGGCGGTTCGACCCCGCCCCTGCCCACACTCACTCCCCGCACGGGCCCGGCAGCTGCCGGGCCCGTCGTCGTTCAGGCCCAGCTGCGGTCGGCGACCACCTGCGCGTAGACCTCGCCGTGGACCTCGCGCACGGCGGTGCGCTGGTCCTCCCGCCAGCCGCGGTCGGCGGGCCGCGGCATCGGCCGGGTCAGGGCCGCACCGATCGCGGCGGCGAGCGAGACCGGGTCCAGCCCGGTGCGCTCGTCGTTGGCGTAGGGCACGACGTCCGACCACTGGTCGGCGAACCACCCGCAGCTCGGCGCCACCACCCGGGTGCCGACGTCACGGCAGACCTCGACGTCCGGCGAGTGGGTGCCGCACCGCTCGGGCAGCACCGCCACGTGCAGCTGCTGGAGCTGGGCCGGCCACTCCTCCTCGCCGTACCGGACGATCTCCAGTTCGCCCTCGTCGGCGAGCGCGACGATCCCGGGGTCCAGCGCCGGGGCGACCGCGGCGTCGACGAGGACCCGCAGCCGACCGCCGCCCGACAGCGCGCCGGAGAGGGCCGCGCGGACCATCCCCACCGGATCGGGCAGCGCGCTGGAGGCCGGGCCGACCCGTACGCCGACCAGCCCCCGCTCCGCACCGAGCTCCGGGTCCGGGACGGCGAGGGAGGGGTGGGCGACCACGATCGCGGTGCGCCCGTAGCGCTCGGCGATCTCGTCGGCGGCCCCGGGCGTGAGGGTCAGCACCACCTCCGCCGTGGCGAGCACCGCCGCGAGCTGGGCGAGGTGCGGGACGGGCGAGGGCTGCTCCGCGTCCCGCAGCTGGTGGACGGTGACGATCAGGGGAATGCCGAGCCGCTGCAGCTCCTCGGCCCACGGCTCGAGCTCCGCGCCCCGCAGGTGGCCGCGGCCGACGTGCAGGTGCACCACGTCGACCTCGGCGGCGTGGGCGGCCACGTGCGCGCGGTCCAGCCACGGGCTCGGCTCGCCCACCCCGCCGATGCGGACGACGCCGGTGGGGAGCACGGCGTCCACGTAGGGATCGGCGTGCGGGAGGGAAACCACCCGGATACCCGCCCCCGGCATCGGGGGCAGCCCCGGGACGGGGGGTTCTGCGTGCGTCACGCGGCGGCGCTTCTCCTCGTGCGGTCGCGTCTCCGACAGCACCACGGTGCCGCTCGACGTCCTCGACGCCCGCCGACGTCCTTGCAGCCGGGCCGGTCCTGCCTACCCCACGGGGCCGACGATCAACCTGTGATCAACTCCATCGGGTGACCCGGCGTGCCCGGCGAGTCATGGGCCCGGGCGGCCGAGCCGGCGCGCGGTGGCGTACGCCGGCTCCCGGAAACGCGCGAGCGGGCCGTCCGCCCGCAGGCCCGGCGGCGGGTTGCGCACCGCGTCGAAGCGCAGCCGCGTGTCCAGCGGCTCCTGAGCACCGGTGGCCCGCACCGTCGCGAAGGGACGCCAGTCCTCCCACCCGTGGGCGGCCGCGAGCGTGAAGACGACGTCGCCCGCGGCCGCCGCCGCGGCGACCGACGCGGGTTCCGACGGCAGGGACCGCACGGCGGGCAGGGCGGCCAGCCGCACCGGCCCGGCGGGTGACCGGTAGGCCATGATCGAGCCGTAGGTGGTCGCGGCGTCCGCCCGCAGCACGGGCACCCGCCGGGTCAGGGGGCCGCGACCGGTGGTCGAGAGCAGCAGGTCCACCGGGGGGCCATCGGGGGCGGTCAACCGGATCGCCAGTCCCAGGACGTCGGGCAGCGGAGCCGGCAGCCCCGCGCCGCGCGACATCCGGAGGAGCACCTCGTCGCTGCCGGTGTCGTCGAGCCACGGCACGCCGAACGCCGGGCTCGCCCCCCGCCGCTCCAGGACCCCGGAGAGCAGGGCGCCGCGGGGGTGCATCGGCCGGCCGCCGCGCCAGCGCGCCACGGCACCGACCGGCCACGCCACCAGCTGTCCCGCAGCCGCCACCAGATCCGGCACGACACCCTCCACCTCCGACCGACGGCGGCAGCACTACCCGCCCGTGGGCGGCGGTCATGCGCCCGCGCCCGGTTCCCGCGGCGGGGCGTCGCCCGACCCGGCGGAAGGTGCTGAGGCGGGTGGGGCGCTCCGGGGGAACCGTGGGTGAACTCTGCGGAACGGCGGACCCATCTTCGGATACTTCTGCCTGGTGACAGCACCCGTTCAGGCGCCTACGTTGAGTACATGCTCTCGACGCTCCTGGTCATCGGCGGTGTGCTGGTCGGTCTCCTCGTGCTGCTGGCCGTGATCGTGAGCCTGAGCGCCCGTCCGGCCACCACCAGCCGCGGTCCGCGCACGCCGGACTGGGCGGCCGACGCCGGGCGCCCGCACCCCGACGCGTGGGCGGCCCCGACCATCACCACCAGCGAGATGCCCGCCATCCGCTGACCCACGAGCCCGGGTCCCGGCGGCTGCGTCCACGCGCCGCCGGGACCCGCGTGCGTTCCGGGGACGGCGGGCCGCCTCGGCGCCGGACGCTGTCAGCCGGTCATCAGCTCCGCGGCTCGCTCCCCCACCAGCACCGCGGTGGCAGCCGGGCCGCGGACGGGTACCCACGGCAGCACCGAGGTGTCGGCCACCCGCAGCCCGTCGACGCCGCGCACCCCCAGCCGCTGGTCGACCACGGCTCCCGGATCGCCGTCCGGGCCCATGCGGGCGGTGCCGGACAGGTGGACGGCGGTGGTCAGCCGGGCGCTGGTCCAGGCGTCCAGCGCGGCGTCGTCGGCCGGCACCGGGCCGGGCTCGCCGAGCTCGGCCAGCGCGCGGGTGCGCAGCAGCTCCCCGGCCAGCCGTACGCCCTCCCGCATGCGACGCCGGTCGTCCTCGTCCACCAGGTGCCCGTACCGCACGACCGGCGGCTCCGCCGGATCGGCGGCGAGGACCAGCCGGCCGCGGCCGACCGTCCGCTGGAGCGCGACCCCCACCTCCACCACCTCGCCCTCCGGTGCGGCCCGGCCGGTCATCACCTGGGCGAACGGCGCCAGCCAGGGCAGCACCTCGAGGTCGCCCGGGATCTCCGCCGTCGTCGACGTGGCGTGCAGGACGCCGTGCAGCGGTGACCGGCCCAGCGGGGCGGTGACGCCCGGGACGGGCCGGAAGGGGAGGTAGACCAGCGGGTGGTCCGAGCAGTCGCTGCCCACGCCGGGCGCCTCCACCCGCACGTCGAGGCCCGCGGCGCGCAGCTCGTCCGGTGGACCGATGCCGGAGAGCAGCAGCAGGTGGGCCGAGCCGACCGCGCCCGCCGCGAGCACCACCTCGTCGGCGTGGACGTCGCCGGCCGTCGTGCGGACCCCAGTCGCGCGGCCGTGCTCCACCAGCACCCGCAGCACCCGCACCCCGCCGCGCACGACGAGCCCGGGGTCGCCACGCCGCGGCGCGAGGTAGGCCAGCGCCGTGCTGACCCGCACGCCGTCGACCACGTTCCGCGGGAGCGGGCCGTAGCCGGGAGGGCCTCCGCCGTTCTTGTCGGGCTCGGCGGGCAGCCCGAGCTCCTCCGCGGCCGCGGCGAACGCCTCCGCCAGCGGTGGCCCACCGGTGGGCCGGGTGACCGGGACGGGCCCGTCCGCACCGTGACTGGCGCGGTCGCCGTACTCCCGGTCGCTCTCCAGCCGGCACAGCGCGGGGAGCAGCCGCTCCCAGGCCCACAGGTCGTTGCCCGCGGCGGCCCAGCCGGCGGCGTCGGCCGGGGTCGGGCGCAGGAAGTAGCCGGCGTTGACGGCGCTGGAGCCGCCGGCCGCCCGGCCGCGGGGCACCCGCACCGCGCGCCCGCCGGGGAGCAGCCCCGGCAGGTCCCAGTTGGCCGGGTGGCCGCTCACCGCGGCGCGCAGCGTCTGGGCGTCGCGCAGGTCGGCCGGGACGTCGGCGGGGTCGGGGTGGTGCGCCCCGGCCTCGAGCAGCAGCACCCGCCGGCCGGCGTCGGCGAGCCGGGCGGCCAGCGGGCACCCCGCCGTGCCCGCGCCGACCACGACGACGTCCCAGCGCTCAGCCACCGGTGAGGCCCAGCGCCTCCGGCAGGTCCAGCCGGCGCACCTTGCCGGTCGAGGTGCGCGGCAGCTCGGCCAGCGGGTGCAGCGACTTCGGCCGCTTGGCGGGGGCCAGCCGCTCCCGCGCCCAGGCGGCCAGCTCCGCGACCGCGGCGTCCCCGACGTAGGCGGCGACCACCCGCTGCCCCCAGTCGGGGTCGGGGAGCCCGAAGACGGCGCTCTCCACCACGCCGGGATGGGCGTCGAGGACCGCCTCCACCTCCGCCGGGTAGACGTTCACGCCGCCGGAGATGACCAGGTCCTCCCGGCGGCCGTCGAGCCAGACCGTCCCGTCCGCGTCGACCCGGCCGAGGTCGCCCACGGTGACGCGGTCCTCGCGCCAGGCCGCCGCCGTCTTCTCCGGGGCGCGCCAGTACTCGAAGCGTGCCCAGCGGGGCACCGCGCACCACAGCTGGCCGCGCTCGTCGGTCTCCAGCCGCCGCCCGGGCCGGGCCCGGCCGACGCTGCCCGGGTGGGCCAGCCAGTCCTCGGGCGAGCAGACGGTGAACTGGGCCTCGGTGGAGCCGTAGAACTCCCACACGCTCCCGGCGGGCAGCGCCGCGAGGACGGCCCGCTTGAGCGGCTCGGGGCAGGGGGCGCCGGCGTGCACCAGCCGGCGGAAGGAGGACCAGTCGACGTCGTCCCGGGTCAGCAGCCGCTGCAGGTGGGTGGGCACGCAGAACGTCGTCGTCGGGCGGAGCGTGGCGAGCACCCGCGCCACGCGGTCGGCGTCGAAGGGGCCCGGCAGGACCACCTCGCCGCCGGCGAGCAGCGTGTGGACGGCGAACCGCAGCGGGGCGCTGTGGTGCAGCGGGGAGAGGACCACGTGGCGGTCCCCCGGCCCGAACTCCCACAGGTCGATCTCCTCGCCGGCCAGCGCGCGGGCGTCGTCCCCGGCGAGGACGCCGGACCACACGCCCTTGCGGCGGCCGGTCGTGCCGGAGGTGTAGTGCATGGGCCGGGCCAGGGGCACCGGGGCGAGCGCCGCCTCCGCCTCCCCCAGCAGCCGCTCCGGCTCGGCCCCGGCGTCGAGCGCAGGATCGGCGTCCTCGGCCAGGGCTGCGCGCTCAGCGGCCGGGAGCGCGGGGTCCAGCACCACCGGGACGACGCCGGTGCGCAGGGCCCCGAGCACGACGGCGAGGAGCGCGGGCGAGGCCGCCGCCGACACCAGCACCCGGTCCCCCTCGCGCACCCCGGCCGCGGCGAGGGCCGCCGCCGCCCGCCGCTGGTCCCGCTCGCTCGCGGACGCGGTCACGACGGGGACGTCGCGGCTCCCGGTCACGCCGGCCGCACCCCGTCCTCGCCCACGAGCTCCACCCGGCCGTCGGCGGCGAGCTTGTCCAGCGTGGCCCGGGTCGACTGCGCAGCGGCCGGCCAGACCGCGCGGGGGACCTCGGCGTAGATCAGGGCGACCAGCTCGCCGACGCTCCGCGCCCCGGCGGCGAGCGCGTCGAGCAGCTGCTGCTCGCGGTGGGCCCGGTGGGCGAGGTAGTACTCCAGCACCGCGCCCGGATCGGTGGTCAGCTCCGGGCCGTGGCCGCAGTAGAGCGCGCTGGGGCCCAGGTCGTGCACCCGCCGCAGCGACTCCAGGTAGGCCACGACGTCGCCCTCCGGGTGGGTGACCACGGAGGTGCCCCGCCCGAGCACGTGGTCGCCCACCAGGACCGCGCCGGACTCCAGGCGGAACGCGAGGTGGTCGGCGGTGTGACCGGGGGTGCCGACGACGTCGACCGCCGTCCCCGCCAGCGCGAGCCGCTCGCCCGGGGCCAGCAGCCGTCCGGCCGGCCCGGCGACGTCCCGCCTGCCGGCCGCCACGGGGGCCTCCATCCGGGCGCCCCAGGGCAGCGCCGCCTCGGCGTGGTCCCCGTGGTGGTGGGTGACCAGCACGGCCACGCAGCGGGCATCCCGCGCGGCCAGCACCGCCTCGACCGCGGCCAGGTGGGCGGGGTCGTCGGGCCCCGGGTCGACCAGGACCGCCTGCCCGCTGCCCGGCGCCCCCACCACGTAGGTGTTGGTGCCGTCCAGGGTCATCGGCGAGGGGTTGGGCGCCAGCACCCGGGTGACCAACGGCTCCAGCTCGGCGGTGCGCGGCAGGGCTCCGGGCGCGGGGAGCCCCCACGAGGCGCGGGGGTCGGTCGGGGCGGCCACGTCGGGCACGCTAGCCGCGCGGCCCCCGCCGCGCGCAGCCGGCCGCTAGCCTCGGTCCATGCGCCGCACCCTGCTCCGGTCCGCACTCCTGCCCGCCGCGACCGCCCTCGTCCTGCTCACCGGCTGCGGGGGCTCCGACGGCGAGGACAGCACCCCGTCGGGCGCGACCTCCGCCGCCGAGGAGACGTCTGCCGCCGAGACCTCCGCACCCGAGACCTCGGCCCCCGGGAGCGGCGACGCCGCGAACAGCGAGTTCTGCACGGAGGCGACCGACATCGTCGAGCGGCTCACCGGCAGCGCCACGGCCGGGAACCCCGCCGACCTGCCCCAGACCTTCCGGGACGCGGCGCAGGAGATCCGCGCCCTCGAGGCGCCCGAGGAGCTCGCCGCGGACTGGAACGCGCTGGCCGACGGCGTCGATCAGATCGCGACGACCCTGCAGGACATCGACCCCGCCGACCCGAACGCGCTGGCCACCCTCCAGGAGCGGCTCGCCCCGCTGCAGCAGCAGCTGGGCCAGTCCTCCTCGAACGTGGAGCAGTACCTGGTCGAGGAGTGCGGGCTGGGCCTGCCCACCGAGGAGAGCGCCCCGACCAGCTGAGCGAACCCTCAGCCGCCGCAGCCGCCGACGAAGACGCCGCGGGCGTTGAGCCACGGCACGGGGTCCACGTGCCCGCCGTGCATCCGCCCGCTGGGGTGGACCTCGAAGTGCAGATGGGGGCCGGTGGACTGCCCGCGGTTGCCCACCTCGGCGATCCGCTCACCGGCCGACACCCGCTCCCCGGCGGACACGAAGTACCGGTTGACGTGGCCGTAGACGGTGACCGCGCCGTCGTCGCCCTCGATGTAGACGGCGTAGCCGAAGCCGGTGGCGGTGCCGGCGCGCCGGACGACGCCGCTGGTGACGGCGTACACCGGCGTCCCGATCGGGGCGGCGATGTCCACGCCCCCGTGCAGGGCGCCCCAGCGCCAGCCGTAGCAGCTGGAGACCCGGCCCGACGTCGGATTGACGTAGCCGGATCCGCTGACCGCGCCGCCGCCACCGCCGCCGCTGCTGTCGCCACCGCTGCTGCCGCCGCCACCACCGGCGTTCGCCCGGTTGCGGGCCTCCTCCGCCGCGGCCTCGGCCTCGCGGGCGGCGCGCTCGGCCGCCTCCCTGGCCGCGGCCTCCTCGGCCGCCTTCTGCGCGGCCCACTGCTCGTAGGCGTTGCGCGCGCCCTGCAGCTCGAGGAGGTGGATCTGGGCCGCCTGCAGCTGCTGCTCGTACTCCGCCTTCTGCGCCTCGACCTGCGCGTACGCCGCCTGCTGGGTGGCCAGCTGGGCGTCGGCCGCCAGCTTGGCCGCCTCCGCGCTGTCCTCCGCGGCGGCCCGCTGGTCGCGGGTGGCCCGCGCCGTCGACTCGGCGTTGGCCTGCCGCACCCGTGCGATCTCGAACTGGCCCAGGACGTCGAGCTGGTTGGCGGCGACGTAGTCGAGCATCGCGGCGCGCTGGATGAGCTCGCCGGGCCCCTCGGAGTCCAGCAGGGCTGCCGAGCTGGTCAGGCTCCCGCCGTTCATGTAGCTGTCGCGGGAGAAGGCCGCGATCCGCTTCTCCGCCGCGACGACCGCCTCGTCGGCGGCCCGCAGCTCGGCGGCCGCGCGCTCCGCGGCCTCCTGGGCAAGCTGCAGCTCCTCCACCGCCGCCTCGTAGGCGGTGCCGGCGGCCTCGGCCAGGACGCCGACGCGCTCGAGCTCGGCCTCGGCGGTGGCCACGAGGGCACGGATCCGGCCCACCTCCGCGGCGGCCGCGTCCTGCTGGCTCCGCGCCGCACCGATCTGGCCGTCGGTGGGGTTGGGCGGGGGCGCCGGCACGGCCAGCGCGGGCGGGGCACCGAACACCAGCGCGGCCCCGGCGACGGCCCCGATCAGGGCCGTGCGCAGCGGGCGGGGAGAGCGGCCCGCGACGGGGCGGCGACGGCCGGCCCGCGGAGTCGCCGGTCCGGTCGGACGGCGCTGGGACATGTGCTCGCTCCCTGGGGAAGAGGGTGGGCGGTGTGGCCCGCGAACGGTCCCACTGTCACCGGGAGTCACAAAGGCAACACGCGGTGGCGGTGCCGCGCCGACTTCAGAACGCTCGGTCACCGCCCTGCGGCGGTCGGCATGTCGACACGCCCCGCCCGCCGACCGCCTCGCGTCAGCCGGCCGGGCGCTCCAGCTCGTGCGACAGCGCCTCCAGCTCCGCGCCGCCGGCCATCAGCCGGGTCAGCTCCTCACGGCTGATGTCGGCCTTGGCGAACTCCCCCATGCTGCGCCCCCGGTTGAGCACCAGGAAGCGGTCGCCGACCGGGTGGGCGTGGTGCGGGTTGTGCGTGATCAGCACGACGCCGACGCCCCGGTCACGGGCCTGGGCGACGTAGCGCAGGACGACCCCCGCCTGCTTGACCCCCAGCGCCGAGGTCGGCTCGTCGAGGATGAGCACCCGCGCCCCGAAGTGCACCGCCCGCGCGATCGCCACGGACTGCCGCTCCCCACCGGAGAGCGTGCCCACCGGCTGGTCGGGGTCGCGGATGTCGATCCCCATCGCCGCGAGCTCCCGCCGGGTGGTCTCCTTGGCCTGCCCCACGTCGAAGCGGCGGAAGGGGCCCCACCCGCGGGTGGGCTCGGCGCCCAGGAAGAAGTTCCGCCAGATCGACATGAGCGGGATCATCGCGAGGTCCTGGTAGACGGTGGCGATGCCCGCGTCGAGCGCCTCCCGGGGCGAGCCGAAGGCCACGGGCCGGCCGTCGAGCAGGACCGCACCGCGGTCGGCCCGGTGCACCCCCGAGAGGACCTTGATCAGGGTCGACTTCCCGGCGCCGTTGTCGCCCAGGACGCAGGTGACCTCGCCGGCGCGCACGGTGGCGTCGATCCCCTCGAGCGCGATGACCGAGCCGTAGTCCTTGCCGACGTCGCGCAGCTCGAGCAGCGGCGGGGTGCCGCCCGGGGCAGTCATCGTCGCGCCGCCTCGGCGTAGCGCCGCACCAGGCGGTTGGCCAGCACGGCGAGGAGCAGCATCGCCCCGAGGAAGAAGTAGAACCAGTCGGCGTCCCAGCGCAGGTACGGGATGCCCAGCAGCGTCATCCCGAAGATCAGCGCACCGAGGGCGGCGCCGACCGCCGAGCCGAACCCGCCGGTGAGCAGGCACCCGCCGATGACCGCCGCCACGATGAAGATGAGCTCCTGCCCGATGCCGGTGTTCGCCTGCACCGACGTCAGGCGCACCGCGAGCGTCGTCCCGACGAACCACGCCGCGCCCGCCGTCGTCATGAACAGCGTGATCGTGGTGCGGCGGGCGGGCACGCCGACGTTGCGGGCGGCCACCTCGTCACCGCCGGTGGCGAACACCCAGTTGCCGAAGCGGGTGCGCAGCAGCACCCAGCTGGCCAGCGCCGTGAACAGCAGCCACCAGAGGACCGCCACCCGCACCTCGGCACCGAGGATCTGCACGCGCGAGGCGAAGACCCACTCGGCGCCGGCGTACCCCGGCGCGTCGTCGACTCCCCCGACGGTGACCGTGTCGGTGAAGAGCTTGGTCAGCCCCAGGTTCAGCCCCTGCAGCATCAGGAACGTGCCGAGCGTGATGATGAAGCTCGGCAGCCCGGTGCGGGTGACCAGCCACCCGTTGGCGAAGCCGATCGCCAGGGCCAGCACGAGCGCGACGCCGATGGCGACCCAGATGTTCTGGCCGAACTCGGTGGCGACGATGCCCACGGTGAGCGCCGTCGTCCCCGTCATCACCCCGGCGGAGAGGTCGAAGTGCCCGCCGATCATGAGCAGCGCGACCGCCACCGCCATGATCCCCAGCGTCGAGGCCGGGTCCAGCCAGTTGGCGATCCCCCGCGGGGAGCGGAAGGTCTCGGACTGGACGGCGAAGAAGGTGAAGACGACGACGGCGCCGACCAGCGCGCCGAGCTCCGGCTTCACCAGCAGCCGGCGCAGCGGCCCGGGCACGCTCAGCCGCTCGTCGGCCCGCTCCCCGGCCGGGGCGGGCGCCTGCCGGGTGCTCAGCGGGTGCCCTCCGCGGCCAGGTCGGCGATCGCGTCGACGTTCTCGGCGTCCACGAATCCCGGGCCGGTGAGGACCGCCTGCCCGCCACCGACGGTGTTCAGGTTCTCCGCGTAGAGCTTGAGCATCACGACGGGCAGGTAGCCCTGCTCGTACTGCTGCTGGTCGACGGCGAAGGCGATCTCGCCCGCCTGGATGCCGCTGATCACGTCCTCGTTCAGGTCGAACGTCGCGACCCGGGCGTCGGAGCCGGCGTCCGCGGCCGCCTCCACGGCGACGGGCGCCAGCGCGGAGTTCAGCGTCAGCACCGAGTCGAGGCCCGGGTCGGTCTGCAGCTGGGAGGCGATCGTCGACTGGGCGCCGGTGAGGTCGTTGATGTCGACCTGGACGACGGAGAACGCCTCCGCCGATCCCCCGGCCTCCGCGAAGCCCTGCGCGGCGCCCGAGCAGCGCTGGTCCAGCCCGATGTTGCCGGCCTCGTGGACGACGCAGAGCACGCCCGTGGCGCCCTCCTCGGCCAGCCGCCGGCCCGCGCCCTGGCCCGCGACCACCTCGTCCTGGCCCACGTGCCCGATGGCGCCGAACTCCGCCGACCGGTCCCCGCCGGAGTTGATGGTGACCACGGGGATCCCGGCGTCGGCCGCCGCCTCGATCGAGTCCTGCAGCGCATCGGGGTTGGCCATCGAGACGACGATGCCGTCCACGCCCTGGTTGACCGCGGCGTCGATGAGCTGCGCCTGCCGCTGCGGGTCGCCGTCGCTCTGGTAGTCCACGTCGATGCCGAGGTCCTCCCCCGCCGCCACGGCACCGTTCTGCACGACGTCCCAGAACGCGTCGCCGGCCGAGCCGTGCGTGACGACCGAGAAGGTGAGGTCGCCGCCGTCCCCGCCGCCCGAGGCCTCCCCGCCGCCGCCACCGCCGCCACCGCCGCCGCCGTCCGTGGTGCACGAGGCGAGGAGCAGGGGTGCTGCCACGGCGAGTGCCAGCAGTCGCTTCGGTGCGGCCATCGGGGTTCCTCCTGTGCTCGCGGGGCGCGGGCCCGCGCATCCGGTCCGTCCAGGATCATGCCCCGCCCGCTCGCGGGCGACGTCGCCGGAGGCCCCGCGCCGCGTGGTCCGGCGCCGTCCGGTCGGCGGGCGGGCAGCCTAGGCTCGGCGTCGTGGACGTGCTGGCATCCGGTCATGAGCAGGTCGTCTTCTGCAGCGATCCCCGGTCGGGGCTGCGGGCGATCATCGCTATCCACTCCACGGCCCTCGGGCCGGCGCTCGGCGGGACGCGGTTCTACCCCTACCCCGACGAGGACGCGGCGGTGGCCGACGTGCTGCGGCTCTCGGCCGCCATGTCCTACAAGAACAGCCTGGCGGGCCTGGACCTCGGCGGCGGCAAGGCCGTGATCATCGGCGATCCGCGCACCGACAAGACCGAGGCGCTGCTGCGGGCCTACGGACGGTTCGTCGAGTCCCTCGGCGGGCGCTACCTCACCGCCTGCGACGTCGGCACGTACAACGCCGACCTCGACGTGGTGGGCCGGGAGACGCGGTACGCGCACGGCCGCTCGGAGGCCTACGGCGGGTGCGGGGACTCCTCCGTGCTCACCGCCTACGGCGTGTTCGAGGGCATGCGGGCCGCGGCCCAGCACTGCTGGGGGACGCCGAAGCTCTCCGGCCGCACCGTGGCCGTCGCCGGTGTGGGCAAGGTCGGGTCGTGGCTGGTGGACCACCTGGTCCAGGACGGCGCCGACGTGGTGGTCACCGACGTCGACCCGGGGGCCGTCGAGCGGGTGCGGACGCGCCACCCCCAGGTGCGCGCGGTCGCCGACACCGCGGCCCTCGTGCGCACGCCCCACGACGTCTACGCCCCCTGCGCGCTCGGCGGGGCCCTCGACGCGGAGACGGTGGAGGCGCTGCCCGGCCGCATCGTCTGCGGCGGCGCGAACAACCAGCTGGCCGACCCGGGGGCGGCCGAGCGGCTGCGCGCCCGCGGCGTCCTCTACGCGCCCGACTTCCTGGTCAACGCCGGCGGCGTCATCCAGGTCGAGGACGAGCGCCACGGGTTCTCGTTCGACCGGGCGCGGGCCAAGGCCTCGGGCATCTTCGACGTCGCGCTGCGGGTCTTCGCGCTGGCCGATGCCGAGGGCGTCTCCCCCGCCGTCGCCGCCGACCGCCTGGCCCAGGAGCGCATCGACTCGGTCGGCCGGCTGGCCACGATCCGGCTCCCGGGCTGAAAAAGGTCCCCGTCCTCCCCACCCCCCGCACGCTCGGGGCGGCGCCCTGGACGGGGCCGCGGGAGGGGTGTGTGCCCATGGCCGATCCGTGTCGTAATGTTGTCCGAGACATAGTCACTCAGTCGGGGTCGCCACGCGGGCCGCATCAGCCGCTTGGCTGGTCCACCGCACTCCGTAACGAGGGGGTCGAGCCGATGGGGCGCGGCCGAGCGAAGGCCAAGCAGACACGCGTGGCCCGTGAGCTCAAGTACAGCTCACCCAACACCGACCTCACCGCGCTCCAGCGCGAGCTGGCCGGTTCGTCGTCGACCTACACCGCGCCCAGCGCGGCGGACGACGACGACGAGGACGAGGACGACGAGTACGCCGACCGCTGGGCGGACGACGACTCGGACGACGACTGGGCGGCCAGCCGCTGACCGGCGGCTCGACGACCTGACCCGTCCGACCCCACGACACCGCGGCCCCTCGGGGCAGCGGTGTCGTGGCGTTGGCGTCGGCAAGCCAGGTCGTCCGGCCCGCTCGCGTCGGCGAGGGCACGCCGGAGCCGCCGCCGTCCCCCTCCCGAGGCTCGCTCCGAGCCTGCGCGGGATGAGGAGGGGCCTTCCTCAGCGGTAGTCGCCGACGAGCTCCGCCCCCGGTGCGCCACCGGCCTGCTCCCGCACGGTGCCGGCGATCCATGCCGGCACGCCGCGGCCGGTGAGCAGCGCGACGGCGGCGTCCGCCTGCTCCGGTGCGACCGACGCCACCATCCCGACACCGCAGTTGAAGGCGCGCTCGCTCTCCGCGCGCGGCACGCCGTGCTCCTCCATGAGGCGGACCGCCGCCGGCAGGGCCCACGTACCGCGGTCGAGGACCGCCCGCAGCCCCGGCGGCACCACGCGCGCGGTGTTGCCGGCCAACCCGCCGCCGGTGATGTGCGCGTAGGCGTGGACCGCCCCGACGCCGAGCTCCTCGACCAGCGCCAGGCAGTCGCGGGCGTAGATGCGGGTCGGCTCGAGGAGCTCGTCGCCCAGCGGCCGGTCCAGCCCCGCGGGGGTGGCGGTGAGGTCCAGGCCGGCGGCGGAGACCACGCGCCGCACCAGGGAGTAGCCGTTGGAGTGGAAGCCGGACGACGCCATGGCGATCACCGCGTCGCCGGCGCGCACCCGCTCCGGGCCCAGCACGGCGTCGGCCTCCACGACGCCGACCGCGGTGGCGGCGAGGTCGTACTCGTCGGCGTCCATGAGGTCGCCGTGCTCGGCGGTCTCGCCGCCGACCAGGGCGGCGCCGGCCTGGGTGCAGCCGGTCGCGATGCCGGTGACGATCGCCGCGATCCGTTCGGGCACGACCTTGCCGCAGGCCACGTAGTCCTGGAGGAACAACGGCTCGGCGCCGCAGGCCACCAGGTCGTCGACGACCATCGCGACCAGGTCGATGCCGACGGTGTCGTGCCGGTCCAGCCGCCGGGCCAGGGCGATCTTCGTCCCGACGCCGTCGGTGGAGGAGGCCAGCAGCGGCCGCCGGTACTTCTGCACGTCCAGGGCGAAGAGCCCTGCGAACCCGCCGAGCCCGCCGACGACCTCGGGCCGGTTGGTCTGCTCGACGGCGGCCTTCATCAGGGCGACCGCGCGCTCGCCGGCGTCGATGTCCACGCCGGAGGCGGCGTAGGTGAACTCCGGTGCGCTCACGGCCGCCTCAGGGCGTCCTCGGCGCCGCCGGGCAGCACGGCGCTGCCGGCCTGCTGCCCGGTCCAGCCGCTGACCGCGCGCTGGCCGATGCCCTCGAGCACGTGCTTGCCCAGCACCTCCGGCGTCCCCAGGTCGATCGGGTACTCGCCGGTGAAGCAGGCGGTGCACAGCCGGTTGACCGGCTGCTCGGTGGCCGCGATCAGCCCCTGCTCGGAGACGTAGCCGAGCGAGTCGGCGTTGATGGAGGCGCGCACGCCGTCGATGTCGAGGCCGTTGGCGATGAGCTCCGCCCGGCTGGCGAAGTCGATGCCGTAGAAGCACGGCCACTTCACCGGCGGCGAGGAGATGCGCACGTGCACCTCGAGCGCGCCGGCCTCGCGCAGCATGCGGATCAGCGCGCGCTGCGTGTTCCCGCGCACGATCGAGTCGTCGACGACGACCAGCCGCTTGCCGCGGATGACGTCGCGCAGCGGGTTGAGCTTGAGCCGGATGCCCAGCTGCCGGATGGTCTGGCTGGGCTGGATGAACGTGCGCCCGACGTAGGAGTTCTTGACCAGCCCCAACCCGTACGGGATGCCGCTGGCCTCGGCGTACCCCACCGCGGCCGGGGTGCCGGACTCGGGGACCGGGATGACCAGGTCGGCGTCGGCCGGGTGCTCCTTGGCCAGCCGCCGGCCGATCTCCACCCGGGCGGCGTGCACGCCCCGGCCGGAGATGGTCGTGTCGGGCCGCGCCAGGTAGACGTACTCGAAGACGCAGCCCTTGGGCTGGGCCGCCGCGAAGTGCTGGCTGCGCAGGCCGTTCTCGTCGATGGCGATCAGCTCACCGGGCTCGACCTCGCGGACCACGGAGGCGCCGACGATGTCCAGCGCCGCGGTCTCGCTGGCCACGACCCAGCCCCGCTCCAGCCGGCCCAGCACCAGCGGGCGGACGCCCTGGGGGTCGCGGGCGGCGTAGAGCGTGTCCTCGTCCATGAAGGTGATGGAGAAGGCCCCGCGCAGCTGCGGCAGCACCTCCATCGCGGCCGCCTCGACCGAGATGTCCTGGTACGAGGCGATCAGCGCCGTGACCAGGTCGGAGTCGGTGGTCGCGGCGAAGGCGCCGGGCACGCCGGCGTCGGCGGCCTTGCTGGCCAGCTCGGAGGTGTTCACCAGGTTCCCGTTGTGGCAGAGCGCCAGCCCGGTGCCGGAGTCCGTGGTGCGAAAGGTCGGCTGGGCGTTCTCCCACGTGGAGGAGCCGGTGGTGGAGTACCGGGTGTGCCCGACGGCGAGGTGCCCGCGCAGGCTGCCCAGGGTGGCCTCGTCGAAGACCTGGCTGACCAGCCCGAGGTCCTTGTAGACGACGACCGAGGCGCCGTCGGAGACCGCGATGCCGGCCGCCTCCTGCCCGCGGTGCTGGAGGGCGTACAGGCCGAAATAGGTCAGCTTCGCGACCTCCTCACCCGGCGCCCAGACACCGAAGACGCCACAGGCGTCCTGGGGGCCGGGGAACTGGGGATCGAGGTCGTGCGTCAGCCGTCCATCACCACGGGGCACCGGTCGAGCGTACCGGCGTGGGCGCCCCCGCCGGCGCCGAGGCGGGAGAGCGCACCGCCGGCGCGCGTGTCCCCCCGGATCGCGGGCGCGGTCCGGGGCGAGGAACCTCGGCCCGGTGCGGCACGTTGACGTCTGACCCGCCCACTCACGGCCCGGCCGGTCCGCGCCGGACGACGTGCCCGGGACGAGCGACAGGAGACATGGGATGGCGAGCAACGGGCCCGATCCGCGCGAGTTCCTCGACATGGCGCAGCGGATGCTGCGCCAGCTCTTCGAGGAGCCGCGCCGCGACGACCAGACGTGGGCCGACGTGACGCGCGAGGCCGCGCGGCGCCGCCCCGAGCCCAGCGCCGAGGAGCAGCGGGAGAACCTGACGTTCGCGCTCGCGACGCGCGCGGTCGAGGCGCTCGAGGACCTCGCACTCAACGTCGCGGCGATCCGCCAGCGCCTCGAGCGCACGAGCCCGGAGCCGCCGGACCGCCCGGCGCGGCACGACGATCCGCCCGGGCAGGACCAACCGCCGGGGCAGGACCAACCGCCGGGGCGGTGACCGGATCGGATCGAGGGGACACCCCTCAGCGGACGTTGCTCAGCTCCGCCGCGATCGTCGTGTCCTCGCCGTGCCCGGTCCGCACCACCGTGTCCCCGTGCAGGCTGAGCAGCTGCGCCCGGATCGAGTTCACGATCGTCGGGTGGTCGCTGAACGACCGCCCGGTCGCCCCGGGGCCCCCGCAGAAGAGCGTGTCGCCGGTGAAGACGGTGCGCAGGTCGGCCGCGTGCAGGCAGGTGCTGCCCGGCGAGTGACCCGGGGTGTGCAGCGCGACCAGCCGGGTGCCGGCGACGTCGAACCGGGTCCCCGCCCGCAGGTCCTCGTCCGGCGCGGTGCCCGGGTGGGTCATGTCCCAGAGCATGCGGTCGTCGCTGTTGAACCAGATCGGCGCGCCGGTGGCCTCGCGCAGGGCGGGGGCGGCGGTGATGTGGTCGTTGTGCCCGTGGGTGAGCACGATGGCGGTCACCCGGCGCTCCCCGATCGCCGCGAGGATCGGCGCCGGGTCGTGCGGGGCGTCGATGACGAGCACCTCGTCGTCGTCCCCGACGAGCCAGACGTTGTTCTCGACGTCGAAGTCCTGCCCGTCGAGGGAGAAGACCCCGGGGACGACGACCTTCTCGACGCGGGCGCTCACTTGAGCACCACCACGCTGCGCAGCACCTCGCCGCGGTGCATCTTGTGGAACGCCTCCTCGACGTCGTCCAGGCCGATCGTCTCGGAGACGAAGGCGTCGAGGTCGAAGCGCCCCTGCAGGTACAGGTCGACCAGCATCGGGAAGTCACGGCTGGGCAGGCAGTCGCCGTACCAGGAGCTCTTGATCGCCCCGCCCCGGCCGAACACCTCGATGGCGGGCAGCGTGATCTCCATCCCCGGCGTCGGGACGCCGACCATGACGACCCGGCCGGCGAGGTCACGGGCGTAGAACGCCTGCTCGAACACCGCCGGGTGCCCGACCGCGTCGATGGCGACGTCGACGCCGAACCCGCCGGTGAACCCCTTGATCGCCTCGACCGGGTCGGTCTCCTTCGAGTTGACCGTGTGGGTGGCGCCGAACCCGCGGGCCCACTCCAGCTTCCGGTCGTCGATGTCGACGGCGATGATCGTCGTCGCGCCGGCGAGCTTCGCCCCGGCGACGGCGGCGTCCCCGACCCCGCCGCAGCCGAACACGGCGACGGTCTCGCCGCGCTGGACGCCGCCGGTGTTGATCGCCGCGCCGACGCCGGCCATGACGCCGCAGCCGAGCAGCCCGGCAGCGGTCGGTGGGGCGGCCGGGTCGACCTTGGTGCACTGCCCGGAGTGGACGAGCGTCTTCTCCGCGAAGGCCCCGATGCCCAGAGCCGGGGAGAGCTCGGTGCCGTCGGCCAGGGTCATCTTCTGGGCGGCGTTGTGCGTGTTGAAGCAGTACTGCAGCTGGCCCTTGCGGCAGGCGCGGCACTCCCCGCAGACCGCCCGCCAGTTGAGGACGACGTAGTCACCGACGGCGACGTTCGTGACGCCCTCGCCCACGGCCGCGACGACCCCGGCCGCCTCGTGGCCGAGGAGGAACGGGAAGTCGTCGTTGATGCCGCCCTCCCGGTAGTGCAGGTCGGTGTGGCAGACCCCGCAGGCCTGCACGTCCACGACCGCCTCACCAGGGCCGGGATCGGGGACCACGATCGTCTCCACCGTGACCGGCTGTCCCTTGCCCCGGGCCACCACGCCTCGCACCTCGTAAGCCATGCCCGGCAGACTAAGGGGGCCGCCACGGCCCGGCTCGGCCGCTTCCACTGTGCGGGCGCACGGTCACGCACGGATCACGGCACGCATGTTGCGCGCGCACTCTCAGGGCGGACAACGTACGGTGCCACCCGATAGCGACCCATATCACAGGGCGCGTCCCGGTCGCGGCCAACCGGCCGTACCGGTCCCGTCCCCGGAGGTTGTCCCCGTGGCAGTACCGAGCTTCCTGGCACGCGAGCGCATCGTCGCCCGGCCAGGATTCAACCGCTGGCTGATCCCGCCGGCAGCTCTGGCCGTGCACCTGAGCATCGGCCAGGCATACGCGACCAGTGTCTACAAGGTCGCCCTCGTCGAGCACTTCGACACGGGTCTCACCCAGATCGGGATCATCTTCTCGATCGCCATCGTGATGCTCGGCCTCTCCGCCGCCGTCTTCGGCACCTGGGTCGACAAGAACGGCCCCCGCGCCGCCATGTTCACCTCGGCCGTCTTCTGGGTGAGCGGCTTCCTGGTCGGCTCGCTGGGCATCTACACCGAGCAGCTGTGGCTGCTCTACCTCGGCTACGGCTTCCTCGGCGGCATCGGCCTGGGCATCGGCTACATCTCGCCGGTCTCCACGCTGATCAAGTGGTTCCCCGACCGCCCGGGCCTGGCCACCGGCATGGCGATCATGGGCTTCGGCGGTGGCGCGCTCATCGCCTCCCCGCTGTCGCGCCAGCTGATGAACTGGTACGACCCGAACTACGACCCGGCCGTCGCGGGCACCGTGCCCAGCGGCAACGCCGTCGCGGGGCTGTTCCTCACCCTGGGTCTGATCTACCTGGTCTTCATGATGTTCGGCGCCTTCATCATCCGGGTGCCGGCCGCGGACTGGCGGCCCGACGGCTTCGACCCGTCGACCGTCAAGGCCAAGTCCCTGGTCACGACCGAGAACGTCTCCGCGAACAACGCGATCAAGACGCCGCAGTTCTGGCTGCTGTGGACGGTGCTGTTCTGCAACGTGACCGCCGGCATCGGCATCCTCGAGCAGGCCGCGCCGATGATCCAGGACTTCTTCCGCGAGGGCGACACCTCCACCGTCCTGGCCGCCACCGCAGCCGGCTTCGTCGGTCTGCTGTCGCTGTTCAACATGGCCGGCCGGTTCGTGTGGTCCTCCACCTCGGACTACATCGGGCGCAAGCCGATCTACATGGTGTACCTGGGCGTCGGCCTGATCCTCTACGTCCTGCTGGCCACCATCGGCAGCACGGCGACGTGGATCTTCGTGCTCCTCGCCGCGGTCATCATCAGCTTCTACGGCGGTGGCTTCGCGACGGTGCCCGCGTACCTGCGCGACCTGTTCGGCACCTACCAGGTGGGCGCCATCCACGGCCGGCTGCTGACCGCCTGGGCGGCCGCCGGCATCGTCGGCCCGCTGATCATCAACGGCGTCCTGGACGCCCGCGGGACGCCGGGTCAGCTCGTCGCCGGTGACTACCGGCCCGCCCTGTTCATCATGGTCGGGCTGCTGGCCGTCGGCTTCGTCGCCAACCTGCTGATCAAGCCGGTGTCGGACAAGTACTTCGAGCCCAAGCAGACCGACATCCCCACCACGGCCGCCGAGCCCGAGAGGAGCACCGTCCGATGAGCACCCCCGCGTCCCAGACCGGCGAGCAGCCGACCACGCACACCCCCGTCGGCCTCATCGCCTTCGCGTGGGCCCTGGTGGGCGTCCCGCTGGCGTACGGCCTGTACAACACGATCAAGGCGGCCAGCGCGCTCTTCGGCTGAGCCACCCGAGCACGGCACTGCGCCCCCGTCCGCATCCCGCGGGCGGGGGCGCAATGCTGTCCGGGCGCGGGCCGACCCGGGTCGGGCAGGGTCCAGCCGCGTGCGCCCGGGGCTCAACCCCGCGTCGTCCGGGTCGGCCCGCGACCGGCGTTCACCGGTGTCTCAGCGGGCGGAGCGGCAGCAACTGGCTCAGGTCGGCGCGGTTGCCGCTCGCGCTGACCGCACCCGCGGCGACGGCATCGGCCCAGGACAGCGCGCCCGTCGCCAGCCGCAGCCAGGTCGCGGCGTCGGTCTCGACGACGTTGGGTGGGGTGCCGCGGGTGTGCCGCGGCCCCTCGATGAACTGGACGGCGACGTGCGGCGGCACCCGCAGCTCCACCGAGCGGCCCGGCACCTGCTGGGCCAGCCAGCGCGCGCTGGTCTTCACCGCCGCCCCCAGCACCGCCCGCGGCGGCTGCTCGGCCTCGCCGGCCAGCCAGGCCCGCACCGGGTCGACCGCCGCCCGCAGCTCGTCGGCCGGGATGGGGGCCGGCATCAGGAGGTGGGGACGGTGCCCGCCGGAACGGTGCCGACGGCGTCCTCGGGAGCCCCGAACAGCGCCGGCAGGGTGGCGCTCCAGGTGGCCCGCAGCTCGTCCAGGGGAAGCTCGACCAGCCCGTCGACCGAGAGCACGTCACCGCCCGTCGTCCCGAGCTCGGTGACCGGCACGCCTGCCCAGCGTGCGGTCGTCTTCACGCCGCCGGGGTCGGTGGTGGTGAGGACGACGCGGCCCGTGGACTCGCTGAACAGCGCGGTGAAGGGCTCCTCGCCCAGCTCCAGGCGCGCGCCCACCCCGTGGCGCAGCGCCGACTCGGCCAGCGCCTGCGCCAGCCCGCCGTCGGCCAGGTCGTGCGCCGAGCCGACCAGGCCGGCCTTCGCCAGCGCGGCGAGCAGCTCGGCGAGCTTCCGCTCGGCCCCGAGGTCGACCACCGGCGGCCGCCCGCCGAGGTGGCCGTGCACGACCGAGGCCCAGGCCGAGCCGCCGAACTCCGGCCGCGTCTCGCCCAGGAGCAGCACCGTCTCCCCCGCCGTCCGCCAGCCGCTGCGGACCCGCGTGCGGACGTCCTCGTGCACGCCGAGCACACCGATCACCGGCGTCGGGTTGATCGCGACGTCGCCGGTCTGGTTGTAGAGGCTCACGTTGCCACCGGTGACCGGCAGGCCCAGCTCACGGCAGGCGTCGGCCAGGCCGCGGACGGCCTCGGCGAACTGCCACATCACCTCGGGGTTCTCCGGCGAGCCGAAGTTCAGGCAGTTGGTGACCGCCAGGGGCTTCGCGCCGGAGACCGCGACGTTGCGGTAGGCCTCGGCCAGGTTGAGCTGCGCGCCGGTGTAGGGGTCCAGGCGGGCGTAGCGGCCGTTGCCGTCGAGGGAGAGCGCGATGCCGCGGTGGCTCTCCTCGTCGATGCGCACGACGCCGGCGTCGTCGGGCTGCGCCAGCACGGTGTTGCCGCGGACGTAGCGGTCGTACTGCTCGGTCACCCAGGTCTTGTCGGCGCCGTCCGGGCTGCTGACCACGGCGAGCCAGTGCGCCTGGAGCTCCTCGGGCGTGGTGGGCCGGGGCAGCCGGGCGGCGTCGTCGGCCTGCAGGGCGTCTAGGTCGGCGGGGCGGGCCATCGGCCGCTCGTACACGGGGCCCTCGTGCGCGACGGTGCGCGGCGGGACGTCGACGATCCGCTCGCCGTGCCAGTCGACGGTCAGCCGGTCGCCGTCGGTGACCTCACCGATGACCGTGGCCAGGACGTCCCACTTCGCGCAGACGGCGAGGAAGGCGTCGACCTTGCCCGGCTCGACGATCGCGCACATGCGCTCCTGCGACTCGCTCATGAGGATCTCGGCGGGCGTCAGCGTGGAGTCGCGCAGCGGGACGGCGTCGAGGTCGACGTGCATGCCGCCGGTGCCGGCGCTGGCGAGCTCCGAGGTCGCGCAGGAGAGGCCGGCGCCGCCGAGGTCCTGGATGCCGGTGACCAGGTCCTGGGCGAAGATCTCCAGGCAGGCCTCGATGAGCAGTTTCTCGGTGAACGGGTCGCCCACCTGCACGCTGGGGCGCTTGGCCGGCCCCTCGGCGTCGAACGTCTCGCTGGCCAGCACGCTGACGCCACCGATTCCGTCACCGCCGGTGCGGGCGCCGAACAGGATCACCTTGTTGCCGGCGCCCTCGGCCTTGGCCAGCCGGACGTCCTCGTGCTTCATGACGCCCACGCAGAGCGCGTTGACCAGCGGGTTGCCGGCGTAGCAGTCGTCGAAGAGGACCTCGCCGCCGATGTTGGGCAGCCCCAGGCAGTTGCCGTAGCCCCCGACGCCGGCGACGACGCCGGGCAGCACGCGGGCGGTGTCGGGCGCGTCGGCACGGCCGAACCGCAGCGAGTCCATGACCGCGACCGGGCGCGCGCCCATCGTGAGGATGTCGCGCACGATGCCGCCCACGCCGGTGGCCGCCCCCTGGTAGGGCTCGACGTAGCTCGGGTGGTTGTGGCTCTCGACCTTGAAGGTCACCGCGTAGCCGTCCCCGACGTCGACGACGCCGGCGTTCTCGCCGATGCCGACCAGCAGCGCGTCGCTGGGCGGCAGGTCGCCGAACTGCCGCAGGTGCACCTTGGAGCTCTTGTAGGAGCAGTGCTCGCTCCACATGACCGAGTACATCGCCAGCTCCGCCGTCGTGGGGCGGCGGCCGAGGATGTCCTTGATCCGGTCGTACTCGTCGGCCTTGAGCCCGAGCTCGGCGAAGGGCTGCTCGTCGCCCGGCGTGCGTGCGGCGAGGTCGACGGTGTCGAGCCGGTTCTGCAGCCGGCCCGGGCCGGTGTCGAGGTCGGAGAGGCCCGCGGTTGCTGACTCGCTCACGCTGCGACGACCGCCTTCAGGACGCTGGTGAAGAAGCCGAGCCCGTCGGTCGACGGCCCGGTGAGGTCCTCGATCGCGTGCTCGGGGTGCGGCATGAGCCCCACGACGCGACCGTTCTCGCTGGTGACGCCGGCGATCTCGCGGCTGGAGCCGTTCGGGTTGCCGCCCTCGTAGCGGAACACCACCCGGCCCTCGCCCTCGAGCCGGTCGAGGTCGGCGTCGGCGGCCACGTAGCGGCCCTCGCCGTTCTTGACCGGGATGACGATGCGCTGGCCGACCGCGTAGTCCTGCGTCCACGCGGTGTCGGCGCGCTCGACGACCAGCACCTGGTCGCGGTTGCGGAAGTGCAGGTGGCTGTTGCGGGTCAGCGCCCCGGGCAGCAGCCCCGCCTCGCAGAGCACCTGGAAGCCGTTGCAGATGCCGAGCACCGGCAGGCCGCCGTGAGCCGCGGCCACGACGTCCTGCATCAGCGGCGAGCGGGCGGCGATGGCGCCGGCGCGCAGGTAGTCGCCGTAGGAGAAGCCGCCCGGCAGGACGACGGCGTCGACGTCCTTCAGGTCGTGGTCGGCGTGCCAGAGGGCGACCGGCTCACCACCGGCGAGCCGCACCGCGCGCGCGGCGTCCACGTCGTCCAGGGAGCCCGGGAAGGTGATGACACCGATGCGCACGGTTCGCTCAGTCCTTGGGGAGATGCAGTTCGACGTCCTCGATCACCGGGTTGGCCAGCAACGTCTCGGCGATCTGCTCCAGCTCGGCCTCGTCGGGTGTCCCGTCGACCTCGAGGACGAAGTGCTTGCCCTGGCGGACGCTCCTCACGGAGTCGTGGCCGAGGCGGCCGAGCGCACCCAGGACCGCCTGCCCCTGGGGGTCGCTGATCTCCGGCTTCAGGACGACGTCGACGATCACCCGTGGCACGCCGACGAGGGTACCGGGCGCCGGGGTGTGACCGTGGTCTCCACCGGGGCGGCGCTGGTTCACGCGTTCGGGGGAATCCGTTCCGAATCCCTCAGGCCAGCGCCCGGAGCTGACGACGGGGATGGCACGGCCGGAACGCCTCCGGCCCGACCCCGAGGAGGACCCGTGAACCTGGTGGCCCGCGCCGGCACCGTGATCGCCCAGGTCCTCGCCGTCGTGCTCCTCTCCGGCGGGGCGGCCATGGCCGCCTGGATCGCCGACCCCGCCGCGGCGGACCGCCCCCGGGTCACCGTCACTCACGGAGCCCCCGCCGGCGCCCTCTACCCCGAGCCGGCGACCGGTTACCCGTCGCCCGCGGTGGGGGCCGTCTCGGCGACCGCGAGCAACCTCGGCACCGCCGCGGTCCGGCTGACCACCGCCACCCTGGGCCGGGTGGAGGTCACTCCGGCGGCGGGACGGACCTGCGCGCCCGGCAGCATCGTGCCGGTGAGCAGCGGGCCGGTGACGCTCGACCAGCCGGTGGACCTGCGCCCGGGGGCCACCGGGGTGCCGGTGGTGCTGCCCGGAGCGGTGCGCATGCTCCCCACGGCCGAGCCGGGTTGCCAGGGGGCCCTCGTCACCGTGGCGGTCACCCTGGCCGGCACGTGACGCCGGCCGCCGCGGCGCGGAACAGGGCACCGGGACCCACGGACGGTCGTCCGGGGGCCCCGAAAGGGTGATCCCAGCCCTCCGCCCCTTCCGGAACCGGTGCGTCCTCCCCTACTCAATGTCGTGACGCAGCGCACGTGCTGCATCACAACAGGCAATGACTGGGGGTCCCATGAACACCAAGCGGAGGCGCATCGGCGTCCTCGCCATCCTCTTCCTGGCGCTGCTGGGCGGGAGCGCGGCGGTGGCGTCCTGGCTGGTGGACGGCACGGGTCCGGGTTCCGCGAAGGCGGCCACCGTCGCGGAGCTGGGCGTGTCCGCCGGCACGCCGACGGCGTCGCTCTACCCGGGAGCCACCGGGGACCTCGCCGCCCGGGTCAGCAACCCGAACCCGTTCCCGGTGATGCTCACCGGGGCCACCTTCGGCGCGGTCACCGTGACGCCGGTCGACGGCCGGACGTGCACCGCCGCCGACGTGGCGGTGTCCGGCCCGGTCAGCCTCTCCGGGATCA
Organism: Blastococcus sp. SYSU DS0669; assembly: GCF_054050895.1. Lineage (NCBI taxonomy): Bacteria > Bacillati > Actinomycetota > Actinomycetes > Geodermatophilales > Geodermatophilaceae > Blastococcus > Blastococcus sp. SYSU DS0669. Next base: position 230 of record NZ_JBJHAE010000028.1, on the reverse strand, counting down.
CGCTGCCGGCCAATTCCGGGACCGATGTCACCGTCCCGGGCGCGCTCACCATGCTGACGACGGCCGCCGACGGCTGCCAGGGCGCGACCTTCACCGTCGAGGTCACCCTGTCCGGCGCATCGGCCTGACCCCCCGCGGGGGGGGGGGGGCGCGCGCGCGCGGGCGGCCCCGGCGCGGGCGGGGGCTGGAGGGGGCGGGTGCTGCGCGGGGGGCGGGGGGCGCGAGGGGGT
>NZ_JBJHAE010000027.1:0-41975 GCF_054050895.1 Blastococcus sp. SYSU DS0669 | reverse complement strand
GCGCGGGCCCCCCCCGGCCCCCCCCGGGGGGTTGTGGGCGGGGGGGGGCCGCGGGCAGCGCGCGGCCCGCCCCACCCTGGCTCACGGGGTCGTCGGGACCGTGATCTCGCCCGAGATGATCTGCTGGCGGTAGTCCTCGATCTGCTGCTGGATGTCGTCGATCTGCCCACCCGAGGTGGCCAGGCCGACGCCGTCGCTCTCCAGGTCGTTGAGGATGTCGATGCCGCCCTGGACGTTGCCCTCGGAGTAGTCGGTGATGAACGACTCCACCGCGTTGTCCACCCGCTTGAGCATCGAGGTCATGATGACCGCCTGCAGCGCCGGGTCGTCGACGGTCTGGTACTGGTCGGAGTCGACACCGATCGCCCGGTTGCCGGTGTCGGCGGCCGCCTGGAAGACGCCGCTGCCCGAGCCGCCCGCCGCGTGGAAGACGATGTCCGCGCCGGCGTCGTACATGCTGCGGGCCAGGATCTGGCCGCGGGCCGGGTCACCGAAGCCGGAGAAGTCACCGGCGGGGGAGATGTACTCGACGTCGACCTGGATGTCCGGGTTGACGGCCTTGGCGCCGGCCGTGAAGCCGGCCTCGAACTTCTGGATCAGCGGCATCTCGACGCCGCCGACGAAGCCGACGTGGTCGGTCTCGCTCTTCAGCGCGGCGGCGACGCCGGCGAGGAAGGAGCCCTGCTCCTCGGCGAACAGCAGGCCGGTCGCGTTCTCCAGGCCCATGTCGGCCACGGAGGAGTCGACGACGGCGAACGTGGTGTCGGGGAACTCCTCGGCGACCTCGGCGATCGTCTCGGCGTAGGCGAAGCCGACGCCGATGACCGGGTCGTAGCCGGCCTCCGCCAGGTTGGCCAGCCCCTCGACGCGGTCGGAGCCGTCGTCGTTCGGGCTGAACTCCTGGACCTCGCCGTCCAGGGCCGTGATCGCCGCCTCGACACCGGCGTACGCCGAGTCGTTGAACGACTGGTCACCACGGCCGCCGACGTCGTAGGCCAGGCCGACCTGCGGTCCACCTTCCGCGGCGGCACCACCGCCGGTGTCACCACCGCCCGCCGCGGGCTCCTCGTCGCTCGCGCAGGCCGCCAGGGCCAGGCTGCCGGCCAGCAGCAGCGCCGCGGCCTTCGTCATCCGCGCTCGGCGCAAGACGGTCTCCTTTTCTGGGGGAAGCTCCCGCCGCATGGCGGGCTCTCCCGGGTGTGGGTTGCTCGCGCCCCGGAGCCGCCCCGAGGGGTGGCCCGCAGGGGGCACGACCCCGGACGCTAACCGCGGTGACGGGGCCCGCTACCACCTCTCGCCCGGACTGAGACCCGATCGTTGCGAACACTCCTCCGTTCGGGGCCGCGCCTCCCCTGGGGCCCGTGTCCCACCTCACGTCCGCCTAGCCTCCTCGTCGTGGGAGGACGACGGGCGACCTGGCTGGCGGCCGCCGCCGCTGTCCTCGCGATCGCGGCCGGGCCGGCGCCCGCCGTGGCGGGTCCCCTCCCGACCTCGACACCGACGGCGGCGCCGCGCCCCACGGTCGACCCGGCTGCGCCCACGCCGACCGCGCCGCGCACCGCCCTGCCACCCCGGGGCACCGCGCCCGACGGCAGCACGGTGGGCGGCGAGCGGCTGCGGACACGGGGCGTGGTCGTCGCCGACGGCGCTCCCCCGCTCCCCGACGGCCTCGCCGCGTCCGGGTGGCTGGTCGCCGACGCCGGCTCGGGCGCCGTCCTGGCCGCCCGCGACCCGCACGGGCGCTACTACCCGGCGAGCACGCTCAAGACCCTGACCTTCCTGACGCTCGCGCACCGGCTCGACCCGGGCCAGGTGGTGGTCGGCACGGAAGAGGACGAGCGCGTGGAGGGCAGCCGCGTGGGGCTGGTCGCCGGCGGGCAGTACCCCGTCCCGCTGCTGTTCCGGGCACTGGTGCTGCAGTCGGGCAACGACGCCGCGACGGCCCTGGCGCGGGCCTTCGGCGGTGAGGCGGCCACGCTCGCCGAGATGAACCGCACGGCGGCCGCGCTGGGGGCCTACGACACGGTCGCCGGCTCCCCCTCCGGCCTCGACGTCGCCGGGCAGTCCTCCTCCGCGTACGACCTGGCGCTGATCTTCCGCGCGCTCGTGGAGGACCCGGTCACCGCCGAGGTGCTGCGCGTCCCGACGGCCGACATGCCGGCGGTGGAGGGCCGGTTCCCCGGCTACCAGATCCAGAACCAGAACCCGCTGCGGACGACGTATCCCGGCAACCTGGGTGGCAAGACCGGCTTCACCGACGCCGCCCGCCACACCTTCGTCACCGCCGCGGAGCGCGACGGCCGCCGGCTGGTGGTCAGCGTCCTGGACACGGAGAACCGGCCGCTGACCGCGGCCGACCAGGCGGCCCGCCTGCTCGACTGGGGGTTCGCCGTCCCGGCCGCCGTCCCCGGGGTCGGGCGGCTGGTCCGACCGGGTGATCTGGTCGCCGCGACCCCGCGGCCGACCCCGCCGCCGACCAGCACCGCGCCCTCCCCGTCGCTGCGGCGCACGGCGCTCGCCGCCTCCGAGGCGCAGCCGGCTCCCGCTCCGTGGGCCCTCGCCGTCCTCGCCGGGGTGGGGCTGGGCGCGGTCACTGCGATCGTGCGTCGACGTCGCCGGCCGTCTCCCGCTCCGGTGGCCGGCCGGCCGCCTCCACCGCCGGCAGGGTGGCGGTCCAGGCAGCGGTGAAGAAGGCGAACCGGAAGACGATGTTGATCCAGACGAGGATGCCGACCGCGCCACCGAAGGCCGAGGCGGTCACGCTGCCGGAGATCAGCGAGAGGTAGAGGTTCCCGATCAGCTTCATCACCTCGAAGCCGGCCGCGCCGAACAGCGCCCCGGGCAGCAGGCGGCGCACGGGGTGCGGGGTGGAGGGGACCACCTTGAGCAGCCACAGGAAGACGACGACGTCGCCCAGGAACGCCAGCGCCAGGCTCGCCACCGTGGCGAGCAGCGCGAGGCCTGGCGCGCCCTCGAGCCCGAGCACCCCGAGGAGCCACGACGTCGCCCCCGTCGCGACACCTGTCAGCGCGAGGCTCAACAGGCCGACCGCCCCGAGCAGCAGCAGGGCCAGGAGGTCCTGCACGTTGTCCCGGAGGAACTCCGGCTCCTCGGCGCGCCCCTTCCAGATGCGCTCCATGCCGATGCGCAGCTTGTCCATCGCCCGGAGGCCGGCGTAGACGAAGCCGACCAGCCCGATCACGCCGACCACCTCGGCGGAGCCGACCGCCCCGCGCAGGTCGGCCACGAGGTCCTCTCCGGTCCTCCCCGGGAAGGTGGTGCGGATGGCCTCGTAGAGCTCGCGCTGGAGCAGCTCGTCCCCGGCCAGCACGAGACCGATGCCCGAGGCGACCAGGAGCAGGACGGGGAACAGCCCCAGGAAGACGAAGTAGGTGACGCCCGCCGCCATGAGGTCGCCCTGCGTCCGCCGGTAGCGCCCGCCGGCCCGGGCCACGTGGTCCAGCCGGGGCGACCGCCGGCGGGCGGCGTCGACCGTCCTCTCGACGCGGTCCCACGCGCGCGACGGCCACCCCTTCCGGACGGCTGCCTCCTGGTCGGGGGCCTCGCGGGTGGGGGTGGAGCTCACCGCCCGAGTCTGGGGCCTGCCCCGTCCCCTCGCAGGGTCCTGACGCGGTGCCGGCTCAGTGCGCGGGGCCGGTGAGGGGGTACTCGCGGGCGACGACCCAGCTGCCGGCCGCCGACTGCTCGAACTCGGTGAAGTGCTCCACCCGGAACTCGGCCGAGAGGTCCTGCAGCCCGCAGTAGGCGAGCTCCAGCATGTCCGCCGGCACGTCGTGGGCCACGGTGACGTGCGGGTGGTACGGGAAGGAGAGCGAGCGGGCGAGCGGGCCCTGGCGGACGTCGTTGGCCAGCAGCTCGCAGTTGCCGATCCCCCGCGCAACGGTCACGAAGACCACGTCGGAGACCGGCGTGAAGGTGCCGGTGCCGGCCAGGTGCATGTCGAACGGCGGGTGCGCGGCGGCGACGGCCGCGAGGTGCTCGGTGATGGCGTCGCGGTCCGCGACCGGCACCTCCGTCGGCGGGAGCAGGGTCACGTGCGGCGGCACCAGCGCCGCCTGCCGGTCGCCGACCTTGGTGCGCCAGTCGACCAGCAGCGCCGACCAGGGCTCGGGGACGGGCACGATCACCCCGAGCACCGCCGTCTCCGGTCCGGTCGCCAGCCGGCCGACGAAGGTGTCGTCGTTCATGCCGCCGGCCCGGCCGGTGGGAGGAAGCCGACCCGCTCGTACACGGCGGCCAGCGTGCGGCCGGCCACCTCGCGGGCCCGCGCGGCGCCCGCGGCGAGCAGGCGCTCCAGCTCGGCGCTGTCGGCCAGCAGCTCGGCCGTGCGCCGCTGCACGGGGGCGAGGGCGTCGGTGACGACCTCGGCGAGCTCCTTCTTCAGGTCGCCGTAGCCGCGGCCGGCGAAGTGCTCCTCGAGCTGGGCGATGCTCCGCCCCGAGAAGGCGGAGTGGATGGTGAGCAGGTTCGTGACGCCGGGCTTGCCCTCGGGGTCCGCGACGACCTCCCGCCCGGTGTCGGTGACCGCGGAGCGGATCTTCTTCGCGGTGACCTTCGGGTCGTCCAGCAGGTTGACGCAGCCCGCCGGCGGCAGGCTCTTGCTCATCTTCTTGTCCGGCGACTGCAGGTCGAGGATCTTGGCGGCGCCGGCGGGGATGTAGGCCTCGGGGAGCGTGAAGGTCTCGCCGTACCGGCCGTTGAACCGGCCGGCCAGGTCGCGGGTGAGCTCCAGGTGCTGCCGCTGGTCCTCCCCCACCGGGACCCGGTGGGCCTGGTACAGCAGGATGTCGGCGGCCTGCAGCACCGGATAGGTGAACAGCCCCACCGACGTCGGGCCGGCCCCCTCGCGCGTGCTCTTGTCCTTGAACTGCGTCATGCGGCTGGCTTCCCCGAAGCCGGTGAGGCACTGCAGCACCCAGGCCAGCTGGGCGTGCTCGGGCACCTGGCTCTGCACGAACAGGGTGCTGCGGGCCGGGTCGACGCCGAGGGCGATCAGCTGCGCCGCCGACACCAGGGTGCGCTGCCGCAGCACGGCCGGGTCCGGCTGCTCGAGGGTGATCGCGTGCAGGTCGACGACGCAGTAGAAGGCGTCGTGGTCCTCCTGCATGCTGACCCACTGCCGGAGGGCGCCGACGTAGTTCCCGAGGTGGAAGGAGTCCGCCGTCGGCTGGATGCCGGAGAGGACGCGGGGAAGAGCCACGTCGGCCATCAAACCAGCCGGGGCCGCCGTCCGTTCCGGGCTCCCCCGTTCCGCCCGGGCGCCGGCCGTCGGTACGGCCCGGTCAGCGCTGGTCAGCGGAGCGCGTCGGGCAGCGCGTCGTCGAGCGCGGCCAGGAAGACGTCGTCCTCCTCGGGCGTGCCCACCGTGACCCGGATGCCCTCGCCCGCGAACGGGCGCGTGATGACCGCACGGGACTCCAGCGCGGCCGCGAGCTCCGCCGTCCGCTCGCCGGTCGGCAGCCAGACGAAGTTGGCCTGGCTGTCGGAGACCTCCAGGCCCCGGTCCCGCAGGGCGGCGGTCAGCCGCTCGCGCTCGGCGACGACGGCGGCGCACCGGGCCCGCACCTCGTCCTCGCTGGCCAGCGCCGCGACCGCCGCCGCCTGGGCGACCATGCCGACGCTGAACGGCAGGTGGGTCTTGCGGACGGCCTCGGCGACCGCGGGGTCCTCGGCGAGCAGGTAGCCGACGCGCAGCCCGGCCAGCCCCCAGGCCTTGGAGAAGGTGCGCAGCACGGCGACGTTGGGCCGGCCGCGCATCAGCTCCACGCCGTCGGGCACCCGCGGGTCGGTGACGAACTCGCGGTAGGCCTCGTCGAGGACGACCAGCGTCTCCGCCGGCACCGCGTCGAGGAAGCGCTCCAGTTCCGCGCGGTGCACCGCGGTGCCCGTGGGATTGTTCGGGTTGCAGACGAACACCAGCCGGGTGCTGTCATCCAGCGCCGCGGCGAGCGCCTCGAGGTCGTGGGTGTCGGGCGACCCACCGGGCCGGCCCGGCACCAGCGGCACCTGGACCGCGCGGGCGCCGGCGACGCGGGCCAGCAGCGGGTACATCTCGAAGGAGCGCCAGGCGAAGGCCATGCTCGTGCCCGGGTCGTTGTAGGCCTGGGCGAGCTCCTGGCAGATGGCAACGGCCCCGCAACCGGTGGCGACCTGGGCGGGGTCGACGCCGTAGCGCTCGGCCAACGCCCCGGTGAGGACGACGGCGCCGTTGTCGGGGTACCGGTTGGTGCCGGCGACCGCGGTGTTCACCGCCTCGACGACGGCGGGCAGTGGCGGGAACGCCACCTCGTTGCTGGCGAGCTTCACGGCGCGCTCGACGCCGATCTCGCGGGCGAGGTCGGCCGGGTTGCGGCCGGGCCGGTACGCGGGGAGCGACTGCACCGCCGGTCGGGCACTGACCACGTGGACCTCCACCTCCCGGGGGCCCGCCCTTCTAGGGTGTGCCCCATGCGCGTACTCGTCGCCGGCGGCGCCGGCTACATCGGCAGCGTAGTGACCGCCGCCCTGCTCGCCGGGGGGCACGAGGTCACCGTGCTCGACGACCTCTCCACCGGGCACGCGGACGCGGTGCCCGAGGGCGCGGCGCTGGCGGAGGTGTCGCTGCACGACTCGGCGCCGGTGCTCGCCGAGGTCCGCCCCGAGGCGGTGCTGCACTTCGCGGCCAGGTCGCTGGTGGGCGTCTCCCAGCAGCAGCCCGAGGACTACTGGCACACCAACGTGGGCGGCTCCTTCGCGCTGCTGGAGGCGATGCGGGCCGCCGACTGCCGGCGGATCGTCTTCTCCTCCACCGCGGCCACCTACGGCGAGCCCGACCAGGTGCCGATCCGCGAGGACGCGCCGACCCGGCCGACCAACACGTACGGGGCCTCCAAGCTCGCCGTCGACCACATGCTCACCTCGTACGCGGTCGCCCACGGCTTCGCCGCGGTGAGCCTGCGGTACTTCAACGTCGCGGGCGCCGCCTACGGGCTCGGGGAGCGGCACGCCACGGAGACCCACCTCATCCCGATCGCGCTGCAGGTCGCGGCCGGGCAGCGGGAGTCCATGACCGTCTACGGCCAGGACTACCCGACCCCCGACGGCACCTGCATCCGCGACTACGTGCACGTCGAGGACCTCTCCGACGCGCACCTGCTCGCGCTGCCCGCGCCGGCGGCCGGGGAGCACCGGATCTACAACCTGGGCAACGGCACCGGCTTCTCGGTGCAGGAGGTCGTCGAGGCGGCACGCGAGGTGACCGGCCACCCCATCCCGGTGACGATCGGCGAGCGACGGGCCGGCGACCCGGCGCAGCTGGTGGCCTCCAGCGACCGGCTCCGCGCCGACCTGGGCTGGGCCCCGAAGCACACCGACCTGGTCGGCATCGTCCGGGACGCCTGGGACGTCGCCCAGGCCCGCCGGGGCTAGCTCTGGGCTAGCTCGCCTCGGTCGACTCCGAGGCGTCCTCGGGGACGGCGGGGGCCGGCGGTGGGCCGACGCGCAGGCGCGCGATCCGCCGGCCGTCGAGCTCGAGCACCTCGATGCTGCGGCCCTCGACCTCGACGGTGTCGCCCACCTCGGGCAGCCGGCCCAGCTCGGCGAGGACGAAACCGGCAGCCGTCTCGTACGGCCCCTCGGGCAGCCGCAGGTCGGTCGCGTCGGCGAAGTCGTCGAGGTTGAGCAGGCCGTCCACCTCGCGCGGCGCGTCGGGCGCCTGCCGGGCCTCGGGCGCGACCTCCTCGTCGTACTCGTCGTAGATCTCCCCGATGACCTCCTCGATGAGGTCCTCGAGGGTGACGATGCCGTCCGTGCCGCCGTACTCGTCGACGACGATCGCGAGGTGCTGGTTGTCCCGGCGCATCTCGCTGAGCACCGTGAGGACGGCGGCGGTGCCGGGCAACCGGGTGACCTGGCGGGCCAGGTCACCCACGGTCGCCGCCCGTCCCGCCGGGTGGTTGGGCAGGAACAGGTCGCGCACGTGCACGAACCCCACGACGTCGTCCTGGTCCTGGCCCGCGACGGGGAACCGCGACCAGTTCGACTCCGCGACCAGCTTGGCGGCGCGGCTGGCGGTCATCGAGGCCTCCAGGAACTGGACCTCGGTGCGCGGCGTCATCACCTCGCGCACCTCGCGCTCGCCGGCGCGGAAGACCTCGTCGATGAGCCGGCGCTCGTCGCTGCTCAGCGACTCGTGCGCGGCGACCAGGTCGCGCAGCTCCTCCTGGCTGATCGACTCACCGCTGGCCTTGGGGTCACCTCCGACCAGCCGGACGAGTCCGTTGGTGGACTTGGAGAGCAGCCAGATGATCGGCCGCGACAGCTTGGCGATGGCGTTCAGCGGGGCGGCGACCATCAGCGAGAAGCCCTCGGCCCGCTGCAGGGCCAGCCGCTTCGGGGTCAGCTCGCCGACGACGAGGGACACGTAGCTGATCGCGACGGTGACCAGGACCAGCGCCAGCGTGCCGGCCAGCCCTTCGCCCACGCCCTGCGTCTGCAGCCAGTCGGCCAAGGGCGCCGACAGGGTGCTCGCACCGAACGCGGCGGAGAAGAACCCGGCGAGGGTGACGCCGACCTGCACGGCGGCGAGGAACTGGTTGGGGTCCCCGAGGAGCTTCTGCACCGCCTGACCGCGGCGGCCACCCTGCTCGGCCATGGCCCGCACCTGCGACTCCCGCAGCGAGACCAGCGCGATCTCCGCACCGGCGAACGCGCCGCCGATCATGATGAAGACGACGACCATGACGATGTTGAGCCATACGTCGCTCACCGGCGGCGTGCTCCTCAGGGGTTCGGGGTGGGCGGACCGTTCCATGGTGCCGGGTCCATGCTGCCCGCCGGTGGCCCGCGCACGCTCGGGGGCCCCTGCCGGGTGGCGTGAGGGTGGACACGCCGACGGCCTTCCCCGGGGCTCCGAACACGATAGTCTCGTTCCGATAACGGACCGTGCTCATCTTGAGGACCCGCATGCACCACCGGCCGTCCGGTCCCCCGCTCCCCGCTCACCGCTCCTCCGCCGCCGCCGGCAGCGCGCGACGCCGCCGTCTGCCACGGGTGGGGCTCGGCCTGGCGCTGACCTCCGTGGTCACCGCCGTTCTCCTCACCGCCCCGGTGGTCTCGGGCCCGGAGGTGAGCCCGCGCGCGATCGACGCGTCGTCCTCGGCCGGGTCGGCTCCCGGCTCGTCGACGTCGGTGTTCCCGGGCGCGCCCACGCAGCCCGAGGTCCCGGGCGACGCCGGTGGCGACCAGCCTGCGGGCGCCGTCCCCGGGCCGGCACCCGAGCCCTCCGGCTCCGCGGGGACCCCGACCGCGCCGGCCGCCCCTGCCCCGGCCGCCACGAGGGCCCCGGCTCCACCGCCGGCTCCTGCTCCGGCCCTCGCTCCGGCCCCCGCACCGGCTCCGGCCCCCGCACCGGCTCCGGCCCCGGCTCCGACCCCGGCCCCTGCTCCCGCTCCCGCCGTGACGCGCGCCGCACCCGCACCACCTCCTCCGGTGGCCCCGCCGCCCCCCGCTCCCGCGGTCGCGCCGGCGGCTCCGGGGGTGGAGGGCGAGGTCCTGGCCCTGGTGAACGCCGAGCGCGCGAAGGCCGGGTGCGGCCCGGTGGGCGGCGACGCCGGGCTCGCCTCGGTCGCCCGGGCGCACAGCGCCGACATGCGTGACCGCGGCTTCTTCGACCACGTGAACCCCGACGGAGTCGGCCCGTTCGACCGCGCCGACCGCGCGGGCGTCTCCGCCCGGGCCGAGAACATCGCCCGCGGCCAGTCCGGGCCGGCCGCCGTCATGACCTCGTGGATGAACAGCCCCGGGCACCGGGCCAACATCCTGAACTGCGGGCTGACCCGGCTCGGCGTCGGTGTGGCGACCGGCAGCGGCGGCCCCTGGTGGACCCAGCTGTTCGGCTGACCCCGCCCGCACCCGAGCCCAGCGAGATCCGCCATGTCGGGCTCGCCGGCGCCGATCAGACCCCGATCCGGCGTCTCTCGGCTGACACCACCAGGGTGCGTAGCTGTGCGAGCAACCTTTCGGGACTCCGCAGGTCCGCCGCGGTCACGTGCAGGACCGTCCACCCCGCAGCCACCAGGCGGTTGAGCCTGCGGCGGTCGCGGCGGAACTGGTCCGGCGCGCCGTGCCAGGCGCCGTCGTACTCCAGCGCGATGCGGAGGTCCGGGAGAGCCAGATCGACCCGTGCGACGAAGCCTTGGGCATCCCGGACGACGTGCTGCGGCACCGTCGGCAGCCCGGCCAGCGCGAGCACGACGCGCAGCCGGGACTCCTGGGGCGACTCCGCCCGCGGGTCCACGAGCGAGACCGCCCGGCGGCACCGACTGGCGCCCCGCACTCCTCGCAGCCCCGAAGCCGCCTCCGACAGCGGCACCAGCCCCACGACCCGGGCCGCGACCAGCGCATCGAGCGCCGGGACCGCGTCGAGCAGCGGCTCGAACCGGGCGAGGTCCACGCCCGTCCGCACGCCGGTCGTGAACCGGAAGGGTCCCCTCTGCACCACGTCGAAGTCTTCGACCGCGGTCCGCCGGACGGCCAGACCCGCCGCCGCACCGCAACGCGACGACGGCGGCACGATGAATTCGACGGGGCTCTGCGCATCGACGAGCCCGGTGACGCCGTGCAGGTAGGCGGCCGTGCGGCCCCAGAACACCGCGCGGTCCGGCGCGAGCAGCCGGGCACCGCGCACGCGGAGGCCGAACGACTCCGGCAGCCGCGCGTCGGCGTAGATCCCGTGGAACAGCCGCCGCCACGCTGAGCTGCGCAACTCTTCCGCCGTCAGCACGCCGTCGGCGACGACGTCACGGCCGCGGAAGACGGCACCGTGCAGGACCTCGGGACGGCGAGCGCTGGGCACGACGGGAGCCTGCCGGGGACGGCGGCGCTCGGCGGGCGCCGTCCACAGGCCCGGCGAGACGCGCCAGACCGGGCCTCCGGGGGGTCCGTGAGGACCGATGCGGCGCATCTGGGCAGCGGGCAGGCCCCGGATGCGCGGCGGCCCCCGCACCCGCAGGGGGTGCGGGGGCCGCCCGGCCCCGTCCAGAGGCTCACCCCGAGCCTGCGAGGGGTGAGGAGGACGGGGTCCTTCTTCAGGCCATGGCCTTCTTGAGGTTGGTGTCGATGGCCGCCAGGAAGTCCTGGGTGGTGAGCCACGGCTGGTCCTTGCTGATCAGCAGCGCCAGGTCCTTGGTCATCTGACCGCCTTCGACGGTGTCGATGCAGACCTTCTCCAGCGTCTCCGCGAAGCGGGTCACCTCGGGGGTGCCGTCCAGCTTGCCGCGGTGGGCCAGGCCCCGCGTCCAGGCGAAGATCGACGCGATCGGGTTGGTCGACGTCTCCTTGCCCTGCTGGTGCTGGCGGAAGTGCCGGGTCACCGTCCCGTGCGCGGCCTCGGCCTCGACGGTGCGGCCGTCGGGGCTCATCAGCACCGAGGTCATGAGGCCCAGCGAGCCGAAGCCCTGCGCCACGGTGTCGGACTGGACGTCACCGTCGTAGTTCTTGCAGGCCCAGACGTAGCCGCCCTCCCACTTGAGGGAGGCGGCGACCATGTCGTCGATCAGCCGGTGCTCGTAGGTGATGCCGGCGGCGTCGAACTTCTCCTTGAACTCGGCCTGGAAGACCTCTTCGAACAGGTCCTTGAACCGGCCGTCGTAGGCCTTGAGGATCGTGTTCTTGGTGGAGAGGTAGACCGGGTACTCGCGCTGGAGCCCGTAGTTCATCGAGGCGCGCGCGAAGTCGCGGATCGAGTCGTCGAGGTTGTACATCGCCATCGCGACACCGCCGCCGGGCGACTGGAAGACCTCGTGCTCGATCGGCTCCGAGCCGTCCTTCGGCGTGAAGGTGATCGTCAGCGTCCCCTCGCCGGGGAACTTGAAGTCGGTCGCGCGGTACTGGTCACCGAAGGCGTGACGGCCGACGACGATCGGCTTGGTCCAGCCCGGCACCAGCCGCGGCACGTTCTCCATGATGATCGGCTCGCGGAAGATGACGCCCCCGAGGATGTTGCGGATCGTCCCGTTGGGCGAGCGGTACATCCGCTTGAGGCCGAACTCCTCGACGCGCGCCTCGTCGGGCGTGATCGTCGCGCACTTGACGCCGACGCCGTGCTTCTTGATGGCGTTCGCGGAGTCGACGGTGATCTGGTCGTCGGTCGCGTCCCGCGATTCGATGCCCAGGTCGTAGTACTCCAGGTTGACGTCGAGGTAGGGGAGGATCAGCTGGTCCTTGATGAACTGCCAGATGATCCGGGTCATCTCGTCGCCGTCGAGCTCGACGACGGTGCCCTCGACCTTGATCTTGCTCACGCATTCTCCTTGTGAGGTCACGGCCCCGTCCCGAGGCTCGCCCCGAGCTTGCGAGGGGTGAGGAGGACGGGGTCCTTCTACTTCTTCAGAGGTCGGCTACGTCGGCCTGCTTCGCGCGCACTGCTTCGGCCGCCTCGCGCAGACCCGCCACTTCGCTCTCCGCCAGGTCGCTCTCGACGACCCGGCGGACGCCTTCCCGGCCGATCTCGGCCTCCACCCCGAGGTAGACCCCCGAGATGCCGTACTCGCCGTCGACCCAGGCGCACACCGGCATGACGGCGCCGGAGTCCTCCATGACCGCGCGGGCCATGCGGGCGGCAGCGGCGGACGGAGCGTAGTAGGCCGACCCGGTCTTGAGCAGGGCCACGACCTCCGCACCACCGTTGCGGGTGCGCTGGACGAGGTGCTCGATGCGGTCGGGCGCCATCACCTCGGACAGCGGCTTGCCGTCGACCGTGCAGCGCGACGGCACCGGGACCATGGTGTCGCCGTGCGAGCCCAGCGTCAGGGTGCGCACCGAGGAGACGGGGACGCCCAGCTCCTCGGCGACGTTGTTGGTGAAGCGCGCCGTGTCGAGCATCCCGGCCTGGCCCATGACCCGCTGCTTCGGGAAGCCGGTGGCCAGCTGCGCCAGGGCGGTCATCTCGTCGAGCGGGTTGGAGACGACGATGACGACGGCGTCGGGCGAGGTGCGCGCGATGTTCTCCGCGACCTGCCGGACGATGCCCGCGTTCGTCTCGATCAGATCCATGCGGCTCATGCCGGGCTTGCGCGGGAGGCCCGCGGTGATGACGACGACGTCGGAGCCCTCGGTGCCCTCGTAGGAGCCGCCTCCGACGCCGATGACCTCGGTCTCGAATCCCTCGATCGGCCGGGACTGGTTCATGTCCAGCGCCAGGCCCTCGGGCTTGCCCTCCACGATGTCGGTGAGGACGACGGTCTCGAAGACGTCGTACTCAGCGAGCCGGAGCGCGGTGGTGGAGCCGTAGAAACCGGCACCGACGACGGTGACCTTGCCGTTCCTGGGCTGCTTCGCCATGGCCGTCAACCTAGCGGTGCTCGGCGCCTCGTGCCGCCCCGGGGACCCTCACGTCCCGGGGATGGCCAGCGCGACGGCGGTGAGCGTGATCCCGGCACCGGCGAGCAGCACGACGTCGACCGCCCGGCTGCGCACCGCGAGGAAGCCGACCCGGCGTACCGGGAGGAGGAGCCGCAGCAGTGCTGCGCCGACCATCGCCAGCCCGATGACGACCAGCCCCCGGCGCCAGTGCTCGAAGGTGACCAGCAGCAGCCCGGACCCGACCACGACCAGCACCGCCAGCAGCGGCAGCTGCCGCACCAGCCCCGCGAGGAAGGGGCGGCGGACGTAGAGCGGCGGGCGGGTCACGGTCAGGCCGAGAGGGCCTCGAGCGCGGCGGCCCGCTCGGCGGCGAGCACGACGTTCTGCAGCAGCATCGCCCGCGTCATCGGCCCCACCCCGCCCGGGTTCGGTGCCACGTGGCCGGCCACCTCGACGACGTCCTTCGCGACGTCGCCGGCGATCTTCCCGTCCACCCGGCTCACGCCGACGTCGAGGACGGCGGCCCCGGGCTCGACCATCCCGGCGGTGATCAGGCCGGGCACACCGGCTGCGGCCACCACGACGTCCGCCGAGCGCACGTGCGCGGCGAGGTCCCGGGTCCCGGTGTGGCAGAGGGTGACCGTCGCGTTCTCGGTGCGCCGGGTGAGCAGGAGGCCCAGTGGCCGGCCCACGGTGATGCCGCGGCCGATGACGACCACCTCCGCGCCGGCGATCGGCACGTCGTAGCGGCGCAGCAGCTCCACGATGCCGACCGGTGTGCACGGCAGCGGCCCGGGGACGTTCAGGACCAGCCGGCCGAGGTTGACCGGGTGCAGGCCGTCGGCGTCCTTGGCCGGGTCCATGGCCTCCAGCACCCGGCTCTCCTCGATGCCCGCCGGCAGCGGCAGCTGCACGATGTAGCCGGTGCAGCCGGGGTCGGCGTTCAGCTCGGCGACGACGGCCAGCACGTCGGCCTCGGTGGCCGTGGCCGGCAGCTCGCGCTGGATGCTCGCGATGCCGACCTCGGCGCAGTCGGAGTGCTTGGCGTTGACGTACCACCGGCTGCCGGGGTCGTCACCCACCAGCAGGGTGCCGAGACCGGGCCGGTGACCGGCCGCGGAGAGAGCGGCCACCCGCTCGGTCAGCTCGGCGCGGATCGCCGCCGCGGTGGCCTTGCCGTCCAGGATCGTCGCGGGCACGCGCACAGTCTGCCGGAACGGCTCCCGCCGGCGTCGGTGCGGCCCTAGGGTCGAGCGCAACGGGGCGCCCGGCCCCGCCGACCCCGGAGGTGCGCGATGACCGAACGCGACCACGGCGCGACCGCGTCCTACGGCACCGGACCGGCGGCGACCGACCCCGCCTACTCCGACCGCCCGGTGGCCTTCCGCGGGCCGGAGAGCCTGGGCGGGCTGCTGCTCATCCTCGCCGGGATCGTCGCCGCCGTCAGCCTCCCCCTGGACTGGCTGCGGGACCGCGACGACAGCGGGTGGTCGCTGGTGCGCGATGCCTTCGACGACCTCGGGCGAGTGTTCGACGACGGCGGCTGGCAGCCCCTGGCCATCGTGCTCGGTGGTGGACTCCTGCTGCTCCTCGGCGTGGCGCTGTGGCTGCCCGCCCGCAGCCACCGGTTCGTGGGGCTCCTGGCGCTGGTGGTCAGCGGGATCGTGACGGCCGCGGTGCTGGTGCCGCTCGCCGACGCCGGCTGGGACCTCGGCTTCTTCGGCCCCGGTTTCTGGTGCGCGATCGCCGTCGCCGTCCTCGGGCTGCTCGGCTCGCTCAAGGCCGCGCTCACCGGTCCCCGGTACGTGACGAGGTAGCCCTCAGGCCTCCACGCGCGCGCCGTGGGCGCGGGCGAACTGCACCGCCTGGACGGCGTCGAGCCGCACGTCGGTCAGCTCGAAGGAGCGCCAGTTCAGCTCGTCGGTGGAGGCGCCGCGCAGGTCGGCCCCGCGCAGCTTCGCGTTCTGCAGCCGCGCCCGGTCCAGGTCGGCGGAGCTGAGGTCGGTGCCGCGCAGGTCGGCGTCGGTGAGGTCGGCCTCCCGGAACCGCTGCCCCGACAGCTGCAGCGCCGAAAGGTCGACCCCGCGCAGCGACGTCCACGACCAGTCGCAGTCGATCGCCGTCAGCGGCCGCAGCTGCGCGCCGGCGAAGTGCGAGCCGGTGAGCTTGCAGCCGTCCAGGGTGGTGTCGAACAACCGCGCCCGGTCGAAGCGGCAGGAGAGGAAGGCCGTGCCCAGGTGCCGCGAGCCGCCCATGCGCACACCGGTGAGCACGCAGTCCTCGAAGACGCAACGGCGGGTGACCAGCTCCTCCAGGCCGGCGTCGTCGAACCGGCACCGGCGGAAGGTGACGCCGTCGAGCTGCACCCCCCACCAGTCGACCCGCGCGAAGTCCTCCCCCTCGACGACGGCGCCGGCCTCCGGCGGCCGCACGTGCGGGCGGGACGAGAACGCCCGTGGCCCCGTGTGGGGACCCGCGCCGAGCCTGCGAGGTGTGGGGGGTTGAAGGACCCCGTCCCCCTCACCCTTCGCAGGCTCAGGGTGAGCCTCTGGACGGGGCCTCAATGGGCGAAGTGGCGGGTACCGGTCAGGTACAGCGGCACCCCGGCCCCGGCCGCGGCCGCGACGACCTCCTCGTCGCGCACCGACCCACCGGGCTGGACGACGGCGCGCACCCCCGCGTCGAGCAGCACCTGCAGGCCGTCGGCGAACGGGAAGAACGCGTCGGAGGCGGCGACGGCGCCCGCGGCCCGCTCCCCCGCCCGCGCGACCGCGAGCCGTGCGGAGTCGACCCGGTTCACCTGGCCCATGCCCACGCCGACGGTGGCCCGGTCGTGGGCGAGCAGGATCGCGTTGCTCTTCACCGCGCGTACCGCCCGCCAGGCGAAGACCAGGTCGTCGAGGCCCGCGGCGTCCAGCGGCTCGCCGGTCGCGAGGGTCCAGGTGGTGGGGTCGTCGCCCGCGGCGTCGATGCGGTCCCGGGTCTGCAGGAGCAACCCGCCGCTGATCGGGCGGGACTCCACGCCGTTCTCCGGCAGGTGCGGCAGCCGCAGCAGCCGGATGTTCTTCTTGCCCGTCAGCACCGCGACGGCGTCGTCGGTGAAGCCGGGGGCGACGACCACCTCGGTGAACACCTCGGCCACCTGCTCGGCCATGGTCAGGTCGACCTCGCGGTTGGCCGCGATGACGCCCCCGAAGGCCGACACCGGGTCGCAGGCGTGCGCCTTGCGGTGGGCCGCGGCGATGTCCGCGCCGACGGCGATGCCGCAGGGGTTGGCGTGCTTGATGATCGCCACGCACGGCTCGTCGTGGTCGTGCGCGGCCCGCCAGGCGGCGTCGGTGTCGACGTAGTTGTTGTAGGACATCTGCTTGCCGTGCAGCTGCTCGGCGTGGGCGAGCCCCGGCCTCTCCGAGCGGTACAGCGCGGCGGCCTGGTGCGGGTTCTCCCCGTAGCGGAGGACGTCGGCCCGCTCCCAGCTGCCACCCACCCAGGCGGGGAATCCGCTGTCGTCGTCGGGGGCGAGCACGTTCCCCATCCACGAGGCGACGGCGACGTCGTAGGAGGCGGTGTGCCGGAAGGCGGCGGCCGCCAGTCGTCGCCGCTCGGCCAGCGTGAAGCCGCCGGCGGAGACCGCGGTGAGGACGTCGTCGTACCGGGCCGGGTCGACGACGACGGCGACCGAGGGGTGGTTCTTGGCCGCGGCGCGCACCATCGCCGGCCCGCCGATGTCGATCTGCTCCACGCACTCGTCGGGGGCGGCCCCGGAGGCCACCGTCTCGGTGAACGGGTAGAGGTTGACGACGACCAGGTCGAAGGCGGCGATGCCGAGCTCGGCGAGTTGCGCGACGTGCTCGTCCTTGCGCCGGTCGGCGAGGATGCCCGCGTGCACGGCGGGGTGCAGCGTCTTCACCCGGCCGTCGAGGCACTCGGGGAAGCCGGTGACCTGCTCGACCGGGGTGACCGGGATGCCGGCGTCGGCGATCCGGCGCGCGGTGGCCCCGGTGCTCACCAGCTCCACCCCGGCGGCGGCCAGCCCGCGGGCGAGCTGCTCGACGCCGGACTTGTCGTAGACGCCCAGCAGGGCGCGGCGGATCGGGGTGCGGTCGCTCATCGGGTGCTCTTCCTCGTCCGGTGGGGGGTGGTCGGGGGCGCGGCGACGACGGCCGCCACCGTCTCCACCAGGAGCTGGCGCTCCACGTCCTTGATCCGCTCGTGCAGCGTCGCCTCGTCGTCCCCGGGGAGCACCGGCACCTCGCGCTGGGCGAGCACCGGGCCGGTGTCGACTCCGGCGTCGACGAGGTGCACGGTCGCGCCGGTCACGGCGGCGCCGGCCGCCAGGGCGTCGCGGACCGCGTGCGCCCCGGGGAACGCCGGCAGCAGCGCCGGGTGGGTGTTGACGAGCCGACCCTCGAAGGCGGCGAGCACCGCCGGCCCGACGATCTTCATGAAGCCGGCCGAGACGACGAGGTCGGGCTCGAACCCGGCGATCCGCTCGGCCAGGGCGCGGTCCCAGGCGGGCCGGTCGGGGTGCTCGCCGAGGGCGCAGACGAAGGTGGGCAGCCCGCGCCGCCGGGCGTGCTCGAGCCCCGGGGCCTCGCGGTCGGCGCCGACGGCGACCACCTCCGCCGGGTAGCCGGGGTCGTCGGTGGCCTCCAGCAGGGCCTCGCACAGCGATCCGGTCCCCGACAGCAGGACGACGACCCTCGCCCGGGCAGGAGACGCGTGGGCGGGCACGGCGCCGACCCTATAAGGACCCCCTCGCCCTCCACCGCTCGCACGCTCGCGGCGGGCCCCTGCGAGGGAGCCGGGCGACGGGATCCTGCTCCTTTCAGCCCAGGGCCCGCCAGCGGGTGATCGCGCCGGCGAGAGCCGCGGCGATCGCCGCCTGCGCCGCGATCGCGATACCGGTGGCCACCGGTGCGGCGCCGACCGGCGAGAGGGCGCCGTCGCCGAGCGTGCCCCCCGCGGTCCAGGCGAGCAGCCCGGCGAGCAGGCCGAGCAGCGACCCGGCCAGCAGCCCGGCGAGACCGGCGACGACCGAGCCGCCGTCCCGGTCGGTGAACCACCGGCCCAGGGTGACCCCGGTGACCAGGCCCGCCACGGCGGGGATGACCTGCGAGACGAAGGCGACCAGCGGCACCGCCTGCGTGTCCGGCAGCGCCGCGAGCAGTGGCAGCGCGGGGACGCTGCCCAGCGTGACGCCGTGCACGGACACCAGCGTGCCGGTGCCCACGGAGAAGCCCGGCCCGGCGGCCAGCCCGAGGACGGCGACCGCCGCGTTCGGCAGGTAGAGCGCGCTCAGGCCGAGCAGGCCGAGGGCCCCCGCGCCCGCCCCACCGAGCGCGCCGGAGACCGCGGCGTACCCCGAGGCGTCGCTGGCCAGCGCCACCGCCACCACGAGGAAGGCCAGGGCCAGCGCGGTCAGCAGCCCGGCGAGGACCCCGCGGAGCACCGGGCGGACGACGCCCGGCAGCCGGTCCAGCCCGGCGTCGACGAGCCCGGACTCGCGGCCCGCGCCCCACCCGACGGCGAGCAGCGTCAGACCCGCCGGGAGCAGCAGCGTGCGCGGCCAGCCGGTGCCGGCCGTGTTGCCGTCCACCGCGAGCGCGAGCAGCCAGGTGAGCGCCAGGTGGACGAGCACCACCGTCGCCGCCGCCCGGGCCACCGACCGGCCGTGCGCCCCGTCGTCCAGGACCCGGACGGCGACCCGCCCGGCCCACGACAGCCCCCCGGCCGCGAGCAGGGTCAGCAGCAGAGGTGCCAGCGCCAGGGGGCCGGAGGCCGGCCGGAGCTCGGCCCCGTGCGCGAGCAGCCACAGCCGGGTGCCGAGGGCCGCCGACCCGCCGGCCGACATGCCGCCGGCCGGGTCCAGGGTCTGCACGACGACCAGCGCGAGCCAGAGACCGACGAGCCCGACGACCGTGACGGCGGCCGCGCCGAGGGCGGCCAGGACGGCCGGGGGTGCCGGCCACCCGGCCGACCCGGCGTCCCGCCGGAAGGGCAGACGTGCGAGCAGCGGGACCACCTCACCACTCTCGCAAGCTCCCGCGGCCGATGTCCGCCGCACGCGCCGAGCCGGCCGACCTCCAGCGACCGCGCCGGGACGCCGGTCAGGTGTCCGTGCCCGGCCGGTCGCTCTGCGTGGTGCCGGACGCCTCCCCGGAGGCCGTCGAGCCGCCGGGGCCGCCGGTGCCCCCCGGGAGCTCCTCGGACGCGGGCCGCGCCTGCTGCGGCGGCCACGGCGCCTGCTGGTGCGGGTAGGGCTGCCACGGCGCGTAGGGCTGACCGTGCGGCGCGTAGGGGTAGGGCTGGCCGGGCCACTGCCCGCCGTGGTGCTGCACGACCGGCCGCGGGGGGCGCTCCCGCAGCTCACGGCGCAGGGCGAGCACCGCCACCACGGTGATGGCGACGCCGGTGAGGAAGCCCAGCAGCGCCCAGAACGAGAAGGCGTACCGGAGGGTGTCCAGCCAGGAGAAGAGGGTGAGCGTGAGCCCCAGACCGGCCAGGCCGGCGGTCACCGCGGAGCGGGGGAAGGTGAGCGTCGTCCGGACGAAGGCGGGGAGGACGGCCCAGGCCGTCGCCAGCAGGAAGAGCACGAAGGCGGCCACCACCATGCCGTCCTCGAAACCGCTGAAGGTCACCCCGAACGTCGCGTCGCCGAACCGCCACCAGGGCAGGAAGCCGACGAGGAGGAACAGCAGCGTGCCGCCCGCGACGGCGAGATCGGTCCAGGTCAGCCGCCTGGGGTCGACGGAGAACTCCGCGCCCCCCGGCCGCCCCCCGGTCGGCTGACCCGGGCCGTACGGCGGCGGTCCGTACCCTGGCGCGTAGGCCGGCTGACCGTAGGCCGGCTGCCCGTAGGCCGGCGGGGGTGCACCGTAGGGCTGCGACCCGTACGGGGGCTGCCCGTAGCCCTGCCCATAGGGAGGCTGGCCGTACTGCGGCTGCCCGTAGGGGGCCTGCCCGTACGGGGGCTGCCCGTACGGGGGCTGCCCGTACTGCGGCTGCCCGTAGCCCTGCCCATGGGGAGGCTGGCCGTACTGCGGCTGCCCGTAGGGGGCCTGCCCCTGCGGGGGCTGGCCGTAGGGCGCCTGCCCCTGCGGGGGCTGTCCGTGCGGAGCCTGGCCGTGCGGCTGCTGCCCCGGCTCAGCCGTCCGCGGGGCCTCGTGCGCCTGCCCCTCGGGTGGCTGGGCACCCGCGGGAGAGCCGCCGTCCTCGGGCGGCTGCGGGGGCTGGCTGGCGGTCACGGTGATCTCCTCCGGACGGAACGGGTGCGCGTCGATCGTGGCGGTCGGGGCGCGGCGCGCGCAACGGCGCACCACGGCCCGGACGCACCGCTGCCCGGTGACCAGGAGGGTCACCGGGCAGCGGGGCGGTCGGGGGGGCAGAGTCCGCTAGCCGACGATCTCGCGCATGAGCTGCGCGGTCTCCGACGGCGTCTTGCCCACGCGCACGCCGGCGGCCTCCAGGGCCTCCTTCTTCGCCTGGGCGGTGCCGGCCGAGCCGGACACGATGGCGCCGGCGTGGCCCATCGTCTTGCCCTCGGGCGCGGTGAAGCCGGCGACGTAGCCGACGACCGGCTTGGTCACGTTGGCCTTGACGAAGTCCGCGGCCCGCTCCTCGGCGTCGCCACCGATCTCACCGATCATCACGATGGCCTCGGTCTCCGGGTCGTCCTGGAACGCCTGGAGCGCGTCGATGTGCGTGGTCCCGATGACCGGGTCGCCGCCGATGCCGATCGCGGTCGAGAAACCGATGTCCCGCAGCTCGTACATCATCTGGTAGGTCAGCGTGCCCGACTTCGACACCAGGCCGATCTTGCCCTGCTTGGTGATGTTGGCCGGGATGATGCCGGCGTTGCTGCGCCCGGGGCTGATGAGGCCGGGGCAGTTCGGGCCGATGATGCGGGTCGAGCCACCCTGGGCGTGGGCCCAGAAGTAGGTCGAGTCGTGCACCGGGATGCCCTCGGTGATGACGACGGCGAGCCCGATCTGGGCGTCCACGGCCTCGATGACGGCGGCCTTGGCGAACGGCGGCGGCACGAAGATCACGCTGACGTCGGCGCCGGTCTCCTTCATCGCCTCGGCGACGCCACCGAAGACCGGCACGCTGGTGCCGTCGAAGTCGACGGACTGGCCGGCCTTGCGCGGGTTGACGCCGCCGACGATCGCGGTGCCCGAGGCGAGCATGCGCTGCGTGTGCTTCATGCCCTCGGAGCCGGTCATGCCCTGGACGATGACCTTGCTGTTCTCGTTGAGGAAGATCGACATGTCTCTGGTGTCCTGTCGGGAGTCGGGGCGATCAGGCGGCGAGCTCGGCGGCCCGGCGCGCGGCGCCGTCCATCGTGTCGACCAGGGTGACCAGCGGGTGGTTGGCCTCGGCGAGGATCCGCCGGCCCTCCTCGACGTTGTTGCCGTCGAGGCGGACGACCAGGGGCTTGGTGGCCTCGTCGCCGAGGATGCCCAGGGCCTGGACGATGCCGTTCGCCACGGCGTCGCAGGCGGTGATGCCGCCGAAGACGTTGACGAACACGCTCTTGACGGCCGGGTCGGAGAGGATGATCTCCAGGCCGTTGGCCATCACCTCGGCGGAGGCGCCGCCACCGATGTCGAGGAAGTTGGCCGGCTTGACGCCGCCGAACTCCTCACCGGCGTAGGCGACCACGTCGAGGGTGCTCATGACCAGGCCGGCACCGTTGCCGATGATCCCGACCTCGCCCTCGAGCTTGACGTAGTTGAGGTCCTTCTCCTTGGCCCGCGCCTCGAGCGGGTCGGCGGAGGCGGCGTCCTCGAGCGCGGCGTGCGCCTCGTGGCGGAAGCCGGCGTTCTCGTCGAGGGTGACCTTGGCGTCGAGGGCGAGCACCGTGCCGTCGGGGGCCTTGGCGAGGGGGTTGACCTCGACCAGCGTCGCGTCCTCCTTGCTGAAGACGTCCCACAGCTGGACGGCGATCGCGATGACCTGGTCGCGCACCTCGGCGGCGAAGCCGGCGGCGTCCACGATCTCGGCGGCCTTGGCCGTGTCGACACCCTTGCTGGCGTCGATCGGGATGCGGGCCAGCGCCTCGGGGCGCTCGACGGCGAGCTGCTCGATCTCCACGCCGCCCTCGACGCTGGCCATGGCGAGGAAGGTGCGGTTGGACCGGTCGAGCAGGTAGGAGAAGTAGTACTCCTCGGCGATGTCGCTGGCCTGGGCGACCATCACGCGGTGCGTGATGTGGCCCTTGATGTCCAGCCCCAGGATGTCCTGGGCGCGCGCCCTGGCGTCCTCGGGGTTGTCGGCGAGCTTGACGCCGCCGGCCTTGCCTCGACCGCCGGTCTTCACCTGGGCCTTGACGACGACGGTCTGCCCGATCTCGCGGGCGATCGCCTCCGCCTGCTCCGGGGTTTCGGCGACGCCGCCGGGGAGCACGGGGACACCGTGCGAGGCCAACAGGTCACGGGCCTGGTACTCGAAGAGATCCACGAAAAGGCACCGTAGCCCGCCCGCAACCGCGCCGCTGCCCCGGGCCGGGAGGGAGCGGGTCGGGGGTGGGGTGCGTCACACGTGGGCAGGCGCTCCGGCGTCAGGCGCCGGCGGGCTCGCCCACGTGCTCACGTACCCACTCGACGATCTCGGTGGTGGTCGCCCCGGGCGTGAAGATGCCGGTCACGCCGATGCGCCGGAGCTCGGGGACGTCCTCCTCCGGGATGATCCCGCCGCCGAAGACGACGACGTCGTCGACGCCGCGCTCCCGCAGCAGCTCGGTGAGCCGGGCGAAGAGCGTCATGTGCGCGCCGGAGAGGACGGAGAGGCCGACGGCGTCCGCGTCCTCCTGCACCACCGTCTCGACGATCTGCTCGGGGGTCTGGTGCAGGCCGGTGTAGACGACCTCCATCCCGGCGTCGCGCAGCGCTCGCGCGACCACCTTCGCCCCGCGGTCGTGCCCGTCCAGGCCCGGCTTGGCGATGACCACCCGGATACGTTCGTCCACCACGGCTGGGAGCTTAGGAGCTACCCGCCCCGGGGAGTGGCGCGGGTCACGCCCCGGCGCGACGGGCCCGCCAGGCGAAGGCAGTGAGCCCCGTCAGCCCGAGGCCCGCGAGGAGCAGGCCGGCGCCGGGCACCGTCCACACCAGCTCGTCGGACGAGGCGGCGTCGCGCAGCCCCGCCAACCCCGCGCCGAGCACGGTCACGGCGACGGCGAGCAGCCCTCCGACCGCGGCCAGCCGCGGTCGCAGCGACGGCGCGATCACCGCGCAGAGCAGCAGCGTGCCGGCGAGCAGCAGCCCACCGAGCAGCGCGAGCCCCGGCCGCTCGAGCAGCGCCTGCGGCCCCTCCTGGGTCACGACGACCCGCATGCCGGTGGCCGGGTCGATCTGCAGCTGCTCGGGGACGTCGGCGGCGGGCAGCGCGAGGGAGAGCACCGCCGCCACCCCGAGCAGCACCGCGGCACCGGCCAGCACCGAGCGGACCGGGTCCAGGGGGCCGCGGTCGTCCATGACCGTCCGACCCCAGGCCGCCGCGCCGACGACGCCGGCGAGCGCCGTCAGCACCAGCGCGGCGACCCCGAGCACCCAGCCGGCCCCGACCTGGACGCTGCTGGTGAGCACCCGCTCGCCGGCCAGCACCTCCACGCCCGGGCGCGCCGTCGAGCTGCTGCCCCGGTAGAGCTCGATGAGCAGCTCCCCGACGGCCAGCGCACCGGCGACGGAGGCGTAGGCGAGCCCGAACTTCGGCACCGCCCGGCGGAGCAGGGTCACCCCGACCGCCAGGTGGACGAGGGGCACCAGCAGGGTCGCCAGCGCTCCCCCCACCCCGCGCACCTGGCGCAGCTCCTCCCCGCCGACCACGAGGTACGTGGGCACGGCCGCGAGCACCCCGGCCAGGCCGGCGAGCACCAGCAGCAGGCCGCAGAGCCGCACCGTTCCGGGCACGGCGCCGACGACCACCCGGTCCCCGGCGGTCACCGGGGAGGCGGCGCTCGGCGCGGCGGCCTCCCGGCGGGCCGAGGCCCTGGCCCGGGCCGTCCCGGTGCGGTCGGTCCGGTCGCGGTGGTCGCGGGTGGACACGTCTCCCCCTTCGGCAGCGTGGTCACGAACAGGACTCGATCGACGACCGACGATGTCAATCGTGTGACGCCCGACACATCAGCGCTTTACCGTCGGGTGAACGGAGCACACACGGGGGCAACGCACCGGCGGAGCGACCCGAACCCGCGGTCCCGCCGGGCGGCTCCAGACGGGGAGAACGGCCATGCGCCGATCGAGCGAGCTCGACTCTGCTCAAGGGTGGCACACCGCGGACGACGCCGAGGCCACGCCACGGGGACTGCGCGCCCTCTGCTCCCCGGCCGGGATCGCCGGCGGCCTGACCGAGCTCGCCTGGGTCGGCGCGCACGCCCTGATCTACCCGCTCGGCGCCCGCATGGAGCGGCTGCGCACCGACCCGGGCAAGCGGACCGGCGAGCTGCCCCCCACGGTCCGGGCCCTCTACGCCGTCGACCCGCTGGCCGCCCGCACCCCCGTCCTGCTGGTCCACGGGCTGATCGACAACCGCTCGGTCTTCGCCGTCATGCGGCGGAGCCTGCGCAGGCGCGGGTTCGCGTCCGTCTGCTCCTGGAACTACAGCCCCTTCCTCACCGACGTCGCGCGCGGCGCCACCGAGCTCGGCGAGCACATCGAGCGGATCTGCGAGCAGACCGGCCACGACCGGGTGCACGTCGTGGGGCACAGCCTCGGCGGCCTGATCGCGCGCTACCACGTGCAGCGGCAGGGCGGCGACCGGCGGATCGGCACGCTCGTGACGCTCGGCACACCCCACCGGGGCTCGGTCCTCGCCCACATCGCGCCCACGCCGCTCATCCGCCAGCTGCGCCCCGGGTCGCCGGTCCTGGAGGAGCTCGAGGAGCCCGCGCCGCACTGCCGGACGCGCATCACCGCCCTCTACAGCGATCTGGACCAGGTGGTGCTGCCCACGCGCTCCGGCCGCTGCGACCACCCCGATCTGGGCGCGCGCAACGTGCTCTTCCGCGGCGTGGGCCACATGTCCCTGCCGATCCACCGGGGCGTGCTCGACGAGGTGGCCGCGACCCTGGTCGGCGCCCGCGACCCCGGCGCCGCCGACGCACCCTTCGCCGCCGTCGCCTGACCGACCAGGCGCGGCTCCGGCGCCGTGTCGACTCGTCGACGTGACGACACGTGCACGTCGCGACACGCAGCGTCCGGTGCTTGGTCGGGCCATGACGGATCGTTACGGTCCGATCACGGCGTCGGGACGACCGGCGGACCCCACTCGGGCGTCCTCGCCGTCGTCGCTCCCCCGACGGACGCCCTCCGGGCGCTCGCCGGGCAGGTCGTCCGGGAAGGTCCACCGTGACTCGCAGCAGTGCCCAGGTGCTGGAGGGACCGCCGTCCGACGTCGTCGTGGTGCCCCGGCCCCGCGCCGCAGCAGAGGGTCCGGTCCGCACGCCCCTCCCGACGCCCGCCCTCGCCGCCGAGGCCGAGGTCCTCGACGAGCCCCGCGCGCGGCGCCGCCTGCCCCACCCGCCGGGCCGCCGCGCCCCCCTCTGGCTCGCGGCGCTGGTCGCCGGAGCCGTGCTCGCCGGCATCCCGGCCGTCACCGGCGACCACGGGAACGTCTCCGCCTCCGCCTCGGACTACGGGCTCGGCGTCAGCACCGAGGTGAGCTTCGCCGGCGGCCTGGAAGGCGCCGACGCCCGCCGCGGCATCACCGAGGCCGAGGCCCAGGCGCGGCTCGGCGAGCTCGCCGCCTCGCGCGCCGCCCGGCAGCCCAAGATCGTCGCCCCGACGCAGGGCACGCTGACCACCTGCTTCTGCCGGCGCTGGGGGACCATGCACTACGGCCTGGACCTGGCCGCGCCGCTGGGCACCCCCATCGTCGCCGCGACCGACGGCGTCGTCGTGCGGGCCGGCCGCGCCTCGGGCTACGGCAACGCCGTCTACATCCAGGACGCCGACGGCAACGTGCACATCTACGGGCACATGCGCTACTACAACGTCTCGGCCGGGGACCTCGTCACCGCCGGCGACCAGATCGCCAAGATCGGCAACGAGGGCCAGTCCACCGGCCCGCACCTGCACTACGAGATCCACCGCGGCGGGATGGACGGCCGCCCGATCGACCCCCGGGCCTGGCTGGCCGAGCGCGGGGCCTTTGTCTGACCTGTCGGGCTCCGCCCGATCAACCGCGGCCAGCGGCCGTCCCGGCCTGCGTTGAGCCGTTTCTGCCACGCTCGTCGGGGACCCTCCGGGCCCATGACACCGTCGTCCTCCGGACGACACCGCGACCAGGTGCCGTCCCCTGACTGACGGAGCCGCTTCGTCCTTCGGTCGCGGAGGCCTCCGGCCCCCACTCCTCAGGACAGAGCTGACCCCCTACAACTTCACGAGGGGGGCGTAGCGGAGGACGAGGCGCTTCGTGCCGCCGGAACCGAAGTCGACCGTGGCCTGCGCCTTGTCGGCCACGCCGGTCACCTCGACCACGGTGCCGAGACCGAAGGCGTCGTGGCTCACCCGGTCGCCGACCTCCACCGAGACGATCTGCCGGTTGCCCACGCCGCCGCGCAGGCCGCCGGTGGACAGCCCCGTCGCCGCCACCCGCGTCTGCGCCGACCGGTAGCCGGTCGAGGGCGCGGGCACCGGGTCGGTCCGCTCCCAGTGGATGGTCTCGGCCGGGATCTCGTCGAGGAACCGCGACGGCGGGTTGTAGGCCGGCTGCCCCCAGCTGGTGCGCACCGTCGCCCGGGAGATGAAGAGCCGCTGGCGCGCCCGGGTGATGCCCACGTAGGCCAGCCGGCGCTCCTCCTCCAGCTCGCGCGGGTCGCCCAGCGCGCGCAGGTGCGGGAAGACGCCGTCCTCCATGCCCGTGAGGAAGACGACCGGGAACTCCAGCCCCTTGGCGGTGTGCAGCGTCATCAGCGTCACCACGCCGGCGTCGTCGCCGGACACCGGGATCTGGTCGGCGTCGGCGACCAGCGAGACCTGCTCCAGGAAATCGGTGACCGAGCCGCCGGGATTGGCCGCCTCGAACTCGGCGGCCACCGAGATGAGCTCGTTGAGGTTGTCGACCCGGCCCTCGTCCTGGGGGTCGGTGCTGGCCTGCAGCTCGGCGAGGTAGCCGGTGCGGTCGAGGATGCTCTCCAGCAGCGCCGCCGGGCCCGAGCCGGTCTCGACCAGCTGCTCGAACTCCTCCAGCAGCGCGACGAACTCCTGCACCGCCTTGAGGGAGCGGGTCGCGAGCGCGCCGATCTCCGAGCACCGCCGCAGCGCCGAGCCGAAGGCGATCCGCTCCCGGTCGGCGAAGGACTCGATGCACGACTCCGCCTTGTCGCCGATGCCGCGCTTGGGCACGTTGATGATGCGGCGCAGGCTCACGACGTCCGCCGGGTTGGCCACCAGCTTCAGGTAGGCCAGCGCGTCGCGGACCTCCTTGCGCTCGTAGAACCGCACCCCGCCGACGACCTTGTAGGGCATGCCGACGCGGATGAAGACCTCTTCGAACACGCGGGAGGCGTTGTTCGTCCGGTAGAAGACCGCGATGTCGGCGGGCCGGACCGCGCCCTCGTCGACCAGGGCGTCGATCTGCTCGGCGACCCAGGCGGCCTCGTCGTGCTCGTTGTCGGCGACGTAGCCCTCGATCAGCTCGCCGTCGCCCGAGTCGGTCCACAGGTTCTTGGGCCGCCGGCCGGTGTTCTTGGCGATGACGGTGTTCGCGGCCTTGAGGATGCGCTGGGTGGAGCGGTAGTTCTGCTCCAGCAGGATCGTCGTGGCCTGCGGGTAGTCGCGCTCGAACTCGTCGATGTTGCGGATGGTCGCGCCGCGGAAGGCGTAGATCGACTGGTCGGCGTCCCCGACCACGCAGAGCTCGGCCTGCGGGACGGGGCCCTCTCCCGTCCCGGTCAGCTCGCGCACCAGCATGTACTGGGCGTGGTTGGTGTCCTGGTACTCGTCGACCAGCACGTGCCGGAACCGGCGGCGGTAGTGCTCGGCCACGTCGGGGAAGGCCTGCAGCAGGTGGACCGTCGTCATGATCAGGTCGTCGAAGTCCATGGCGTGCGCCTCGCGCAGCCGCCGCTGGTAGAGCGTGTACGCCTCCTTGAGCACCTTCTCCGGCGCCGTCTGGGGGCTGAACGACTCCTCGTCGACGAGCTCGTTCTTGAGGTTGGACACCTGGTTGGACAGGCTCCGGCCGGGATAGCGCTTGGCGTCCAGGTCGAGGTCGCGGGCGACCATCGTCATCAGCCGGATCGAGTCGCCCTGGTCGTAGATCGTGAACGACGACTTCATGCCGAGCTTGCCGGCCTCGGCGCGCAGGATGCGCACGCACATCGAGTGGAAGGTCGACACCCACATCGACCGCGCCCGCGGCCCCACCAGCGCGGCGACCCGCTCCTTCATCTCGCCCGCGGCCTTGTTGGTGAAGGTGATCGCCAGGATCTCCCCCGGCTGCACCCCGCGGGCGCCCAGGAGGTAGGCGATCCGGTGCGTGAGCACGCGGGTCTTGCCCGAACCGGCGCCGGCGACGATGAGCAGCGGGCTGCCCTCGTGGACGACGGCGTCGCGCTGCGGGCCGTTGAGGCCCGCGAGCATCCGGTCCAGTTCCCGCCCGAGCGAGCCGGGAGCGGAGCGCTGCAGGGCGGCGGTGCCGGGGAGGGACTGCTGGAGGCTGCTGCTCATGAACACAGCTCCGCTGAGGAACCGGAAGCTCGGGAAGCGCTCATCCGTGCCACTGTAAGCCGGACGGGTGACGGTCCCCGCGGGCCCGGAACCGCCCGCACCACCCGCCCCACGCCCCGGCGCGGTGCGCACCCCGGCGGTGCTGTGGCACACTCGGCCCGTGCTCGCCACCGTCAGCTTTTTCTACGGCCACCGGGATCCGGTGTCCGTCACCGCTGGCTGAGCACACGCCGCAACAGACGCCCCGGGCCCGAGGAGCCCGGGGCGTTTCTCGTTCTCGGACCTCCCGGCCCCCACACCACCGAGGAACCCGATGAGCACCCCCACCGCCACCCCCGTCGGGGGCCCGGCCGCCCCCGCGGATCCCGCCGACCGCATCGGCACGCTGCGCGGCGCGATCGACGCCTGCGACGCCGAGATCATCGAGCTCGTCCGGCGCCGGCTGGAGATCAGCCAGGAGATCGGTGCGCTGCGCGCCGCCTCCGGCGGGACCCGGCTCTCGCTCTCCCGCGAGCAGCAGGTGCTCTCGCGCTTCCGCACCGCGCTCGGCCCGGACGGCGCCGCCCTGGGCATGGTGCTGCTCCGCCAGGGCCGCGGCCGCCTGTAGCGCCGGGACGGCGGCTCAGGGGCCGCTGCGCCAGACCTGCGAGTCCTCGTCGCCCATCGCGGCCACCTCGAACACCCGGCCGGGGCGGGCCTCGTTCGCCTCGTCGGCCAGCTCCATGCCGAGCACGAGGGCCGCGTCGAGGTCCTCGGCCTCGCACTCGGTGGCCAGGCGCAGCACCGCGCGGTCGGGCTCCCGCCACAGCCGCAGCTCGGGGTCCTCGGGCCGCAGCACCGCGCGGAGGGCGTCGATCGCGGCGTCGTCCAGGGGCGCGGAGGACCGGAGCGCGACGGTCAGCGTGTAGCCGGGCACCCCCCGAGTCTGCGGGAACGGCGCCCGGGCTCCGCGCCCGGCCCACCTACGCTCGCCGCGTGACCCTCCCCCAGCCGAAGCCCGCCGAGCACGTCGAGCGCGCTCTGTGCGTCCTGGCCCACCCCGACGACGTCGACTTCGGCAGCGCCGGCACCGTGGCGACCTGGACGGCGGCCGGCACCGAGGTGACCTACCTGATCGTCACCGACGGCGACGCGGGCGGGTTCGACGACACCCCGCGCGAGCAGATGGGCCCGCTGCGCCGGGCCGAGCAGGTGGCGGCGGCCGCGGAGGTCGGCGTCACCGACGTCCGATTCCTCGGCTACCCCGACGGCCGGCTGGAGCTGACGCTCGACCTGCGCCGCGACATCACCCGGGTCATCCGGCAGGTGCGTCCGCAGCGGGTGCTGACCAGCTCCCCCGAGCGGTTCTGGGAGCGGATCGGCGCGAGCCACCCCGACCACATGACCGTCGGGGAGTCGACGCTGCGCGCGGTCTACCCCGATGCGCGCAACCCCTTCGCCTTCCCCGAACTGCTGGCCGACGAGGGGCTCGACGCGTGGACCGTCGCCGAGGTCTGGCTGGGCGCCAGCCCGCGCGCCGACCACGCCGTCGACGTCACCGACGTCGTCGACCGCAAGCTCGCCGCGCTGCGCCGGCACGTCACGCAGGTGAGCCACGTCGAGGACCTCGACGACTTCCTCACCGGCTGGATGCGGCAGACCGCGCAGCGGCTGGGACTGCCGGCGGGCCGCCTCGCCGAGGCGTTCCACGTCGTCCACACCGCCTGACCCCGGGACGAAGCGCCGACCGCAACACCGGGCCCCGCCGGCGCCACGCGGACGCAACACCGGCCCGTATCGTGCCGCCCGAGCGGACGCGGGCCACCCCGGGCTGCGGCGTCCGGCACCTAGAGCAACCGGTTGGTCGCCGCCCAGCGGGTGAGCTCGTTGCGGTTGGAGAGCTGCAGCTTGCGCAGCACGTTGGAGGCGTGGGACTCGACCGTCTTCACCGAGATGAACAGCCGGGACCCGATCTCCCGGTAGGTGTAGCCGCGGGCCAGCAGCTGCATCACCTCCCGCTCCCGGGCGCTCAGCAGGTCCAGCCCGGGGTCGGTGGCCTCCTCCGCCGGCTCCGGTGCGGCGGCGCCACCGGCGGCGAAGGCATCGAGCACGAAGCCGGCCAGCCGGGGGCTGAAGACGACGTCGCCGTCGGCCACCCGGCGGACCGCGTCGAGCAGGTCGGGCCCCGAGATCGTCTTCGTGACGTAGCCCCGCGCCCCGGCCCGGATCACGGCGATGACGTCATCCGCGGCGTCGGACACCGAGAGGGCCAGCCACTTCACCTCGGGCAGCTCACCGCGGAGGGTCTCCAGGACCGCGCGGCCGCCTCCGCCGGGCATGTGGACGTCGAGCAGCACGACGTCGGGTCGGGTGGTGCGGATCCCCTCGACCGCGGTGGCGACGTCGGCGGCCTCGCCCACGACGGCCACCTCCCCACCCAGCTCGGCGCGCACGCCGGTCCGCACCATGGCGTGGTCGTCCACCACGAAGACCCGTGGGGTGCTGCTCTGCTGCTCGACCGGCGTCACGCGCTCCTCCTCGGCAGGACCAGCTCGACCTCGGTCCCCTCACCCGGCGTCGACCGGACCAGGGCCGAGCCTCCCAGCCGCGCCAGCCGGCCGTGCACCGAGTCCCGCAGCCCCCGGCGGTCGTCCGGCACCGTGCCCGGGTCGAAGCCCTTGCCGCGGTCCCGGATAAAGACCGACACCTGGTCGGCGGTCACCTCGGTGTACAGGTCCGCCGACGGCTCGCCGGAGTGCTTGGCCGCGTTGACCAGCGCCTCACGGGTCGCGGCGCCGAGGGCGGCGAGCTCCTCGTCGACCGGGGCGTCACCGACGACGACGGGGTCGACGGTCAACGCGTGGTCGGCCTCCACCTCGGCGACCATGCCGGCCACCAGCCCGGCCCACGTGCCGCCCTCGCGGACCGCGGCGGGGTCGTACAGCCAGGCCCGGAGCTCCCGCTCCTGGCTGCGGGCCAGCCGGCTCACCGCCTGCGGCTCCTCGGCGTTGCGCTGGATCAGGGCGAGCGTCTGCAGCACCGAGTCGTGCAGGTGCGCGGCGACGGCCGCCCGCTCCTCCGACCGGATGCGGGCGGCGCGTTCCTCGGCGCGGGAGTCGAGCAGCCGCCGCCAGAGTGGGGCGGTGGCCAGGACGACGCCGGTGAGGATGAGCAGGGTGGCGGCGAACCCGTTGCGTGCGTTGGCCAGCTGGCCGGTGGTGGCGAGCAGGAGGAACAACCCGACGCCGAGGACGGCGACCCCACCGGCCAGGGCCCAGCGCACACCAGCGACGGCGAGGGTCCGGTCGGTGTCCAGCTGCCGCCAGATCACGGTGAGCCCGCCGGCCAGCAGGATCAGCGGCAGCACGACGTCGGAGCTCGTCCACTGGCTGAGCTGGCCGAGCAGGCTGACGGCGATCAGGCCGAGCACGACCAGCGCGATCCACTGCCGGGCACCGGCCGGGCGCCAGCCCTCGGTCACCGCGGTCGGCTCCCCGGGGGCGGCGACCGGCATGGTGAGCCACAGCAGCGCGTAGGCGATGATCCCGAGCCCCGTCGTCGCCAGCAGCACGAACGCCACCCGCACGACCAGCGGGTCCTGGCGCAGGTGCGCGGCGGTGCCGGCCGCGACGCCGGCGACGAGGCGCCCCTCGCGCGGACGCGCCAGGGGCGGGCGCGGCGGCAGGCGCAGGTCGGTGGTCACGCTACCGATCGTCGCACCGGCGGCCCGCCCGCCGACACCGGTGATCACCCCGGAAAGGGAACCAGGGTCGGTTCGGGGGGTTCCCTGATGGTCACCGGCCCCGCCGGTCGGCACGCTTGCTGCCATGACCTCCGCACCCCCTCCCGCTCCCCCCGCGGTGGAGCCGCCCCCGTGGTCGCCCCCGCCCGACCGCGCCCCGTTGCGCCGCAGCCGCAGCGACAAGGTGATCGGCGGCGTCAGCGGCGGCCTCGCCGAGTACAGCGGCGTCGACGCGCTCCTGTGGCGGGTCGGCTTCGTCGCCCTCGCCCTCGCCGGCGGCACCGGCGTCCTGGTGTACCTGCTGCTGTGGCTGCTCATGCCGGTCGCGGCGGACGGCACCCCGTCGGCGCCCGGGCGCCCGTTCCTGCCGTCACGGGCCCGGGGGCCCGTGGCCCCCCGGTCGCCGGTCCCGGGCATCACCATCGCCGGGCTGCTGATCCTGATGGGGCTGCTGGCCCTGCTGTCCCGGCTCACCGGCTGGGACCCCGGGCCGGCCGCCTTCCTCGGCACGGCGCTGCTCGTCGTCGGCGCCGGTCTTGTCGTCGCCGCCGTCACCGGTGGCCGCACCGCCCGCGGGGGGCTGATCACCCTCGGGGTGCTCCTGTCCCTGGCGCTGCTGATCGCCACGGCCACGCCCTCCGGTGGGGACGGCGTCGGCGACCGGACGTACCGTCCCCAGACCGCCGCCGACGTCCGGGAGGTCTACAGCGGGGGCATCGGCGACCTGACCGTCGACCTCTCCGACGTGCCCCTCGACGACCTCGACGAGGCCCTCGAGGTGCGGGTCGAGCACGGCATCGGGAACGTCGAGGTGATCGTCCCCCGCTCCGCCGACGTGCGGGTCTCCGCGGACCACGGCGTGGGCCAGGTCGACGTCTTCGGCTCCACCACGTCCGGGAGCGGCTACGTCGCCGGCCTCGGTACCGCGGACTGGACCGACGACGGCGAGGCCGAGATCGAACTCGAGATCCACAGCGGTATCGGACAGGTGGAGGTGTCCCGTGGCTGACTACAGCGAGTTCCCGACCACGCCGACGGCGTGGCAGGAGCAGCAGTGGCAGATGGTCCGTCCCCTGGAGACCGAGGACCAGCCCGCCCCGGAGCCACGGCGCAGGGTCGACCTGGTCGCCCTCGTCCCGGGTGTCCTCTTCATCCTGCTGGCGCTGTCGGCGCTGGTCGGGGTCGACCTGCCGTTCAGCCTCTTCGAGGACGGCACCCTCCTCTGGCTCCTCCTCGTCGGGGCCGGCGTGGCCCTGCTGGTGCGGGAGCTCCGCAGACCGCGCAGCCGGGGCTGACCGGCGGGAGGGACGGAGGGCGAGGGCCCGGGAGCGACCGCTCCCGGGCCCTCGCCGCGTCCTGCGGTCACGCGTAGACGGCGAGGACCACCGTGCCCACGTAGATCAGGGGGATCGAGACGCCCTCGAAGCCGATCCACTTGCGGTCGCGCATGAGCAGCCCCGCAGCGAGTACGGCGGTCATGAGCAGCGTGCCCCCGACGAGGATCAGGCTGGTCGGGCCGGCGTCCCGGTAGATCGGGCCCTCCAGGTAGCCGACGTCGGCCACGGAGATCATCAGGATGTCGTAGACGTTGCCGCCGACGATGTTGCCGACGCCGAGGGTCAGCTGGCCCATGCGCACCGCCGTCAGCAGGACGACGAGCTCGGGCAGCGAGCTGATCGCCGTGGTGAGGGTGAAGCCGAGGACACCGCTGTCGAGGTCGGTCCGGGCGATGACGCTCAGCCCCGCCCTGCCCACCAGCCAGCCGGCCACACCGGTGACCAGGCCGAACGCGGCGAGCAGGCCCCAGAGCCGTGCGGTGGAGCGCTCGTCACCGTTCCCGTTCCCGTTCCCGTCCCCGGCCCCGGCCCCGGCCTCATCGCTGTCACCGTCGCCGTTGCCCTCGTCGTCGTCCGCCGTCTGGTCGGTGTGCTTGGGCTGCCACATGGGTTCGTGCTGCATCCGCCGGAGCAGCACCAGCCCGTAGCCGTAGAGCGCGGGGATCAGCAGCGTCAGGGGGTGGATCCACCCCAGCCGCAGGTCAGGGGTGGCGTACGCGATGACCGGGAGCGCCAGCATCGCGATGAGCAGGACGGACTGGAGGACGTTCTGCAGCGACGCCGCCGCGTGTTCCAGGTTGACCCGCCGGTAGAGCAGGTCGGCGATCGCCAGCCACACCGTCTGCAGGGCGATGCCGCCGACGGGGTTGGCCAGGGCGAACCCGGGGTCGCCCTCGAGCGCGCCGGTGAGGACCGTGACGTTGCCCGGCAGCGAGGTGACGGCGCCGAGGAGCAGGGCGCCGCCGATCGCGTCACCGAGCCCGGTCCGCTCGGCGAGGGTGTCCGCGACCCGGGTGAGGCGGACACCGACGACCACGATGACGACGGCCATCGCGGCCAGCACGCCCAGGCTCGGAAGGAGCGGCCACGCCGAGGAGATCACTCGTCCTCCGGGTCCTCGACGTCAACGGCCGTCGTCAACCTGATCATGATCAGACCCGTCGCGCGCGCCGAGGCCACACGACGTCATGAAACCGCCAAGGTGACGTGCTGCAGCCCCCGGGGACGACGCGCTGGAACGGCCCCTGGTGAGGTGCCGGAACGGCCCCTCGTGAGGTGCTGGAACGGCCGTCCTGCAGGGGCCCGGCCCGAGCGTCAGCGAGGGCCGGGGGGCAGGAGGGTCCTCATTCCCACTCGATGGTGCCCGGCGGCTTGCTGGTCACGTCGAGGGTGACCCGGTTGATCTCCTCGACCTCGTTGGTGATCCGGGTGGAGATCCTCGCCAGCACGTCGTAGGGCAGGCGGGTCCAGTCGGCGGTCATCGCGTCCTCGCTGGACACCGGGCGCAGCACGACCGGGTGGCCGTAGGTGCGCCCGTCCCCCTGCACGCCGACCGAGCGGACGTCGGCCAGCAGCACGACGGGGCACTGCCAGATCTCGTCGTCCAGCTTCGCCGCGGAGAGCTCCTCGCGGGCGATGGCGTCGGCCTTGCGGAGCACGTCGAGCCGCTCGCGGGTGACCTCCCCGACGATGCGGATGCCGAGCCCCGGGCCCGGGAACGGCTGGCGCTGCACGAGCCGGTCGGGCAGGCCGAGCTGCCGGCCGACCTCGCGCACCTCGTCCTTGAACAGCGTGCGCAGCGGCTCGACGAGGGTGAAGGTGAGGTCCTCGGGCAGCCCGCCGACGTTGTGGTGGCTCTTGATGTTCGCCGTCCCGCTGCCGCCGCCGGACTCGACGACGTCGGGGTAGAGCGTGCCCTGCACGAGGAAGTCGACGGTCTCGCCGTGCGCCTGGGCGTCGGCGACGACGTCGGTGGCCGCCTGCTCGAACACCCGGATGAACTCGCGGCCGATGATCTTCCGCTTCTCCTCCGGGTCGCTGACCCCGGCGAGCGCGGCGAGGAACTGGTCGCTCGCGTCCACGACCCGCAGGTCCGCGCCGGTGGTGGCGGCGAAGTCCCGCTCGATCTGCTCGGTCTCGCCGGCCCGCATCAGGCCGTGGTCGACGTAGACGCAGGTGAGCTTGTCGCCGATCGCCCGCTGCACCAGCGCCGCGGCGACGGCGGAGTCGACCCCGCCCGAGAGCGCGCACAGCGCCCGACGGTCGCCGATCCGCTCGCGGATCGCGGCGACCTGCTCGTCGACGACGTTGCTCATCGTCCAGGTCGGCTCGAGCCCGGCGATGTCGAAAAGGAAG
This sequence comes from Blastococcus sp. SYSU DS0669, assembly GCF_054050895.1. Lineage (NCBI taxonomy): Bacteria > Bacillati > Actinomycetota > Actinomycetes > Geodermatophilales > Geodermatophilaceae > Blastococcus > Blastococcus sp. SYSU DS0669. Next base: position 5,526 of record NZ_JBJHAE010000027.1, on the reverse strand, counting down.
TGCTCGAGCACCGTCTGGCCGTGGGCGGTGTGCCGCACCTCGGGGTGGAACTGCACCCCGGCGAGCCGGCGGTCGACGTCCTCGAAGGCGGCGACGGGCGCACCGGTCGACGTCGCCGTCACGGTGAAGCCGGGCGGGGCCGCGCTGACGGCGTCGCCGTGGCTCATCCAGACGTTCTGCTCGACCGGGAGGTCCCCGAACAGCCGCGCCTGCGTGGTCACCGTCAGCGGGGTGCCGCCGTACTCGCGGTCGCCGGTGCGGGAGACGGTGCCGCCCAGGGAGGCGGCCATCGCCTGGAAGCCGTAGCAGATGCCGAACGCCGGAACGCCGGACTCGAACAGCGTCGGGTCCACCTGCGGGGCCTCGGGCGCGTACACGCTCGACGGGCCCCCGGAGAGCACGATCGCGGCCGGCTTGCGGGCCACGATCTCCTCGGCCGGCACCTCCGAGGAGACGATCTCGGAGTAGACGCCGGCCTCGCGGATGCGCCGGGCGATGAGCTGCGCGTACTGGGCGCCGAAGTCGACGACGAGGACGGTCGGGAACTCCACGCTCAGCCGCCGATGACCAGGTCGACCCGCTGGAACTCCTTGAGGTCGGAGTACCCGGTCTTGGCCATGGTGCGGGCCAGCGCACCGAACAGGTTGGTGCGGCCGTCCGCGTCCCGGGCTTCGCCGAGGAGCACGTCGGCCAGGGAGCCGGCCGGCTCGATCCGCGCGGAGGTGCCGCCGCGCGGCAGCCGCGGGTGCGCCGCGACCGAGTCCCACCACACCCCGCCACCGGGCGCCTCCGCCGCAGCGCGCAGCGGCTCCCCGAGCTGGACGGCGTCGGCGCCGCAGGCCAGCGCCCGGGCGATCGCGCCGCTGGTCTCGATCCGGCCGTTGGCGATGACGTGGACGTACCGGCCGCCGGTCTCGTCCAGGTAGTCGCGGCGGGCCGCGGCGGCGTCGGCGATCGCGCTGGCCAGCGGCACGCGGATGCCCATGACGTCGTCGGTGGTCGAGTAGGTGTCCGCGCCGACCCCGACGATCACGCCGGCCGCGCCGGTGCGCATGAGGTGCAGAGCGGTCGTGTAGTTCGCCGCACCCCCCACGATCACCGGGACGTCGAGGTCGGCGATGAACTCCTTCAGGTTGAGCGCGTCGCCCTGGCTGGTGACGTGCTCGGCCGAGACGATCGTGCCCTGGATGACCAGCATGTCCACCCCGGCCGAGAGCGCCGCGGGCGCGAGCTGCTCGGTGTGCTGGGGCGAGATCCGGATCGCCGTGGTCACCCCGGCGTCGCCCATCTCCTTGATGCGCGCGGTGATCAGGTCGGTCTTGACCGGCTCGGCGTAGACCTCCTGCAGCAGGGCCACCGGCGGGGCTCCGGCCGCGGCCGCCTCGGCGATCCGGCGGTACACCTCCGCCGGGTTGTCGTAGCGGGCCCACAGGCCCTCACCGTTGAGCACCCCGAGGCCACCGGCCTGGCCGACGGCGATCGCCGTCGCCGGGCTCATGACCGCGTCGCTGGGGCTGGTGACCAGCGGGATCTCGAACCGGAAGGCGTCGATCTGCCAGGCGGTCGAGACGTCGTCGACGTCGCGGGTGCGGCGGGACGGGACGATGGACACCTCGTCCAGGTCGTAGCCCCGGCGGGCGAAGCGGTTGAGGCCGATCTCGACGGTGTCGCGCACGTTCACGGTTCAGCGGCCTCGGTAGTTGGGTGCTTCGACGGTCATCTGGATGTCGTGGGGGTGGCTCTCCACGAGCCCCGCGGAGGTGATGCGGGTGAGCTGGCCGCGCTCCTTGAGCTCGGCGACGGTGCCGGCCCCGGCGTAGCCCATGGAGGCGCGCAGGCCCCCGACGAGCTGGTGGGCCACGCCCGACAGCGCCCCGCGGTAGGGCACCTGCCCCTCGATGCCCTCGGGCACGAGCTTGTCGTCGGAGAGGACGTCGTCGGCGAAGTACCGGTCGCGGCTGAACGACTGGTTGCCCCGCTTCTGCATGGCGCCCAGCGACCCCATGCCGCGGTAGGTCTTGTACTGCTTGCCGTTCATGAAGACCAGCTCGCCCGGGGCCTCCTCGACGCCGGCGAACAGGCCACCGATCATCACGGTGTCCGCGCCGGCGACCAGCGCCTTGGCGATGTCGCCGGAGTACTGCAGCCCGCCGTCGGCGATGACCGGGACGCCCGCCGGCCCGGCCGCCAGCCAGGCCTCGTAGATGGCGCTGATCTGCGGGACGCCGACGCCCGCGACCACGCGGGTGGTGCAGATGGAGCCGGGGCCGACGCCGACCTTGACCGCGTCCACGCCCGCGTCCACGAGGGCCTGCGCGCCCGCGCGGGTCGCGACGTTGCCGCCGACCACCTCCACGCCCTGGCCCACCCCGGCGCCGCCGCCGAAGTCCTTCTTCACCCGCGCGACCATCTCCAGCACCGCCCGCTGGTGACCGTGCGCGGTGTCGACGACGAGCACGTCGACCCCGGCGTCGACCAGCAGCCCGGCGCGCTTGTAGGCGTCCTCGCCGACGCCGAGCGCCGCACCGACGACCAGGCGCCCGTCGGCGTCCTTGGTGGAGAGCGGGAACTGGTCGCGCTTGACGAAGTCCTTCACGGTGATCAGCCCGCGGAGCCGCCCGGCGTCGTCGACCAGCGGCAGCTTCTCGATCTTGTGCTGGGAGAGCAGGCCGAGCGCGGTCTCCGGGTCGACGCCCACCGGGGCGGTGACCAGCGGCATCGGCGTCATGACGTCGCGCACCAGCCGGTTCATGTCCGTCTCGAACCGCATGTCGCGGTTGGTGACGATGCCCACCAGGACGCCCTCGGCGTCGACGACCGGGGCCCCGGAGATGCGGTAGCGCGCCGAGAGGGCGTCCACCTCGGCGAGGGTGTTCTCGGGCGAGCAGGTGACCGGGTTGGTGACCATGCCGGCCTCCGACCGCTTGACCAGGTCGGCCTGGCCGGCCTGCTCCTCGGCGGAGAGGTTGCGGTGCAGCACCCCCATGCCGCCGACGCGGGCCATGGCGATCGCCATGCGCGCCTCGGTCACGGTGTCCATCGCACTGGACAGCAGGGGCACCGCCAGGGTGATGCGCCGGGTCACCCGGCTGCTGGTGTCCACCTCGGCCGGGACGACGTCGGACGCCCCCGGCACCAGGAGGACGTCGTCGTAGGTGAGCCCGAGGCGGGCGAACTTCGCCGGCAGCTCGGGCACGGAGTCGGGCTGCATGTGCGCGGCCACCCTTCGGCGCGGATCGGGTCGGACACCGGTTCGACACACCTCGCGGGCGCGCGGGACCTGCTCTGATCGTAGGCGGCGGCGCGGAGGGGGCGTCGCTCCGCCTGCCCGGCGGCTACCGTGTGACCGTGTCTCCGTTCGACGACGCCTCCGGGCCCGACTTCGGCCCGGCCGACGGCCCCGCCCCTCCGCCCCTCACGATGGAGGAGCGCGCCGGGGTGCTCGACGACCTCGCCGAGCTCGAGGTCTTCCGCACACTGCTCGAGCCGACCGGCATCAAGGGCATCGTGGTCGACTGCCCCGACTGCGAGGAGGAGCACCACGTCGACTGGGCGCTGATGCAGGCCAACCTGCGTCAGCTCCTCGACGAGGGCCAGACCGGCCGGCACGAGCCGCCGTTCGACCCGAACCCCGACGACTACGTCAGCTGGGACTACGCCAGCGGGTACGCCGACGGCGTCGCGGCGCTGGCGGAGCGGGACGAGCCCAGCGGCGGGCGCACCGGCCGCCACGCCCGGGACGACTGAGCTGTGCACATCGTCGTCCTCCGGACGACACCGCGGCCAGGTGCCGTCCCCCTGCTGCGCTGAGCGCGTCCGTCGCGCCTGCGCGGGACCCTTCGGGCCCCACTCGGCGCAACCCTGCAGGTGCGTGACGCACCGATATACGTGTGGTGGCGGTCGACCGAGGTCGGATGACCGCCACCAGGCGCATCTGGGCGGTGCGCCTCCGGTCAGGACATGATGCCGCGGCGGAAGCCCGTCGCGACCGCCTCGGCGCGGTCCTTGGCGCCCAGCTTGCGGAACAGCCGCCGGGCGTGGGTCTTGATGGTGTCCTCGGACAGGTAGAGCTCCCGGCCGATCTGGGCGTTGCTCTTGCCCTGGCTCATCCCGGTGAGCACCTGCATCTCCCGCATGGACAGCGCCACGGCGGGGGTGGCGTCGCGGACGGTCGACCGCACGGTCGTGGGTGCCGAGCCGGCCAGCGGGGCGGCGCCGCTCCACGCGGGCGCCGGTGCGCTCACCTGCTGCGGGATCCGGCCGTCGGCGCGCAGCCCGAGCCGGGAGAGGCCCAGCCCCATCTCGATCGGGGTCGCGTCCCACCGCAGGTAGCCGCGGGCGCCGAAGGCCACGGCGGCCCGGACGCTGTCGGCGTCGTCGGGCGCACCGAGCACCAGGACCGGGAGACCCGGGTGCGTCCGGAGCGCCTGGGTGGCGGCGGAGAGCCCGGTGTCGACGGCGCGCTGGGTGCCGACCACCAGGACGTCGGGGGTGCGGGTGGCCAGGCGGGCCATGAGCGACTGCGCGTCACCGACCACCTCGACCCGGCCCACGAACGGCAGAGCGACCAGCCGTGAGGCGACGTCGTCACGCACCCGCCGTCGCTCGTCGTACACCCACACGGTCGCGCCGTGCACGGGTGCGCGCATCCTGTCGTCGATCACGCCAGCTCCTCGCTCCTCCCGGCCGCTCGGCGGCCGGGTCCCCCCACCGGTCGGGAAGGCACCCGACCGGGCGGCGCGGGGGTGGAGGGTCCACCGGGGGCCCTCCACCTCTGCGCCGGTCGGGCAGCCGGTCCGGGTGATCCCCCTCCCGGTCGTCAGCACGACCTGGAGTCACACTGATCGACCCGCAGGCGGCGGAACAGACGCCCTCACCCCGGGGGGTGAGGGCCCATGCGGCCAGGTGACGCAGCGCACACACGGCAAAAGTTGCGGATCGGCTGTGTTTGGAGGTGGGACGGCGAGGGCACCGGGCCCCATGCAGCCGGACAGCCCCCTCCGGCTCTACCGAGTCCTGGAGGAGACATGGCCGACATCCGCAGACTCCCGACGCCCGTCGCCGAGGTCTGGGACTGGCAGCTCCATGGCGCCTGCCGTGGCGAGAACACGTCCCTCTTCTTCCACCCCGACGGGGAGCGCGGGCCGGCCCGGGCGCGGCGGCAGTCCGCGGCCAAGGCCGTCTGCTCCCGTTGTCCGGTCGTCGACGCGTGCCTGAAGCACGCGCTCGCCGTCCGCGAGCCCTACGGCGTCTGGGGCGGCATGAGCGAGGAGGAGCGGGCCCGGCTGATCGCCGCCGAACCCGCCGCCGTCGCCGCCGGGGTGTAAGCCCGCCCTACGCACGCGAGAGGGCCCGGTCCAGGATTCCTGGACCGGGCCCTCTCGCGTGCTGGTGGCGTCCACCCTCACCGTGGGGGGGGGGGGGGGGGGGGGGGGGGGGGGGGGGGGGGGGGGGGGGGGGGGGGGGGGGGGGGGGGGGGGGGGGGTGCGGGTGGTGTGTGGGTGGATGGGGGTGGGGGGGGGGGGG
>NZ_JBJHAE010000026.1:0-46538 GCF_054050895.1 Blastococcus sp. SYSU DS0669 | reverse complement strand
GCCTCGGCGACCTTGGCGGGGTCCCGGCCGGCCAGCACGGTCAGCTCCGGGCGCAGCGGGAGGTCGAAGAAGTGGGGGGCGGTGCGCCAGGCGTGCGAATGGGCCGCGCCCATGAACGCGTAGCCGACCAGCCCGATGCCGAGGGACGGTCGTCCGGGGGAAGTCATGCGGGAGCTCCTCGTGGGGTGGGACGTGGGATCAGGCAGCGAGGGTGAGCCGCTTGCTGTCGCGCGCCCCTCCCGGCACGGGCATGTACGAGATGCGCAGACGGACCGCCACGGCGACGTCGTGCTCTCCCGGCCCGAGCGGCTCGTCGGTCTCGAAGGCGAGCTGGGCCCGCTCCCCCATCTCCCAGCGGTCGTCGGTCGTCCGAGGCAGCTGGTCGAAGGTGTAGGTGTTCCCGTGCACCGTGAACGTGGTCCGCGACGGCGGGACGGGCTGTCCGTCGAGCACCAGGTCGACTGCCTCCACCATCGACAGGGCCAGGCCGCGGTAGTACGGCATGCGGACCTCGACGACACCGCCGGTGCGGCCGTCGTCCAGGGGGCGGAAGCCCTCCTCGCAGACGATGTACTGGTCGAACATCAGGCGTCCTCTCCGGTGGTCTCTCCGAGCAGGCGGGCGAACATGGCGTGCTGGCGGCGGACCTGCTCGACGCTGTCCACGGGGAAGGCGTCCTGGATGTGCCGGTTGCCCTCGTACTCGCTGGACAGGTAGCCGTCGAAGCCGCCCTCGACGAGCACCGGGACGATCCGGTCGTAAGGGATCGAGTACTCGACCTCGTCGTCGGTCATCTCGTAGAACTTCGCCTGGATGTGCCCGATGAGGGCCATGTGCTCGAGCATCGACTTCGGCTCGGTCCAGATGTAGTGCGTCGCCTGCCGGGCCAGCCCGAAGTCGACCGGACCGCCGCCGCGGTAGTTGACGACGTCCATCAGGGCGTGGGTGTCGCCGTGGTCGTCGTAGGTCCGCACGATCAGGTCGACCAGCTCCGGCTTGGCGCCGTCCCGCAGCGCCCTCTCGCTGACCACCCGGGGGAAGCGCTCCACGAACGTGCCCATGTCCGGCATGAGGCCGAGCGCCGGCGAACCGGTGCGGTGCATGACCTCGAGGTGCTGGAGGATCCACGGGTGCTCGTAGTGGAAGGGCGCGTGCACCTCCAGCAGCAGCCGGACGCCATGGTCCTCGGCGTAGGGGGCCGCGGCCTCCATCACCTCGGGCGGGGTGTTGATGATCGCGCGGACCACCCGGGCACCCAGCCGGACCGCGATGTCGATGTCGCGGTGGAAGGAGGCGACCTGCTCGTCCAGGGTCAGCCAGCGATCGGGGTACCGCTTGGTGTCGAGGAAGAGGTCGGTGGCGACCGGCGTCGTCCCGTACTTCTCCATCCAGCTGAACCACGAATCGACGAACTCGTCGCTGACCCGCGGGAAGCCGGGGATCATCTGCTCGGGGATGAGCTCGATCCCCCGGGCGCCGAAGGCAGCCGCCTCGCGGATGCAGTCCTCGACGGACAGCATGCGCAGGAAGTACTCCTCCTGGAAGGAGTAGAGGCTGACGCCCCGCTTGATGCTGTGGGCCGATGCGGACACGATGTCCTCTCAGACGGTCACCGCGACGAGCCGCGGCGAGGTCGGGGCGATGGCCTGCCCGGTGGACAGGTCGAAGAAGTGCAGGGCCGACGGCGGGACGGCGAACTCGGTACGGGTGCGCTCGCGCACGCCCGCCGATCCGGGCAGCCGGGCCTGGAGCACCGTCCCGCCCGCGAGGTTGCGCAGGTCGCCCGAGGCACCGGGGTTCATGTCCTCGGCGATCTCCATGATCGCGTCGGTGATCACGGGCTCGGCGTCGAGCCGCAGGCGGACCAGCTTCTCCGGCGGCAGGTTCTCCACCAGGTCGACCTCGGCGACGAGACGCAGCGCGTCGGGCGCCGCGGTGGCGGGATCCCGCAACGCCTCCGGGCGCAGCCCCAGGGCGACCGGGGTGGCGTCGGCGCCCGCCAGCTGCGGGTAGGCCTCGAGGAGACCGGCGGGGAGCGGCAACCGCTGCGAGCCGAGGACGAGCTCGTGGCCGGCCGCGGTGCGGACCACCGTCGCGCACATGACGTTCATCGGCGGGGAGCCGATGAACTCGGCCACGAACAGGTTGGCCGGCGAGTCGTAGAGCTCGTCGGGCGTGCCGAGCTGCTGGAGCACTCCCTTGCGCAGCACGGCGATCCGGTCGCCCATCGTCATGGCCTCGACCTGGTCGTGGGTCACGTACAGGGTGGTCACCCCGTACCGGCGCTGCAGCCCGCGGATCTCCGCACGCATCTGCCCGCGCAGCTTGGCGTCGAGGTTCGACAGGGGCTCGTCCATGAGGAAGGCCTGCGGCTGGCGCACGATCGCGCGTCCCATCGCGACGCGCTGCCGCTGGCCCCCCGAGAGCGCCTTGGGCTTGCGGTGCAGCAGCTCGGTGAGCCCGAGCGCCTCCGCCGCCCGCTCGACGCGCTCCGTCACCTCGGCCTTGCCCACTCCCGAGCACTGCAGCGGGAAGGCGATGTTCTCGCGCACGGTCATGTGCGGGTAGAGGGCATAGCTCTGGAAGACCATCGCGATGTCCCGCTGGGAGGGGTGGACGTCGTTGACGACACGGTCACCGATGAGGAGCGTGCCGTCGGATATCTCCTCGAGGCCCGCGGCCATGCGCAGCGCCGTCGTCTTGCCGCAGCCCGAGGGCCCGACGAGGACGAGGAACTCGCCGTCGGCGATGGCGATGTCGAGCTCCGAGACCGCCTGCGTCCCGTCCGGGTACCGCTTGGTGACGTGGTCGAACGTGATCGATGCCATGACTGCTCCTCAGTCGGTGGTGGTTCGGGACGGGCGTGGGGACTGCGTGCGGAAGTCGACCCAGCCGGGTAGCTCCCACGGCCGGACCAGCGCGGTGCGGAGGGCTGCGGCCAGCTCGGCGGGGTCCGGCAGCGGGGAGCCGCGGCCGTCGGGGCGGGTGTAGACCCGGCAGGTCAGCGCCGCAGGCGCAGCAGTCGGGAACAGGTCCCGGCCGCCCACCGCGAACGTCGGGGAGCCGGTGAACCCCAGCCGCCGCGCCTCCTCCCGGTTGCGGACCTCGCGCTCGACCACGGCCACCTCGTCCCGTCCCAGCTCGGCGAGGGTGTCCCGCAGCACCTGTGCGGCTCGCTCGCGCGTGGGGCAACCGGCCCACCAGCGGACCTCGACCCGCCACTTGATCGAGCACCCGGCCGGAGAGGTGACCGGCCTGGCCACGGCCCGCGCGGCGAGCACGTCCTCGAGCGCCTCACGCAGCCACCCGGCGCGCTGGGCAGGATCGTCGTGGTTCCCGTCCGGCGCGCCGTGGTAGCGCACGACACCGCGCCGGTCGATCACGAAGACCTCCGGTGTGGCCGTTGCCCCGTAGGCGCGGGCGACGACCTGCTCGGGGTCGCGCAGGAAAGGCCCGACCACCTCGCCGGCGGCGACCCGCTGCCGCAGACCCTCCGCTGAGTCCTCCGGGTGGTCGGACTCGTCGTTGCTGACGACCTGCAGGACGGCGACGTCCCGGGTGGCGTAATCGCGGACGACGTCCTGGATGCGGTCGTGCCAGGCGCGCGCGTAGGGGCAGCCGTTGGCCGTGAAGACGACGACCGTCGCGGCGCGGTCCGCCGGGTCGAGACCGACGGTGGCGCCGTCCGTCCCGGGCAGCGCGAGGGGTGGAGCGGTGTCACCGACGGTGAGCCGGCTCATCGGACTGTCCCTTCGATCTGGACGGTCACCCGTTGCACGAGCGGCACGCCGGGGGCCTGCTGGATGTAGGGGATCCGGACGGCGACGCCGAGTCCGATCTGGTGCCGTGCCCCCGGAACCCCCGGGGCGTCGAGCGCCACGTCCAGCGCGTCGCGCAGGTCCCACCAGGTGCCGGACCCGCCGGCGTCGGAAACCGGGCCGGTGAAGCCGCCGGTCGAGACCGAGCGCAGTGGCACCTGGGCACCGTCGACGGTCACCTCCACCTCCTCGAGGCAGGAGACCGGCAACGACCGGTACCAGGGCAGGCGGACGGCGAGGTGCAGGCGGCCGTCCGGGGCCGAGACCGCGTCGGAGCGCAGGGTGCCCTCGCTCATCGTCATGCCGTCACCGCCGTCCGGGCACCGGCCAGCTCGGACAGGAGCGCGACGTGCGCCGCCGAGACGGCGATCGGGTCCGCCCCGTCGCGCTCGAGCAGTTCGTGGCCGCCCCACTCGCTCAGGACTGCGCCCTCGTAGCCGGCTGCGGACAGCGCTCGCAGCCACGCTCCGTGCGACCCACGGACTGCCTCGACGTCCGTGTCCCAGAACTTCGCGTGCGCGTGCCGGACGAGCGGCAGGAGCTCAGCCCACTCCTCCGGCTCCGTCCGGCCGCACCGGCCGAGCACACCGGCGACCAGTGGAGCCAGCTCCGCTTCACGCGGGTGCCCCGCGACCACCGCCAGCGCCGATCCGATGCGCGGCCCGATCGGGCCGCCCTGGGCCCACGCCTGGTGCACCGCGGTGACTTCCGGTGCAGCGAGACCCAGCCGGCGCAGCGCCATACCGAGGGCGGACGGGAGCGCGGACGTGGAGAGGCTGGAGTCGATCGTCAGCCCGAGGAAGGGCGTCCCGGTCCGCCGCTGCAGCTCCACCAGCTCCAGCACGGCCGGGGCGCCCGGCGTGGTGGCGCCCTGCACCTCGAAGGTGAGGACGACGCCCAGCCGCTCCGCTTCCGCGGCGACCCTGCCGAGCAGCTCGGGGGACATCCCGAGCGTCGCCCGGACGACGGGGAAGCCGAGTCGCGCGGCGGCCGCCAGCTGGGGGGCGATGTCGTCGAAGGCCTGCTCCACCGTCATCGGCCGCCCCGGACGGCGGAAGAGATCGGTGTACACCCCCAGGGCGACCGGCGTGAGCTCCAGCCGCTCGACCGCGTCGCGGAAGGCGCGCTCGTCCTCCGGCGCGACCGCGGGGAAGCCGCGCCAGGCCTGGTGGCCGATCAGCTCGACCGCCGGGCCGCACCCGGCAGCGGCCACCTGTTCCAGCAGTCCGACCGCGTCGGCGCCTCCCCGCCACAGCGGGGTCAGCGAGAAGAGCGTCATACCGAGCTGGGTCATGTCAGACGCCGGCTTCGATCCAGCGGCCGGTGCGGGACGGCTCCACCCGTGGGAGGGCACCCTCGCAGCGACCGGTGGTGCGGCCGTGCACCGTGCCGGCGGGCCAGCGGCCGGCGGTGCCGGCAGCGACGTCGTCAGCCATGGGAACTCCTCGCGAGGCAGGTGGCCGCGGCCACGGACGATGGGTGAGGGCAGACCGGTGGACGAGCACGACCGGGCGGCTGGAGCGGGACGGGTGGCGCTGGGGCGCGCTGAGCGCCGGGCGGCAGGAGCGAGCGCCTACTTGATGCCGCCGGCGAAGCCCTGGATGAACCGCTTCTGGGCGAAGAGGTAGAAGGCCAGGATGGGCACCATCGAGATGATCACGATCGCGAAGATCTTGTTCCAGGCCGAGACCAGCGAGCCGACGTAGTAGTACATCGACACCGGCAGCGTCTGGTTGTCGGAACCGCCGAGGAAGATCAACGCGGTGAAGAAGTCGTTCCACACGATCAGGCCGGTGAGGATCGCGACCGTCCCGGTGGCCGGCGCCATCAGCGGCAGCACCACGCGCAGGAAGACCCGGCCCGGCCCGGCCCCGTCCAGCGCTGCGGCCTCCTCGTAGTCGCGCGGCAGGTTCCGGAAGAAGCCGGCGTAGAGGAACACCGCCAGCGGCATCAGGGTCCCGACGTACAGCAGGACCATCCCCCACACCGAACCGACCAGACCGAGCTGCCGCGCGCCGATGTAGAGCGGGACCAGCCCCAGCTGGGTGGGCAGCAGGATGGCGATGAGGAAGAGGTAGAAGGTGACGCTCCCCCACCGGGCGGTGCTGCGGGCCAGCACGTAGGCGGCGAGCGATCCGAAGGCGACCAGCCCGGCGATGCTGCCGAGCGTGATCAGGACGCTGTTCAGCAGCGCCATCAGGATGTTGTTGTCCCCGCCCTGGGTCAGCACCTCGGCGAAGTTCTCGAGGGTCGGCCGACCGGGCGGCGCCGACGTCCCCGTGGACAGCAGTTCCTCGTCGGGCTTCAGCGCGGTGATGACGAGGAAGTAGAAGGGGAGCAGGGTCAGCAGCGCGGCGACCCAGACGAGCCCCTCGCGCAGGGCCGTCATCTTCGTGTAGCGGAACATGATCCGGGCCCCTTAGGAACGGTCCTTGGTGGCCGCCTGCTGGAGGACGGCGAAGACGAGCATGATCAAGGTCAGCAGGAGGGCCAGCGCAGCGCCGAAACCGAAGTTGCTCAGCGCGAAGGTCTCCTTGTAGACCTGCGTGGCCAGGGTCTCGGTGGCACCCGCGGGCCCCCCGCCGGTCAGCGCCATGACCTGGTCGAAGACGCGCAGGCCCTGGATGAGCATGAGCGTCGAGGCGATCGCGACCGACGGCCGGATCGACGGCAGGGTGATGTGCCGGAAGCGCCGCCAGGTGCTGGCGCCGTCCAGAGCGGCGGCTTCCTCGATCTCCGCCGGCACCGTCGCCAGGCCGGCGAGGTAGATGACCATCACCATGCCGGTGGTCTGCCAGGCCATGACCACCAGCACCGCCCACAGCGCCAGGCCGGGGTCCGCCAGCCACAGCCGGGGCTCCATGCCGATCCAGCCCAGTACCCCGTTCAGCGGCCCGTTGAAGTCGAAGATGAACTTCCAGACGTAGGACACCGCCAGCGGGCTCAGGACGACGGGCATGAAGAAGAGCACCCGCAGGAGGTAGCGCGTCCGGAGCGTGCGGTTCAGGGCGAGCGCGAGGACCAGGCCCACGACGTTCGTGGCGATGAGGAACCCGAACGCCAGGAACAGCGTGTTCTGGATCGACCCGATCATGGCCGGGTCGTCGAAGATGCGCCGGAAGTTCTCCAGGCCGATGAAGTCGAAGTCCCCGACCCCGGTCCAGTTGGTGAAGGCGTAGAAGGCGCCGCCCGCGGTGGCCAGGTAGTGGATCAGCACGACCACGAGGACGGCGGGCAGCGCCCACCACCACCGGCCGTGGGAGATGAGCGGGCGGGGGCGCCGGGAGCGGAACGGTGCTCCACCCCCGGCGCCTGCTGCCGCGCCCCGGACGACGGGAGTCGTGTCCTGCGGAGTACCCATGGTTGCAGTCATCGTTCGTCCCTCGACTCGATCCGGAGCGCAGCCCGCTGTGCTGCTACTGGTCGTAGGCCTGGTCCATGGCCTCGAGCACCGACTGGACGTCGCTCTGGCCGGTCAGCAGCCCCTGGGCCCCGGTGGCCAGGGCGTCGTAGACACCCGGGTTCGGCCATCCCTGGTTCGGCAGAGGCGCGTAGCTGCCCGACTCCAGCAGGTCACGCACCGGCTCGTACGCCGCGTTCAGGTTCGCCCCGGGACCGGTGATCGGGACACCGCCCTGGATCTCGGTGACGCGCTCGGCGTTCTCCGGGTCGGCCATCCACTCGAGGAAATCGAGAGCCGCCTGCTTCTCCCCCTCGTCAGCGTCGGCGTTGACGCTGAGCACGTAGTTGGGGCTGGCGAGCAGGTACGGTTCGCCCTCGGCCGGCGGGAAGGCGCGCGTGTCCAGTTCGAGGCCCGGCGTGGCGTTCATGAGCTCGTTGGCGGCGGTACCGGGCAGGAACGCGGTCAGCGACGTGCCCTGCGTGATGCCCTGGGTGATGGCGTCGAAGCCCGCACCGGGCGCGCCGGGCTGGAAGCAGCCGGCCTCGTTGAGGTCGACGACCGTCTGGAGCGTCTCCTGCCAGCCCTCGCTCTCGGCGAACGTGGTCTCCCCGGCGGCCCGCTGGTCGTTCCAGTCCGGGGTCTCGGCGTAGACCCGCGTCGCGGAGATCGCCATGGACATCAGGCCGGGGTTCGGCGGGACCGCCCCGGCGATGACGGCCATGGACCTGCCTTCGTCGGCCAGCGACCGGCAGGCCTCCAGGTAGGCGTCGAAGTCCTCGGGGTACTCGACCCCCGCTTCCCCGGCGGCCCCGGCGTTCCACGTCACGGCGACCGGGATGAGGCTGGTCGGCTGCGCGTAGATCTCCCCGTCGATCCCGAACTGGGACTCGCTGCCCTCCGGCACCAGTGCCGCGGACGCCTCGCCGAGCGGCTCGAGGTAGCCGGCCTCGGCCAGCGGGATGACCGAGCTCGACTGGCCGGAGCCGGGAGAGAACATCATGAGGGCCGGCGCGTTCCCGCCCTGCAGCTGGGTCCGCATCGTCAGCCCGTAGCTGTCCGGCGGCAGCGGCTGGGTCTCGATCTGGACACCGGTCTCCTCGGTGTACTCCTCGGCGAGGACCAGCCACGGGTTCTCAGCGCCACCGCTGGCGTTCTCGAACGCCCACGTGAAGCTGTCGGCGGCGCCGCCGCCCGCGCCGGCTGCACCGCCGCCTCCCTCGTCCCCGCCGCCGCACGCCGCGAGCGTGAGAACGCTGACGGCGGGCACGGCGGCGAGGACGCCGAGACGGCGGATCCGCCCATGGCCTTGCTGGTTCATGTAGGAGCCTTTCGTGACGCGGCCGGTCGCTCGGCCGGTTCGACGACGGGACGCCTCTGCCGCGGTGTCCGGTTGGACCGCTGCGCTGTCGGCGTGATGCCAACCACATACTTCTGTCCGTCACCGGAGGAAGTCAACGGATGGGGGACCTAAGAGTCCTGATGTGCCGCATCACCGGCGTCTATGGCGCCGGCGGTGCCCCAGTGCGCGTCGACCACGGGCGGTCAGGCTGCGGCGTCGGCCATGGCCGTGGCGAGTTCGGGGTGGGCCGCGGGGCTGTGGAACGGCAACCACAGCGGCAGGCGGTGCGGGGCGAAGATCGCGTCGAGCGCAAGGTGCACGGCGCCCGCCAGCCCGGCGTCCTCCCCCAGGGTCGCGTGCTCGATGCGCAACGTCCGGGTCGCGAGCGGGAGCGACCGGCGGTAGACCGACTCGCGGATGACCGCCAGGACGTGGTCCCCCGCCTGGACGACGCCGCCTCCCAGGACCACCAGCGCAGGGTTGTAGAAGCTGACCAGCGTCGCGAGGGCGCTGCCGACCATTTGCCCGGCCCGGGCGAGCAGGGCCCGCGCTGCCGGATCCCCCCGGTCCGCGGCCACCGTCACGTCAGCGGCGGTGATCCTCCCCGAAGCCGCCAGGAGCTCGGCCAGCACCGGGCTCCCGCCGGCCTCCGCGAGGCGCCGGCCGTCGCGGGCGAGTGCCGCACCACCGGCCGCGGCCTCGAGACAGCCGACGTTGCCGCACCGGCAGACGACCTCACCGGCCTCGGCGACCACCACGTGCCCGATGTCGCCGGCACACCCGTTGACCCCGCGGTGCAGGCGACCACCGGAGACCAGACCGGCGCCGATCCCCGTCCCAATCTTGACGTACAGGAGATCACCCGCGGCCGCGGCCACCGGGTTGGTGCGCAGCTCGCCCAGGGCCAGCAGGTTCACATCGTTGTCGACCCAGACGGGCGCCGCGAACCTTGCGCCGAGGCGGTCGGGGATGGAGTAGCCGTCCCAGCCCGGCATGATCGGAGGGGCGACCGGAAGGCCCGTGCCGACGTCGACCGGACCGGGCACCCCTACCGCGAGACCCCAGAGCGGACGCGGGGTCGGCTGTGCGCGCAGCAACTCCTCGACCACCTGCTCGACGCGGGTCAGGACGACCTCGGGCCCGTCCGCGACGTCCACGCCTTCCTCGACCTTGCTCAGGACGGTACCGGCGAGATCGGCCAGGCCGACGACCATGCCGGTCGCCCCGATGTCCACACCGGCGACGACGCCGGACTCCGCCCGGAAACGCAGCCGCCGCGGTGCCCGGCCGCCCGTGGACGCGCCCAGCCCGTCCGACGCGACCAGCCCGGCATCCTGCAGCTCGGCGACGCGCTGGGCGACGACGCTGCGGCCCAGCCCGACGACCCGCATCAGCTGCGGCTGGGTGATCCCGCCGCTGCTGCGGATCGCATCCAGGACGGCGACCAGGCCGTCGATCCGCTCAGCAGGCATCGCGCCGCTCCGCGGCAGCGACGAGGCGGGATGTCACGTTCCGAGACTAAGGGCTTTCTCCGGAAACCGACAGAAGAGAAGAGTGCAGCGACCGAGAGGTCAGGCTGACAGGCCGGACTCACGGTGGGTCCCCGTCCTGGCGGCCAGCAGCGTCGGCAGGTGCTCCCGGGAGAAGACCCGGTCGAGAGCGAACTGCACCGCTCCGGTGACGCCCGCGATCTCCTCGTCGACGGCGGAGAGATCGACCTGCAGGTCACGCGTCGCCGCTGGGAGAGCGTGCCGGTAGATGGCCTCGCGGATCGCGGCGAGGACGTGGGCGCGGGCCCGCGCGATGCCGCCGCCCACCACCACGAGCTCGGGGTTGTAGGCGTTGACGAGCGTGGCGAGGACTCCTCCGATGACCGTGGCCGACCGGTGCAGCAACGCCCGGGCCGCCGGATCCCCCTGCTCCGCGGCGCGGGTGATGTCCAGCGGGCGGAGCGCCCGGGTCTCGGCCAGGATCGCCGCCAGCACCGGGCTCTGGCCGGTCTCGGCGAGCAGCCGGGCGTCGCGGGAGAGCGCGGCACCGCCGACGACGGCCTCGAGGCAGCCGACGCTGCCGCACCGGCACACCACCTCACCGCCCTCTGGCACGGTGACGTGCCCGATTGCGCCGGCCAGCCCGCGCGCCCCCCGGTACAACCGGCCGTCGGTCACGACGGCGGCCCCGATGCCGGCGCCGCCGCCGAGGTAGAGCATGTGCGCCGATCGAGCGGCCACCGGGTTGACCCGGCGCTCGCCGAGGGCGAGCAGGTTGACCCGGTCATCCATCCACACCGGTGCCGACCAGGCCGACCCGAGCCGCTGGCGCACGGCACGGCCGTCCCAGGTGGGCATGGTGGGCAGGGCGGCGGGTGCTGCGCCGTCGAGGGCCACCGGCTCGGGCATGCCCAGCGCCACGGACCAGACGTTCCCCTGCAGGCCGGCCTCGGCGATCAGTGCGCTCCCCATCGCCTCGACGGTCGGCAGGACCGCCTCCCACCCCCGAGAGACGTCGATGTGCTCCTGCGCCGTAGCGCGGATCGTCCCAGCCAGATCGGCAGCGCCCACCACGAGCTCGTTGGACGCGATGTCCACCCCGAGGACGGAACCGGCCTCCGCACGGAGCCGCAGCCGGCGGGGCGCACGGCCTCCGGTGGAGGGTCCGAGCCCATCGGACGCCACCAGGCCCGCCGCCTGGAGTTCAGCGACCCGCTCGGCGACCACGCTGCGACCGAGCCCCACCTGCTCGACCAATTCCGACTGGGTGGTGCTCGGGGCGTCCCGAAGGGCGTCGAGCACGGCGGACAGCCCGGTGAAGCGTTCACTCGGCATGGGGAGACCTCACATGACGATCATCCCGGCCGGTGCGCCGGGGGCAATTCCGCGGAGCTCCCGATGCCCCTGCAGAGGGACGCCGTCCCGGACGGCGCCGCGGGTGGCCGCGTCGCCGTGACCGTTGCCCCGCCCACGAGGAAGGCGGGCCGGCCGTCACGGCCGACCCGCCTCTGACCTGCGGTTTCTCTGTCGGGCTGACAGGATTTGAACCTGCGACCCCTTGACCCCCAGTCAAGTGCGCTACCAAGCTGCGCTACAGCCCGCGGGACGATGACGTCCCGGGCTTCCCCGGGCCGCGAACGACCGCCCGAGAAGGTTACCGCACGGCCGACGCCCGCCTCGACGGTGGTCAGCCGCGCTTGCCGTCCTTCTCCCGCCCCTCGCGGACCTTCACCGAGATCTCGATCGGCGTGCCCTGGAAGCCCCACTGCTCGCGCAGCCTGCGCTGCAGGAACCTGCGGTAGCCGGCCTCCAGGAAGCCGGTGGAGAAGACGACGAAGCGCGGCGGCCGGACGTCGGCCTGCGTGACGTACTTGATCTTCGGCGCGCGCCCACCGCGGGCCGGCGGCGGCGTCTCCTGCACCAGCGCCCGCACGAACGTGTTCAGCTCCGCCGTCGGCACGCGGGTCTCCCACGAGGCGATCGCGGCGCGGAGGTGGTCGGCCAGCTTCCCGACGCCACGGCCCGTGGACGCCGAGATGTTGACCCGCGTCGCCCACTTCACGTGCGCGAGGTCGCGATCGATCTCCCGCTCCAGCTGGGCGTGCCGGTCCTCGTCGAGCGTGTCCCACTTGTTGAAGGCCAGGACCAGCGCGCGACCGGCCTCGACGACCTGGGTGATGACCCGCTGGTCCTGCTCGCTGATCACCTCGTCGGCGGCGAGCAGGACGACGCAGACCTCGGCGGCCTGGATGGCGGCCTCGGTGCGCAGGCTGGCGTAGTACTCCATGCCGCTGGCGGTGTTCACCTTGCGGCGCAGACCGGCGGTGTCGACGAAGCGCCACTCCTCACCGCCGAGGGTGACCAGGGAGTCGACCGGGTCCACGGTCGTGCCGGCGACGGAGTCGACGACCGAGCGCTCCTCCTTGGCCAGCCGGTTGATCAGGCTGGACTTGCCCACGTTGGGCCGGCCGACCAGCGCCACGCGGCGGGGGCCGCCCTCCTCCTCCTGTTCCCGCGGTGCTTCGGGCAGCGAGTCGAGGATCAGGTCGAGCAGGTCGCCGCTGGCCCGGCCGTGCAGCGCGCTCACCGCGTGCGGCTCGCCCATGCCCAGGCTCCACAGCTCGGCGGCGTTGGCCTCGCTGCGCTCGTCGTCGACCTTGTTGGCCACCAGGATCACCGGCCGGTCGCTGCGGCGGAGCACCCGCGCGGCGGCCAGGTCGGTCTCGGTGGCGCCGACCTGGCTGTCGACGACGAGCACGATGACGTCGGCCGTCGTCATCGCGTACTCGGCCTGACGGGTGATCGAGGCGCCCAGGCCGGCGGCCCGGGGGTCCCAGCCACCGGTGTCGACGACGGTGAAGCGCTTGCCGTTCCACAACGCCTCGTAGGCGATCCGGTCACGGGTGACGCCCGGGGTGTCCTGCACGACCGCCGCGCGGCGGCCGAGGATGCGGTTGACCAGCGTCGACTTGCCCACGTTGGGGCGGCCGACGATGGCGACGACGGGCAGCGGCCCGCTCTGCGGCTCGGTCACGACCGGTCTCCCGCCGGGACGGCGGACTCGGCCAGCGCCACGACGCGGTCGACCACCTGGGCCTGCGACAGCGTGCTGCTGTCGACGACGACGGCGTCGGCCGCCGGGCGGAGCGGGCTGTCGGCCCGGCTGCTGTCGTACTCGTCGCGGCGCCGCAGGTCGGCGGCGAGCGCGGCGATCTCCGCGGCGTCGGTGACGCCCAGCTGGGCGGCGCGGCGCTGCGCGCGCACCTCGGGGGCGGCGGTCAGGTAGACCTTCAGCGTCGCGTCGGGCAGCACCACGGTGCCGATGTCGCGGCCCTCGACCACCACGGCCTCGGCACCGGCCACCAGGGCGCGCTGCTGGTCGACCAGCTGCCGGCGGACCGCCGGCACGGCGGAGACCGCGGAGACCGCCCGGGTCACCTCGGGGCCGCGGATGCGGGCGGCGACGTCGGTGCCGTCGACCTCGACCCGCTCGGTGGCGGCCTCGGTGCCCACGACCAGCCGGGTCTCGGCGACGGTGCGGGCCACGGCTTCGGCGTCCTCGGGGTCCACGCCGGCGTCGAGGACGACGACGGTGGCCGCGCGGTACATCGCCCCGGTGTCGAGGTAGGCCGCACCCAGGCGGGCGGCGACGCCGCGGGCGACGCTGGACTTGCCGGTCCCCGACGGGCCGTCGAGGGTCACCGACCCGCGGAAAGGGCTCTGGGGGGTGCTCATGTGCTCCTGCTCGTTCACTGGGCTGCTGTCACTGGGCTGCCGTCCCGGGCTGCCGTCACTGGGCGATGTCCCGCCGCAGCGCCACGGCGCCGCGCAGGTAGACGTGCTGGATCTCCGCGCGGGACAGCGGCGTCTCGACGTGGGCCATGAGGCGCAGCACGCGCGGCAGGGCGTGGGGCACGCCGATCTCGGTGGCGCACATCAGCGGCACCCCGCCCATCCCGAGCTCGCGGGCGGCCAGCGCCGGGAACTCCGAGACCAGGTCGGGGGTGGCGGTGAACAGGATGCTGATGACGTCGTCGTGCTCGAGCCGGTTGCGCTCCAGCACCTCGCTCACCAGCTCACGGGTGGCCTCGAGCACCTGCTGCCGGTCGTCGGCGTCGACCTGGGTCGCACCCCGGATGGCTCGGACGGCCATGCACACTCCTCGCTCGCGCTGCCCCGTTCGCCCGGGGACCCCACGAGTCTAGGGAGCGCACCGCCTCCCGCTCTCCCCCGCGCGCGCCGTACCCGGCCGGACGGCCCGCGTCGGGGCCGCCGGGTGGGGGGCTCAGCCCCGCAACCGGGCGCGCGCCGACCGGACCAGCGCCTCGGCCACCCGGTCCAGCGGTGCGGAGTCCAGCCGCCACTGCTGCCAGTGCAGCTGCACGTCGACCGCGCCCGCCGGGTCGAACGGACGGACGGCGGGGCCGCCCGGCGGGGGCGCCGCGGCCTCGAGCTGCAGCTCCGGCAGCATGCCCCAGCCGAAGCCCAGCGCCACCGCGGTGAGGAAGTCGGCCGACGAGGGCACGTGGTGGACCGGCACGTCCGCCGTCGTCGCCAGGTGCCGGCGCAGGTAGGCGTGCTGCAGGTCGTCCCGACGGTCGAAGACGACGACCGGCGCCCGGGCCAGGGCCGTGGGCGCGGGCCCGTCGGGGAACCAGCGGTCGAGGAACCCGGGCGCCGCGCACGGGAGGTAGCGCATGGTGCCCAGCGGCGTCACCCGGCAGCCGGCCACCGGCTCGGCGTCGGAGGTGACCGCCCCCATGACCGTGCCCGCGCGCAGCAGCGCGCTGGTGTGGGTCTGGTCGGTGCTGTGCAGGTCCAGGCGCAGCTCGCCGGCCAGCGGGGCGAGCGCGGGCAGCACCCAGGTGGCCAGCGAGTCGGCGTTCACCGCGAGGGGGACCACCGGCAGCGCCGCGCCGGCCGGGTCGAGGGTGCGGCCGGTGTCGGCGACGAGCAGCCCGATCTGGCGGGCGAGCCGGAGCACCGGCTCGCCGGCGGCGGTGACCGTGGCCGGCCGGCCGCGCCGGACGAGGACCCGGCCGGTGGCCTCCTCGAGCGCGCGCAACCGCTGGGAGACCGCCGACGGCGTGACGTGCAGCCGTCGCGCCGCCGCCTCCAGGGTGCCCTCCTCGACCACGGCGACCAGGGTGCGGAGCTGTGCCAGATCCACGTCCATCGACAGCGATGCTAATGCCGCTTAAGAAAGATGAGCTGGACTGCATGCCGTCGCCTGCCTAGCGTCGCCGGACGTGACGACAGGACTGCTGGCCGCGGCGGCCGGGCTGGGGCTCGGCCTCTCGCTGATCGTGGCCATCGGCGCGCAGAACGCCTTCGTGCTCCGGCAGGGCCTGCGCGTGGAGCACGTGCCGGTGGTCGTGGCGGTGTGCGCGGTCTCCGACGCCGTGCTCATCCTGGCCGGCGTCGCGGGCAACTCGTGGCTGAGCGGGCGTCTCCCCGACGCCATCACCGTCATCCGGCTCGCGGGCGCCGCGTTCCTGCTGGGCTACGCCGCCCTCGCCGCCCGCCGCGCGCTGCGGCCGTCCTCGATCGCCGTCGACACAGCGGGCCGGCGGACGGGGCTGGCCGCCACCGTCGCCACCTGCCTGGCGCTGACCTGGCTGAACCCGCACGTGTACCTGGACACCGTGCTGCTGCTCGGCTCGGTCGCCGACAGCCACGGCGACCGGCGGTGGTGGTTCGCCGGCGGCGCCGTCGTCGGGAGCTTCCTCTGGTTCAGCGCGCTCGGGTACGGCGCGCGGCTCCTGCGCCCGCTCTTCGCCCGGCCGGCCGCCTGGCGGGTCCTGGACGCCGGGATCGCCGTCGTCATGGCCGCCCTCGGCCTCGGGCTGCTCTCCTCGGCGTTCTGAGGCGCCCCGGGGTCAGAGCCCGACGAGCTCCTCGAGCGCGCCGACCTCCTGGCGGGAGAGCTTGCGGATCGAGCCGCTGCGCATGCGCTGCAGCTGCACCGGACCGACGGCGGTGCGCGTCAGCCGCGAGACGGGCAGCCCGACGTGCGCGAGCAGCCGGCGGACGATGTGCTTGCGCCCCTCGTGGAGCACCACCTCGACGACCGACTGGCCGGCGTGGGTGTCGACGACCTTGAACGAGTCGACCTGGACCGGCCCGTCCTCCAGCTCCACCCCGGCCCGCAGCCGGCGGAACATGTCGCGTGGCACCGAGCCCGAGACCTGCGCCAGGTAGGTCTTGCGCACGCCGTAGGAGGGGTGCGCGAGGCGGTGGGCCAGCTCGCCGTCGTTGGTCACCAGCAGCAGGCCCTCGGTGTCCTGGTCCAGCCGGCCGACGTGCACCAGCCCCGGGGCCAGGTCGCCGACCATGTCGCCGATCGTCGGGCGGTTGCGGTCGTCGCTCATCGCGGTGATGACGCCGGTCGGCTTGTTGATCGCGTAGGTGACGCGGTCGTCCCGGATCTCCAGGCGGGCGCCGTCCACCGCGATCTTGTCGTGGAGGGGGTCGACCCGCATGCCCTGCACGCGCACCTGCGCGCCGTTCACGCTGATCCGCCCGGCGTCGATCATCTCCTCGACGACCCGGCGCGAGGCGACGCCGGCACGGGCCAGGACCTTCTGCAGCCGCTCCCCCTGCCGGTCGCCCTGGTCGTCCGGCTCCGGCCGGTCACCGGGGTGGGCGGGGGCCAGCTCCATGTCCTCGGACCAGCCCTCGCCGGCCGCGGTCGTGCTCTCGTCGTTCGGGGTCGCGGTGCTCATCGCGCCCAGTCTCCCACCCCGGGTCCCGGAACCTTCCCGCCTGAGGGTGAGAGCGCTGGAGAGGGTGGGCTCCGCCACGGCCCGGTGCCGCAGGATGCACCCATGGGGCGGACGCGGACCACCGGCCTCTGTCTCGCAGCGGTCGCCGCGGCCCTGTGGGGCCTGTTCCTCCTCGCCCTCGTCACCGGTGACCCGGCCGACGGCGCCAACATCGGCGCGGGGCTGGCGGCGTTGCTCGCCTTCGGGCTGTCGACGGCGTCGCTGATCCTGTTGCTGGTCTCCCTGGGCTCCCCCGCCCCGGCCGCCGGCCCGAGAGGCCGCGACGCCCGCGTCGGCGCGCCTCTCGCCGTGGTCTCCCTCGGGCTCCTGGCCGTGTTCTGGGTGACCAGCGGCAGCGTCTCGGACCGCGCGGCGGGCAGCGCCGTGCTCGCCGTGCTCGGCGCGGGGATCGTCACGTTCCTCGCTGCAGCGGCCTGCTTCCTCCCGCCGCCCCGCGGCTGACCCGCCGGGCCGTCCAGGGGCGTCGGTCAGGCGTCGGGGTGCTCCTCGAGGAAGGCCGCTGTCTCCGGCAGCAGGGGCGCGAGCTCGGGCAGCTCGCTGAGGTCGGAGAGCCCGAGCCGCTCCAGGAAGAGGGGGGTCGTCGCGTAGAGCCCGCCGCCGCTGTCGGGGTCGCTGCCCACCTCGTGCACCAGGCCGCGCCCGAGGAGGGTCCGCATGACGCCGTCGACGCCGACGCCCCGGATCGCCGACACCCGGGCCCGGGTGACCGGCTGCCGGTAGGCGATGACGGCGAGGGTCTCCAGCGCCGCCTGCGTGAGCCGGCTGCGCTGCCCCTCGCCGAGGTACCGCTCGACGACGGCGGCGTGGTCCTCGCGGGTGTAGAGCCGCCACCCGTGCCCCACCCGGCGCAGCGTGATGCCGGCCGACCGCTCGTCGTACCCCGCGGCCAGCTCCGCCAGCCCCTGCCGCACCTGCTCGGGCGGGCAGCGCAGCGCGGCGGCGAGCGTCTCCTCGTCGACGGGGTCGTCGACGACGAACAGCAGCGCCTCCAGGCCGCCGCGCAGCTGCACCGGGTCCAGGAGCACCGCCGGCTCGGGTGCGGGCTCCGGCTCGGCCTCCGGCTCGGGGACGGCGGCGAGGACGTCCTCGGCGGGCACCGCCGGCACCGGCTGCTCCTCGACGGGCCGCTCCGCGACGCGCGCGGCGAGCTCCGCCGCGACGGCGTCCCAGGCACCGGGGTCGGCCTCCCCCCGCTCGGCCGCCTGCTCGCGGGTGGCGGCCAGCTCGGCGGCGAGCGCCTCCCACGAGATCGGGGCGGGGTCCTGGCGGGCACGGTCGTCGGTCACCGGTACTCCTCGTCGGCGTCGGGGGCCGGGGCGTCGGCCGGGTCGGGGACGGTCTCGCCGGTCCAGCGCACGTGCAGCTCGCCGAGCGGCGTCAGCTGCTCGAAGACCACCCGCTGCTGCCGGTAGAGCTCCAGCAGCGCGAGGAACCGGGCCACCACCTCCAGCGTGTGACCGCAGTCGGCGGTGAGCGCCCGGAAGCTCGCCGTGCCCGAGCGCACCAGCTGGTTGCGCACCAGCAGCAGCTGCTCGGAGACGCTGACCGGAGGCGCGTGCAGGTGGGCGACGCTGACCGTCTCCGGCGCCTTGGGCGCCAGCGCACGGGCGGCGAGGGCGGCGAACTGCTCCGGCGTGATGTCCAGCAGCACCTCGGGGACGAGCTCGGCGAACCGCGGCTCGAGCGCCGCCTCCCGTGGGAACCGGCGGACGGCGTCCGCCTCGCGCTCGCGCAGGAACGCCGCGGCCTGCTTGTAGGCCTTGTACTGCAGCAGCCGCGCGAACAGCAGGTCACGCGCCTCGAGCAGCTCCAGGTCCTCCTCGTCGTCCACCTCGGCCGCGGGCAGCAGCCGGGCGGCCTTGAGGTCGAGCAGCGTGGAGGCGACGACGAGGAACTCGCTCGCCTGGTCCAGGTCGAGCTCGTCGCCGAGCGCCCGCAGGTGGGCGATGAACTCGTCGGTGACCCGCGAGAGCGCGATCTCGGTGACGTCGAGCTTGTGCTTGCCGATCAGCTGCAGCAGGAGGTCGAACGGGCCCTCGAAGTTGGTCAGCCGCACGGTGAAGCGAGTCGGCGCGGCCCCACCGGCCTGGTCGGCCGGCGGAACCGCTCCGGTGCTCCCGCTCACGAGCACCCACCGTAGGCGGGCCTCCTGCAGGAACCCGCCGCGAGCCTGCGAGTGGCGGGGAGCAGGAGGGTCCTTATGCCTTGAGCCGGCGCACGAGGACCGCGTCCTCGCCACGCTCGGCCAGGTCGGCCAGCAGCACCGAGACCGCCTCGCGGACGATCCGGCCGCGGTCGGCGGCCAGGCCGTGGTGGGCGCGCAGCGTGAGCCGCGCGGACTCGAGGGCGAGCAGCTCGTCCGCCGAGATGTAGACGGTGATCTTCTCGTCGTGCTTGGTCCGGTCCGTGCGGCGGACCGGCCGGCCGCGGGTGGCGACCCGGGGCTGCAGCACCGGGGCCGGCGCAGGCTCGGCCGGGGCCGCCCGGAACGAGGCCAGGTCGTCGTCCGCGGGCTGGGCGCCGCCCGGCACCAGGGTCAGCGACGCGGCCGCCTCGGCGGCGGACTCCCCGACCCGGCGGGCGGCGCTGCGCAGCGCCGGCGAGCTCGCGGGGGTGGGCAGGCTGGGCAGCTCGGTGACCTCGGTGGCCGAGGCGGTGTCGGTGCGGCGGAAGAGCTCGGAGGCTCCGGGCAGGACGGGACGCCGCGTCACAGCGCGAGCACCTCCTTGGCGAGGTCGCGGTACGCCGCGGCGCCCGACGAGGTGGGCGCCCACGTGGTGATCGGCTGGCCGGCGACCGTGGTCTCCGGGAACCGCACGGTGCGCTGGATGACGGTCTGGAACACGGTGTCACCGAAGGCCTCGACGACCCGGCTGAACACCTCCCGGCAGTGCACGGTCCGGGAGTCGTACATGGTGGCGAGGATGCCGTTGATCTCCAGCGACGGGTTGAGCCGCTCCTTGACCTTGTCGATCGTGTCGACCAGCAGCGCCACCCCGCGCAGGGAGAAGAACTCGCACTCGAGCGGGATCACCACGCCCTGGGCGGCGGTGAGGGCGTTGACCGTCAGCAGCCCGAGCGAGGGCTGGCAGTCGATGAGGACGTAGTCGTACTCGTCGACGACGTCGGCCAGCACGCGCAGCAGGGTCTGCTCCCGCGCCACCTCGCTGACCAGCTGCACCTCGGCCGCGGAGAGGTCGATGTTGCTCGGGACCAGGTCCAGGCCCGGGATGTCGGTGGGCACCCGCACGTCGCGCAGGCTGGTCCGCCGCTCCATGAGGGCGTTGTAGATCGTCCGGTCCAGGTTCTGCGCCGGGACGCCCAGCCCCACCGACAGCGCGCCCTGCGGGTCGAGGTCGATGAGCAGCACCTTGCGGCCGAACTCCACCAGCGCGGCACCGAGGTTGATGGTGGACGTCGTCTTGCCGACGCCCCCCTTCTGGTTGCACATCGCGATGACGCGGGCGGGCCCGTGCTCGGTCAGGGGCTTGGGGTCCGGGAGGCGCCGCTGGCGCGCCCGGGCCGGGTCCTGTCGCAGCGCGGCCGCCCCCATCTCGGGGTCGGTGTCGTGCGGGCGCGCGACGGCAGAGGCCGCGTCCGCTCGGATCGCCATGGGTTGTCGCCTCCAGCTCGGTGCCCGTCCGGACGTTCCGGGTGCGGCCAGCCGTCCTGTCCGCTCGGGTGGTGCAGACGCTAGGGAGCTGGAGGATGGTTCCCAAGTCGGCACGCCGTCGACGTGTCGACATGGCGACGAATGCCAACCACTGTGACTGCTCAAGCCGAGTCGGCTGCACATAGTGCCAGAGCTCGTCGGCGCGGGCTGTCAGGTCAGCGCGCGGGGGTGACTCGTCGCGTAGACCTCGCGGAGGCGGTCCACGGTCACCAGCGTGTAGACCTGCGTCGTCGTCACCGAGGCGTGGCCGAGCAGTTCCTGCACCACGCGGACGTCGGCGCCGCCGTCCAGCAGGTGGGTCGCGAAGCAGTGCCGCAGGGTGTGCGGGGAGATCTCCCCTGTCAGCCCGGCGCGCTCGGCGGCCGTCCGGAGGATCGACCAGGCGCTCTGGCGGGACAACGGGCCACCGCGCACGTTGAGGAACAGCGCCCCGCCGCGCACCCCCGACCGGCCGTTCGCGGCCAGCGCCGGCCGCGCGCGCACGAGGTAGTCCTCGACGGCCCGCAGGGCGTAGCTGCCCACGGGGACGACGCGCTCCTTGCCGCCCTTGCCGGCCAGCCGGACGGTGTTCTGCCCGCGGTCGACGTCGTCGACGGCCAGGCCGACCGCCTCGGAGATGCGGGCCCCGGTGCCGTACAGCAGCTCCAGCAACGCCCGGTCGCGGAGCCCGCGCGGCCCCTCGAGGGAGCCGGCGGCCTCGATCAGCGCGACGACGGACTCGACGGGCACCGCCTTGGGCAGGCGGCGCGCCGGCGTGGGCGGCCGCACCTCGTGGGCGACGTCGTCGGGCACCAGGCCGTCGAGCAGCGCGAACCGGTGCAGCCCCCGCACGGCCACCACCGCGCGGGCGGCCGAGGTGGCCGACAGCGGGGGGTGGTCCTCGTCGCCCCGGCGCAGCGAGGCGAGGAAGCCGGCCACGTCGGACTCCGCCACCTCCCGCAGCCCGCGCACGCCCGCCGCCGCGAGGTACCCGGTGTAGCGGCGGAGGTCGCGGCGGTAGGAGGCGATGGTGTTGGCCGCCAGGCCCCGTTCCACGGTCAGGTGGTCCAGGTAGCCGGTGACGACCCGGTCGACGTCGGGGCCTGCGGAGAGCGCGCTGGTCACGTCGCCGCCCCGGTCCCGACCCCGCGCGCCGGTCCGCTCCTCGCTCGTCCCTCGCTGCGATGCTCCCGTCGCTGTCGTCAGGACAGGACCTCCTGGAGCGGGGCGGCGGCCATGCCGTGGGCCTCGGCGACCTCGGGCAGCACCACGCTCCCGCCGACGACGTTCACCCCGTGGGCGAGGGCCGGGTCGCGGTCGACGGCCGCGGCCGTGCCCTCGGCGGCCAGCGCCATGACGTAGGGCAGCGTGACGTTGGTCAGCGCGTGCGTGGAGGTGTTGGGCACGGCGCCCGGCATGTTGGCCACGCAGTAGAAGATCGAGTCGTGCACGCGGAAGGTCGGGTCGTCGTGCGTGGTCGGCCGGGTGTCCTCGAAGCAGCCGCCCTGGTCGACGGCGATGTCCACCAGCACCGACCCCGGCTTCATCCTCGACACCAGCTCGTTGCTGACGAGCACGGGCGCCTTCGCCCCGGCCACCAGCACCGCGCCGATCACCAGGTCGGCGTCGAGCACCGCCCGCTCGACCTCGTAGGCGTTCGAGGCGACGGTCTGCAGGTGCCCCTGGTAGATCCGGTCCGCGGCGCGCAGCTTGTCGATGTCGCGGTCCATGACGACGACCTCGGCCTGCATGCCGAGAGCGATCGCCGCCGCGTTCATGCCCGAGACGCCGGCGCCGATCACCACCACCTTGGCGGCGTAGACACCGGAGACGCCGCCGAGCAGCACGCCGCGACCACCGTGCGCCCGCTCGAGGCAGTGCGCGCCCACCTGGGGCGCCATCCGCCCGGCCACCTCGGACATGGGGGCGAGCAGCGGCAGCGTCCCGTCGGCCTTCTGCACGGTCTCGTAGGCGATCGCGGTCGTGCCGGAGGCCACGAGCGCGTCGGTGCACTCCTTCGACGCGGCCAGGTGGAGGTAGGTGAAGAGCGTCTGGTCGGCGCGCAGGCGGCCGTACTCCTCGGCGATCGGTTCCTTGACCTTCAGCAGCAGGTCGGCGTCGGCCCACACGTCGTCGGCCTCGGCGACGATGCGCGCGCCGGCGGCGGTGAAGTCCCGGTCGGGGATGGAGGAGCCCTCCCCCGCCCCCTGCTCCACGAGCACCTCGTGCCCGGCCCGCGTCAGCTCCGTCACGCCGGCAGGCGTGAGCGCCACCCGGTACTCCCGGTTCTTGACCTCTCGGGGAACTCCGACCCGCATCGCTGGCTCTCCTGGTCCGGCGGGCCGCTCCCGAGGGTGACGGGCCAGCCCACCACGTCGTGGGCCGCCCGGTCGGGGCGGGCCTCGCCGGAGTCTAGGCACGCCGACCAGCTCCGTCCCGGGCCGGAAGCCGTTTCGTGACCGTGCCGCCCGGTCGCAGCGTCCGCGCCGGGCTGCCGCGGCCGCCCCCCTGGCCGACGATGAGGGGCCCACCCCCCTCTCGGAGGACGCCACCGCATGCGCTTCTACGCCCAGCACCCCGCCCTGCGGGCCCGCCAGCTCGCCGCCGACGTCGGCTTCCTGGCGTGGACGGTGGCCTGGGTGCTCGTGGCACGGGCCGCGCACGGCGCCGTCCTCCTGCTCGCCGGACCGGGCCGGGCGGTCGAGGACCTCGGCCGGTCGATCGCCGGGTCGATGGGCTCGGCGGCGTCGGCCGCCCGAGGCGTGCCGCTCGTCGGGGACGAGCTGGCCGAGCCCTTCGACGCGCTCTCGGGCGCGAGCGGCTCCGTGGGCGGCGCGGGGAAGTCCGCCCAGGACGCGGTGGGCGAGCTGGCGACCATCCTCGCCGTCGTCCTCGTGCTGCTGCCCGTCGGCTGGATGCTGCTGCGCTGGCTGCCCTGGCGGCTGCGCTACGCCCGGGACGCCGGCGCAGCGACCCGCCTCGCCGGCAGCGGCGCCGGCCTGGAGGTGCTCGCCGTCCGGGCCGCCGCGACGGCGCCGCTGGACCGGCTGGCCGGGCTGCCGCCCGGCACGGGGGCGGCCTGGTGGGCCGGCGACGCCGCGGCCACCCGCGAGCTGGCGGAGCTGGAGCTGCGCCGGCTGGGCCTGCCCCCGCCGGGGGAGGCACTGGAACGGCCATCCTCCGGGGGCCCGCGCTGACCCTGCCGAGCTGAGGGAAGGGGGGCCTGCGCCTACCCCGCGTCGACCGGGCGCAGCCGCGGACCGGCCGCCCGCACCTGGGCGGCCGCGAGCAGCCCGACGACGGCCGCGACGTTGCGGATGCCGCCGTCGAAGACCTGCTGGACGGCGTCGGCGAGGGGCACCCGCTCGACGGTCATGTCCAGCTCCTCGTGCTCCACGGTGAAGCCCTCGGGTCGGTCGACGTCGGTGAGCCCCTCCGCGAGGTAGACCAGCACCTGCTCGTCGCAGAAGCCCGGCGAGCTGTAGTGGGTGGTCAGCAGCGACCAGCGGGCCGCCGAGAGCCGCACCTCCTCGGCGAGCTCGCGCTTCGCCGTCTCCAGCGGCGGCTCGCCGTCGGCGTCGCGCAGCCCGGCCGGCAGCTCCCAGAGGTAGCCGCCGACCGGGTGCCGGTACTGGCGGAGGAGCACCACCTCGTCGGCCTCGGTCAGCGCCACGACCGCCACCGCCCCCGGGTGGTGCACCACCTCGCGGACGCTGTCCCCGCCGCCCGGCATCGCCACGGTGTCCTTGACCAGGCTGATGACCCGGCCCTCGTACACCGGCTCGGTGGCCAGGACGCGGTACTCGTGCGCGTCCGGCTCCCCCTGGCCCATCAGATGCCGACCTTCTCGGCTTCGTCGACCGGCACCGGCAGCCGCGCGGACTCCTGGTACTCGACGGCGGCCCGCACGAACGCCGCGAACAGCGGGTGCGGCCGGGTCGGGCGGCTCTTGAGCTCGGGGTGGGCCTGGGTGCCGACGAAGAAGGGGTGCGTCTCGCGGGGCAGCTCGGCGAACTCCACCAGCAGGCCGTCGGGCGAGGTGCCGGAGAAGACAAGCCCGGCCTCGCCGAGCCGGTCGCGGTAGGCGTTGGCCACCTCGTAGCGGTGCCGGTGCCGCTCGGTGATCTCGGTGGAGCCGTACGCGGCGGCCACCACCGAGCCGTGCTGCAAGCTCGCCGGGTAGCTGCCCAGCCGCATGGTCCCGCCCATGTCGCCCCGGCCCGCGACGACGTCGAGCTGGGTGGCCATGGTGGAGATGACCGGGTCGGGGGTCTCGGGGTCGAACTCCGCGGAGTTGGCCTTCTCCAGGCCGGCAACGGTGCGGGCGTACTCGATGACCATGCACTGCAGGCCCAGGCACAGCCCCAGCGTCGGGATGCCGTTGGTGCGGGTGTACCGGATGGCGCCGAGCTTGCCCTCGATGCCGCGCACGCCGAAGCCACCGGGGATGCAGACCCCGTCGACGCCGGCCAGCGCCTTCTCCGCGCCCTCGGGGGTCTCGCAGTCGTCGGAGGGCACCCAGCGGATCTGCACCTTGCTGCGGCGCGCGAAGCCGCCGGCGCGCAGCGCCTCGGTCACGGACAGGTAGGCGTCGGGCAGGTCGATGTACTTGCCGACGAGCGCGATCGTCACCGTCTGCTTCGGCGCGTGGACGCGGTCGAGCAGGTCGCCCCACACCGTCCAGTCGACGTCGCGGAACGGCAGCCCCAGCCGGCGGACGACGTAGGCGTCCAGGCCCTCCCGGTGCAGCACCTTCGGGATGTCGTAGATCGACGGCGCGTCGGGGCAGGAGATGACCCCCTCGGGGTCGGTGTCGCACATGAGGCTGATCTTGCGCTTGAGGCCCTCGTTGATCTCCCGGTCCGACCGGCAGACCAGCGCGTCGGGCTGGATGCCGATGCTGCGCAGGGCGGCGACCGAGTGCTGCGTCGGCTTGGTCTTCAGCTCGCCCGACGGCGCGATGTACGGGATGAGCGAGATGTGCAGGAAGAAGCAGTTGTCCCGGCCGATCTCGTGGCGCACCTGGCGTGCGGCCTCGAGGAAGGGCAGCGACTCGATGTCGCCGACCGTGCCGCCGATCTCGGTGATCACCACGTCGACCCGCTCCGCCGAGTCCGCGCCGGCGAGGATGCGGGCCTTGATCTCGTTGGTGATGTGCGGGATGACCTGGACGGTGTCGCCGAGGTACTCGCCGCGCCGCTCCTTGGCGATCACGTCGGAGTAGACCTGCCCGGTCGTGACGTTCGCCCGGCCGGAGAGGTCGGTGTCGAGGAAGCGCTCGTAGTGACCGATGTCCAGGTCGGTCTCCGCGCCGTCCTCGGTGACGAACACCTCACCGTGCTGGAACGGGTTCATCGTCCCCGGGTCCACGTTGAGGTAGGGGTCGAGCTTCTGCATCGTGACGCGGAGGCCACGGCTGGCCAGCAGCGTGCCGAGCGAACTGGCGGTCAGGCCCTTGCCGAGCGAGGAGACGACCCCGCCGGTGACGAAGACGAACTTCGTCGGCTGGTTGTTGTGGAGCAGGAGGCTGCCACCCGAGTGATCACGTGTTCCCGACGGTCGATCCACGGGAGACGACCGTAACACGATCCGCGCCGTCGGCCGGACCGGAGCGGGGCGCGCCGCCCGCCGCCTGCCCCGTGCCGGGGAGGTCGTCCTCGCGACCGGCGGCCAGCCACACGAGCAGCGGCACCAGCAGGGCCGCCGCGGTCGCGGGCAGGGCGACGCCGGAGTCGTTGACCGCAGCCCCGATGGTGAGGCTGAGCGCGATCGACACCAGGGCCGCGCGCAGCACGGCGGCGTCGGCGGGCGGCAGCCCGGCAGGCCCGCTCGGCGGCCGCCCCGGCCCGGCCGCGACGCTGCGCAGCGGCCCGCCGGGGCGGAGCAGCCAGACGGCGGCGACCAGGGCGACCGGCAGCATCCAGGCGAGCGGGCTGCCGAGCAGGATGCCGAGGTTGGCCTGCGCCTTCCGGCTCACCACCGTCAGCGCCTCGCCGCTGAGCACCTGCTCGACGAACCGGCCCAGGTGGGTGCGCTCCGCGGGCGGCCGCAGCCAGTCGAGCACCGCCACCGTGCTCACGGCCACCACCGCGGCGGCGAGGACCCCCGCCATCCGGACGACCGTCACCCGCACCCGGGCGAGCAGCATCGCCAGCAGCAGGAAACCCGGAAGCGCCGCCAGGACGCCGCCGAAGTCCCGCCCCAGCGGTGGGGCCCCGATGACGACGACGGCCAGCAGCCCGGCGCCCACCACCACGGTGCCCGTGCGGCGGCGCCGCCGCTCGGGGGCCGACCGGCGCCCGACCGCGGCGGCCAGCGCCGCGGTGACGGCGAGGGCGCTCACCGACAGCAGACCGAAGGTGAGGTTGCCGTAGCCGGTGAACCGCCCGGCGACGATCGCGTCGTACCCCAGCGGCCCGTTGTGCTCGAGCGTCGAGCCGGTGAGGACGTCGCCGACGAGGGTGACCAGGGTCAGCACCAGGACGGCCAGCGCCGGGCCCAGCCGGTGCCGGCGCCAGGGCCCCAGCACCGCGACCGCGAGCACCAGCAGGTCGGCGACGACCACCGACGCCACCAGGGCCGCCAGCGGCGCGGGCGCCCGCTCCCACGGCGCCAGCCCCGCGAGGTAGGTGGCCACCGGCAGCCCTGCGGCGGCGAGGCAGAGCAGCCGCAGCGCCCGGCGGGCCGGCGGCCAGGTCCCGGGACGGACGCCCCGCCGCCGGCTGCCCACGACCAGCACGCCCAGCCCGACGACGGCCGCGCCGACGAGCACGAAGGTCCAGAAGAAGACGCCGGTGTTGCGGTGGTGGGTGATCGCCGCGGTGTTGACCCGCTCCAGCTCGGCGACCGCCTCGGCCAGCGGCGGCCGCTCCCCCGTGCTGCGCCACGGCTGGCCGTTCATCGACGACGGCGGGTCCAGGCCGAGCGCGCGCAGGGCGGTGGGGGCGACGTCGATGAGCTGGACGAACGGCACCCGCCCGGTGCTCGACGAGGTCAGCCAGCCCGCCTCGAACCCGGGGCCCCGCGCCATGCCGACGTGCAGCTGCGGGCGGCCGTCGTTGACCTCCGAGATGCCGGCCAGCAGCAGCAACGTCTCCCCCGGCAGCGCGTCGACGGCGGCCAGCAGCCGGCCCAGCGCGTCGTCGATCCGGGTCAGCGCGGAGGCCCGCGGCTCGGGCCGGGTGCCGTCGTCGGTCGGCTCGGCACCGGGGGCGCCGGCGTCGGCGAGCTGGTCGAGGGAGACCAGGCTCAGCGGGCAGGCGGTCAGCAGCTCGACCAGCTCCCCCGGGTCGGCCGGCAGGGTGGGCACCGTGGTGAGGGGCACCCCCTCCGCGGCGGCGGCCAGCGCGGCGGCGCGGCCGGACACCGCGGCGCAGCCGACCGCCTCCCCCAGCGCGCCGGGCTCGGCGCCGAAGCGGACGGTGCCCTCGTCCTCGGCTATCCGGGCGACGGTGGCCTGCGGGTCGCCCAGGGCCACCGCGGCCACCCGCTCCTGGAGCCCGCAGCGGGTCAGCGAGGTGTCCAGCCGGGGCTCCTCGGTGGCCTCGCCGTCCCCGGGCACCTCCTCGTCGGCGTCGCCATCGGGCACCTCCGGGTCGGGCAGGGTGGGCAGCGGGACCGGCGGGAGCCCCTCGTCGGTGCCCGGGAAGCGCGCCCGGTTCCCGGCGCCGAGGGTCGCCCAGCCGTCCAGCACGCAGCTGGTGGAGCGGGCCGCGCGCACCGACGTCGACCCGATCGCCGCCCCCTCCGCCAGCGACCACAGCTGCGGCGTCGAGACGGCGTCCACGTCGGACCAGGTGAGCCCCGGGATCCCGACCACGACCACCCGGTCGGCCCCGTAGCCCTCGTCGCCGGTCACCGCCCCGGCGCCGGCCGGCAGGGCGACCAGGAGCACCACCAGCACGACGAGCGCCGCCGCGCGGCGTGCCACCCGCACCGCCGCCCCGGTCATGCCGCGGGCCGGGCCGGTGGCGTCCCGAGCAGCTCGCCGTAGATCGCGACCAGCTCCGCGGCCGTGGCCCCCTCGTCGGGCCAGCCGGCCGCCTGCCGCGACCCGGCCGCCACGAGGTCCGCGGCGTGCGCGCTGTCGCAGAGCACCCGCACCACGGCCTCGGCCAGCGCGACCGGGTCGCCCACCGGCACGAGCTCGGCGGCGTCCCCGAGCAGCTCCGGCAGCCCGCCGGTGCGGGTGGCGACCAGCGGCACCCCGGCGCGGAGGGCCTCCTGCGCGGTCAGCGAGCGCGCCTCCCAGCGCGAGGGCAGCACGCAGAGGTCGGCGGCGCCGAGCAGGTCGGCGACGTCGTCCCGGCGGCCGAGCAGCGCGACCGGGAGCGCCTCGGCGCGGATCCGCCGGGCCAGCTCGTCGTGCAGCGGCCCGTCCCCGGCGATCACCACCGACGGCGCCGGGCGCACCCGCTGGTCGGCCGACCAGCGGGCCACCGCGTCCAGCAGGACGTCGTAGCCCTTCTGCGGGTGGAGGCGCCCCACGGCGACGACGAGCGCGCGGTCGTCCTCGAGGCCGAGCTCGGCGCGGACCTGCGCCGGGGGGCGGGTGGCCGGTGGAAGCGGCGGTGCGGACACCGGGGCGACCCGCACGTCGCCCGCCCCCAGCCGCCGGGCGTTCTCCGCGAGATCGGCCGAGGCGGCGAGGACCACGTCCGCGGCCCGCACGGTGGCCTGCTCGGCGCGCTGCAGGACCCGGCGCCGCAGCCCGCCGCCGTCGGGCAGGGCGTTGTGCAGGGTGAGCACCAGGGGGACGGTCCCGCCGGCCAGCCGGCGGGCGGCCGCGGCGACCAGCCCGGCCCGCAGACCGTGGGCGTGCACGAGGTCGGTGCCGGCGAGCGCGCGGCGGAGCGCCCGCACCGCCCGTAGGTCCGCGGCCGGGGCCAGGCCCGCGGAGATCTCCACGGGGGTGAAGCGGGCGCCCCGCCCGGAGAAGCCGAACAGCGCGTCGGTGGCCGCCGGCCCGCAGACCCCGACGTCGGCGCCGGCCGCGAGCAGCGGCGGCACCAGCGAGCGGACGTGGGTGCCCACCCCGCCGGTGCTGGTGGCCAGCACCTCGGTGACGCGGCGTTCCCGCAGGGGCGCCTCAGCCACCGCGCACCTCCTGCCGGTCCGTCGTCCGCAACTCCCGGAGCGCCCCCACGAGCTGCGCACGGGCCGTCCCCATCATGACCGCCAGCGCGACGACCAGCACGACGCCCCCGGCGAGGAGCCCGGCGGCGAGCGCGAGGAGCAGCCCCGCGTCGGGCACGCGGTCGGCGCCCAGCGCACGGGCGACCCACAGCCCGGCCGCGCCGCCCAGGCCCGCGGCGAGCACCGCGGCGGGGCCGCTGCGCGACAGCCCGTGCAGCGCCGGCCGGCCCGCCGCCCGGACGACGGCCACCAGCAGCCCCGCGCCGGCGACGGTGACCCCGAGGGTGTGGCCGAGGGCCAGCGCGGCGGCCCGGTCGGCGGCGGGGAGCGCGCGGGCCAGCACGACGTCGGCACCGGCGGCCAGCAGCCAGCCGCCCAGCACCCACGCCGTCGGCGCCTTCCACAGCCCCCGGGCGTAGAGCGCGCGGGTGAGGACGGCGACCAGGCCGTAGCCGAGCAGGCCGGGTGCGAAGGCGACGATCGTGTCGCGCAGCGCCGCGACCTCGCGGTCGGTCCCGGAGACGAGGAAGACCCGCGCCACGGGGCCGGCGGCGGCGACCAGGACCGCGGTGGCGACGGCGGACGCCGCGACGGTGAGCACGACCACGGGGGCCAGGGCGCGGCGGTAGCCGGTCTCGTCGCCGCTCTCGGCGCGCTCGGCCAGCCCCGGGTAGGCCGAGGTCGCCAGCGGCACGGCGAGCGCCGCCCAGGGCAGCAGGAAGACCGTCAGACCGGCGACGTAGACGACCTGGGTGCCGTCGGGCGCCCCGCTGTTGGCCAGCCGGATGGCGACCACGGCCACCAGCTGCTGACCGGCCAGGGTGAGGACGCCGGCCAGGGCGAGGCGGCGGACCCGCGGGGCGGCGCCGACCGGGAAGCGGAGGGCCGGCCGCAGGCCCAGCCGCAGCCCCCGCAGCGGCACCAGCAGGCTCAGGCTCAGCGCCACCACGCCGAGCGTCGTGCCCACGCCGAGCACCAGCTCGGCCGGGGTCGAGAGCCCGGCCACCTCCTGGTCGCCGCCCATGGCCGCGAAGGTGAGGTAGGCCCCCGCCACGACGACGCTCGACAGCAGCGGCGCCAGCGCCGGGCCGGCGAAGCGCCGGTGCGCCTGCAGCACGCCGGTCAGGACGATGCCGATGCCGTAGAGGACGACCTGCGGGGCGAAGACCAGCAGGAAGCGGGCGGCCAGCGCGACCTGCTCCGGGTCCTCGGCACCGAGCAGCAGCCGGGCGATCGGCTCGGCCAGCAGCGCGAGCAGGACCGCGAGCGGGACGAGCAGCAGCAGCGTCCATCCCAGCAGGGCCGAGGCCGTGCGCCGCACCTGCTCGCGGTCCCCGGCGGCGATGCCACCGGCGAGCATGGGGACGACGAGGCTGGCCAGCGCCCCACCGGCGACGACCTCGAAGACGATGTTCGGGACGTTGTTGGCCGCGAGGTAGGTGTCACCGGTGCTGTCGGGGCCGACCGTGTTGGTGAAGACCAGCGTCCGCCCGAACCCGGCCAGCCGGGCCAGGACGGTGAGCGCCGCGATCAGCACCGCGGCCCCGGCCACCCCGCGGGCCACCTGCCGCGTGGTCACGAGGATCGGCGACCGAGGCGGTCCAGTTCCCGCAGGCCCGGCGTGGCCTCGATGACCCGGGTGAAGCTGATCCGCTCGCTGGCGAGGGTGAGCCCGGTGACGACGGCCAGCGCGCCGGCGCGTGCCCCGCGGGAGGGCATCGCGGCCAGCCGCAGGCCCAGCAGCGCACCGAGGGCGTTGGCCCCGCTGTCCCCCAGCATGACCCGCTCGCCGAGGTCGTCGGGCAGGACGGCCAGGGTCGCGCCCAGGGGCCCCGCCACCAGGACGCCGGAGGGGCCGCCGAGGCCGGCGGCCGCCGCGAGGGCACCGGCCTTGGCCGCGCGCCCCGGCCGCAGGTCGAGCAGGTTGAGCAGGTTGGCGGTGCCGGCGACGAGCCCGGTGGTGAGCACGGCCTCGACGAGCGCGCCGGGGCTCCGCCCCGGACCGCGGGTGAGCAGCGCGGCGACGGCGGCCGCGGCGCCGATGCCGGCGACCTTGACCGCGCCCGCCGAGACGCGGCCCTCCCGCAGGGCCCGCAGGTGGCCGGCGAGCCCCTTGTCGCGGGCCTGCTCCGGCCGGGCGCCCGCGAGGTCGTCGTACCCGCCGACCAGGCCGGAGACGGCACCGACCACCGCCGCGGCGGCCCGGGTGCCGGGCGGGGCGCCCAGCGCCGCGGTCGCCGTCGCCGACAGCGCCAGCGCAGGGCCGCCGAGCAGGCTCACCGGCCGGCCGGCGTAGTTCGTGCGCCTCCACGGGGCGCCGGCGGGACCGTCCGCGAGCCGGGCGGCGACCGCCAGGGCGACCCGGGCCGCCCCGGCCCCGGCGAGGGCGGGGAGCGCGGTGCGCCGGGCGCTCACTGCGCGCCGGTGGGCAGCGGCGGCACCGGCTGGGCGTCCTCGCCGGTGCCGTACATGCCCGAGGTGCCCTGCGTCTCCTGGCCCAGCGCCAGCACCGTGCTGATCCGCCCGACGACGGCCGCGACGTTGTCCACCGTGGAGATCGCGTCGGCGAGCGCCGGGTCCGCGCGCACGGCGCCGATGAGCCCGTTCGGGCGGGCCGACGGCGCGTCGCCGGCCACCACGGCTCCCCGGCCCTGCGCGTCGAGGGCGGCGGCCAGCTCGACCAGGGCGGCGTTGCGGGCGTCGGCGTCGTCGCCGGTGAACCCGCTGCCGGTGAGCAGCACCGCGTGGTCGGCGGGCGAGACCGACGCGCTCTCAGGAACGAGGACGTCCAGCGAGCTCAGGCCGGCCAGCACGGAGGAGACGGCTGCGGTGTCGGGCGCCGGGCCGTCCGGCGGGATCATCAGCACCTGCGACAGCAGACCGGCCACGAGGACACCGGCGTCGCCGCTCTCGGGCAGCTGGACGCCGGCGGGCAGCCCGGCGCCGGTCACGAAGCTCTGCAGGGCGGAGGCCGTCGCCGGGTCGCTGTACTCGGGCTGGAGCCGCACCACTCCGCTGACCGAACCACCGGCCTCCTCGATCAGCTCGGTGACCGCCTCGACGGTCTCGGGGGTGACGCTGTCGTTGGTCGGGACGAGCAGCACGGAGCGGTCGGTGAGCGTCCCCTCGACCAGGGGCCCGGCGACGGCCTCCTCGAACTCCTGCGAGGTGTCCAGCCGTGCCTGCAGGTCCCGCGTCTGGTCCTCGAGGTCCCGCTTGTCCTGCTCGAGCTGGGCCACCTGGTTCTCGATGTCGGCGAGGATCGGCTCGTTGAGCGCCGTCGTCCCGATGACGATGCCCAGCGCCACCGCGAGGAACACCGCGATCAGCGAGACCAGGTGGTAACGGAAGTCGATCACGTGAAGAGGTTCTCCAGCCAGAACATGAAGCTGTTCCATTGGTCGAGCAGCAGGTCCAGGTAGACGCGCCCGGCCGCGGACAGGGCGAGTGCCGAGCCGATGGCGACGAAGGCGGCGATCACCAGGACCACGAGCGCGGTCGTCGAGATGCGGCTGCGGTACAGCCGGCTGACGCCCTTCGCGTCGACGAGCTTGCCGCCGAGGCGCAGGCGGGTGAGGAAGGTCGAGGCCATGCCCCCGCGTCCCTTGTCCAGGAACTCGACGAGCGTGGCGTGCGTGCCGACGGCGACGATGAGCGTCGCGCCCTTCTCGTCGGCGAGGAGCATCGCGATGTCCTCGCTGGTGGCGGCCGCCGGGAAGGTGATGGCCTCGACGCCGAGGTCCTGCACGCGGGCCAGGCCGGGTGCGCGGCCGTCCGCGTAGGCGTGCACGACCACCTCGGCGCCCGAGCGCAGGACGTCGTCGCTGACGGAGTCCATGTCGCCGATGATCATGTCCGGCGAGTAGCCCGCCTCGACCAGCGCGTCCGCGCCGCCGTCCACGCCGATGAGGACCGGGCGGTAGTCGCGGATGTAGGAGCGGAGGGCGTGGAGGTCCTCCTTGTAGTCGTAGCCGCGGACGACCACGAGCACGTGCCGGCCCTCGATCTTCGTGGTCACGTCCGGGACGCCGACCCCGTCGAGCAGGAGCGCGCGCTCCCGCTTCATGTACTCCATGGTGTTGGCGGCGAACGCCTCCAGCTGCACCGAGAGGCCGGCCTTCGCCTCGGCCATCGCGGCGGCCACCGTCCCGGCGTCGTGCTCGGTGCCCTCGGCGAGGACCGTGCCCTCGGCGTCGACCAGGCGGCCGCCGTCGAGGCGGACCTCGGTGCCCTCCTTGACCTTCGCGAAGACGTCCTTGCCGACGTCGTCCAGGAGCGGGATGCCGGCGTTGATCAGGATCTCGGGGCCCAGGTTCGGGTAGCGGCCGGAGATGCTGGGCGCGGCGTTGACGACGGCGGCGACCTTGCAGCCCACCAGCGCGTCAGCGCTCACGCGGTCGATGTCGACGTGGTCGATGACGGCGATGTCGCCGGGGCGCAGCCGCTTCGTCAGGTTCTTGGTGCGCCGGTCCAGGCGGACGGTGCCGGCGGTACCGGGCCCCGCCTCGTGAGCCCGGCCGCGGCGAACGGTGCCGATGCGCATGACGTTGCATGCTGCCACGCTCGGCAGCCGGGCCGATCCTCCGACGCGCCTCGGCGACGCCCCGGTCACGCAGCGTGTCCGACACCACCTTCGGCCGACACGCCGGGCTCGCCGTGTCGGCCGCCTTCGCGGAACCGTTACCGAGTTGTGACTAGCGTTGCCCGTGTGACTGGTGTTGCCGCAGCCCTGACGACCGACGCGTCCCTCCCGCAGGTCGAGGAGGCCGCCCCGGTGCCCGCCGGCACCGCGGTGATCAGGGCTGTTCCCACCCGGGACCCGGTCGCGGCCCCCGCCGCGCCCCCTGCCCCGCCGGAGGCGGACGAGGCGGAGCGGGCGCGCGGCCCGCGCAAGCGGCGGGGGCAGGGGATCCGGGAGCACCGGCGGCAGCAGACGCGGGAGCGCATCGTCGACGCCGCCACGGAGCTGTTCGAGGAGCGGGGCTTCGACGCGGTGAGCGTCGTGGAGATCGCCCAGCGCGCCGGCGTGGTGGAGAAGACCGTCTTCAACCACTTCCCCGTGAAGGAGGGGCTGGTCTTCGACGCCGACCCGCCGATGCGGGCCGCTCTGCTGGCGGCGGTGCGCCGCCGGCCGGCCGGCGAGTCGGTGGCCGCGGCCGCGGGGAGCTTCGTCGTGGCCGCGGTCAGCCTGCTGGGCACCCCCGAGGCCGCCGACGGGGTGGCCCGGATGGCGCGGGTGATCCGGGGCAGCCGCACGCTGCAGGTGCGCGAGCGGGAGATCCTCGGCGAGCTCACGACCTCGTTGGCGGAGCTGATCGCCGAGGAGACCGAGGCGCGGCCGGGGCAGGTGGAGCCGTGGCTGGCCGCGCACGCCGTGCTGGGTCTGTACGCCGCGCTGCTGGAGCTGGCGCGCGACCGCGTGCTGGCCGGGGTGAGCGGCCCGGAGCTCGCCGCCGAGCTCCGCCGCCAGGGCCGCCGCGGCCTGGCGCTGCTGCAGTTCGGCCTCGCCGGCTACGCCAAGCGACGCTAGCCCTTGTCGCGCTCCGGACGACGACCGCGGCCAGGAGCCGTACCCCCGTCGCGCTGAGCCGTTTCCCAGCGTTCCCCGGGGACCCTCCGGGCCCCGCTCGTCAGGACGGATTGATCTGCAGTGAGCCCAGCAGCTGGTCGCCGCGGTCGCCGGGCAGCTCGGGGTCACGGGTGAAGAGGGCGACGGCGACCATGTAGCCGTCCTCGCCGGCCCAGCCGTGGCCCTCGGCGCAGAGCCGGCGGATGTGGTCGCGCACCTTGGGCTCGCTGCTGTAGGGCCCGAAGTCCAGCCCCATGGCGAGGAAGTTGACGACCCGGTAGCCGAGCTCCTCGGCGGTGCGCACGGTCGTCTCGGGATCGGAGTAGCTGGCGACGGCGGTGATCACGTCGGTGTAGCCGACCTTGAGCAGCTGCAGCACCAGGTCGTTGCCGCGGACGCCGCCCCACAGCTCGGGCATCAGGATCTCGCGGTCGGGGGCGGGGATGTACGGCGGGTTGGAGATCACCGTCCGGGCCGGGCGCCCACCCGCGGAGTCGGCCTGGTCGAAGAAGTCGCCGAGCTCGACGGTGTACCGGTCGGCGACGCCGCGGGCGGCGATGTTGGCGCGGGCCTGCTCCACCGACGGGGCGCTGATGTCGTAACTCCGCACCCGGAGCCCGGGCAGGGACCGGATGACGTCGGAGATGGCGGTGGCGTCACCGGTCCCCAGCTCGTCCACCGCCTCCTCGACCCAGCCGAGCTGGTCGCGGTACTGGCTGAGCAGCATGCACACCGAGAAGCCGTAGTGCGCGGACTCGTCGGTCGAGGAGAAGCACGTCACCGACAGCCCCTACCCCGGGTGTCCGCCGCGCACTCCCCGGTCACCCGCACCGGGGAACGCCGGTCAGCGGGCGGCGGCCGCCACGGCGAGGAGCTCGCGCGCGTGCGCCTGGCCGGTGTCGCTGTCGGCCAGGCCGGAGAGCATGCGGGCCAGCTCCCGCACCCGGTCCTCGCCGTCGACCGACCGGATGTCGGTGGCGGTCACCCCCGCGCCGGTGTCGGGTGACTTGTCGACGACGAGGTGGGTGTCGGCGAACGCCGCGACCTGCGCGAGGTGGGTGACGACGACGACCTGGTGGTCGCGGGCGAGCCGGGCCAGCCGCCGCCCGATCTCCCCCGCCGCCTGGCCACCCACACCGGCGTCGACCTCGTCGAAGACCATGACCGGGACGGGGTCGGCGCCGGCGAAGACGACCTCGATGGCGAGCATGACGCGGGAGAGCTCACCGCCGGAGGCGCCCTTGTGCACCGGGCGGGGCGGGGCCCCGGGGTGTGCCGCCAGCAGCAGCGCGACCTCGTCGATCCCTTCGGGGCCGGGGTCGTCGGGGCGGCTGTCGATGCTGAAGGAGACCTGGGCGCTCTTCATCGCCAGCCCGGCCAGCTCGCCACCCACCTCGGTGGCGAACCCATCGGCGGCGGCCCGCCGGCCCGCCGAGATCTCGGCGCCCAGCCGGTCGACCTCCGCCCGGGCGGCGTCCCGCTCAGCGGCCAGCGCCTCGAGCGCCTCGTCGGAGACGTCGAGCTCGGCGAGCCGCCCGGCGGCGTCCTCGGCCCACGCCAGCACGCCGGCGACCCCGGCGCCGGGGTCGGCGTACTTGCGGACGAGCGCGGTGAGGGCGGCCCGGCGGTCGAGCACCTCGGCCAGCCGGGCGGGGTCGGCGTCGAGGTCGGCCACGTAGCCGGAGAGCTGCCCGGCGACGTCGGAGACCACGGCGACGGCGTCCGCGAGGTCCTGGGCCAGGATCACCAGTGTCGGGTCGTCGGAGCCGGCCAGGGCGCGCTCGGCGATCGCCAGCGCCGCGGTGGCGTCCTGGGGCACCTCGCCGGCGCCCAGGTCACCGGTGACGTCGCCGACGAGCGCCGTGCGGGCCTCGTCCGCCGCGGCCCGCAGCGCGTCGGCGTCGCTGAGCCGCTTGGCCTGGGTGTCCAGCGCGTCGTCCTCACCGGGCTCGGGGGCGACGGCGGCGATCTCCTCCAGGCCGTGGCGGAGCACGTCGGCAGCCTGTGCCAGCTCGCGGGCCTGCCCGCGCCGGCGGTCGAGGTCCGCGGCGAGCTCCCGCCAGCGTCGGTGGGCCTCGCGGTAGCGGTCGAGGAGGGCCAGGTGATCGGCGCCGGCGTACCGGTCGAGCGCCCGGCGCTGCTCGGCCGGGCGCGACAGCCGCAGCTGGTCGGTCTGGCCGTGCACCGCGAGCAGGCTCTCTGCGAGCTCGGCGACCACGCCGACCGGCACGCTCCGGCCGCCCAGGTAGGCGCGCGACCGGCCCTCGGCGCTGACCGTGCGGGCCAGGATGAGGCTGCCGTCGTCGTCGGGATCGGCGCCGGCGTCGGCCGCCCGCGCCCAGGCAGGCGACTCCGGCGGCAGCTCGAGCCTTCCCTCCACCCCGGCACGGCCGCTGGCCCGGACCCGCCCGGGGTCCGCCCGCCCGCCGAAGAGCAGGGTCAGCCCGGTCACCACCATCGTCTTGCCGGCGCCGGTCTCGCCCGTCACGACCGTCAGGCCGCGGCCGAGTTCCAGGGTCACGTCGTCGATCGCGCCCAGGCCGCGGATGCGCAGCTCCGAGAGCCGTCCGGTCGCCCTGCTGGAACGGCCCTCCTGCAGGGGCCCGCGCCGAGCGCCAGCGAGGTGCGGGGGGCAGGAGGGTCCTTCGTCAGACGTCGTCGTCCGTGCCGCCACCGCTCACCTCCCGGGCCGCTGTCGGGGCCTCCGCGCCGTCCGGGACGACGACGTCGCGGGTGAGCACGTTGCGGCTGGTGAACAGCTCGTGGCCGGGGCCGGCGTGGCGGGCGTCGCGGAAGCCGCGGACGGGGAGGCCGAACTTCGCCACCAGCCGGTCGCCGAAGGTCGAGGCGTGCACGCGGGCGATGCGCACCGGCCGGCTCGCGCGGCGGACCTCGACGCGGCCGCCGTCGGGGACGTCGAGGGTGCGCCGCCCGTCCGCGGACACCCGCGCCTGGTTGCCGTCGGCGGGCACCGCCACGGTGACCACCGAGTTCGGCGAGGTCACGAGTGGCCGCGCGAAGAGCGCGTGGGCATTGCTCGGGACCAGCAGCAGCGCCTCCACGTCGGGCCAGACCACGGGGCCGCCCGCGGAGAACGCGTAGGCGGTGGAGCCGGTGGGGGTCGCGCACAGCACGCCGTCGCAGCCGAAGCTGGTCAGCGGCCGCCCGTCGATCGCGATGACGACGTCGAGCACCCGGGAGCGCTCGGCCTTCTCCACCGAGACCTCGTTGAGCGCCCACGTCCCACCGACGACCGTGCCACCGGCGTCGACCACGTCGACCTGGATGGCGAGCCGCTCCTCCACCGAGTACTCGCAGTCCTCGATGGCGGTCAGGGTCTCCTCGACCGCCTCGGGCTCGGTCTCGGCGAGGAAACCGACCCGGCCGAGGTTGACGCCCATGAGCGCAGCGTCGGTGTACCGGGCGAGCTCGGCGGCGCGCAGGAAGGTGCCGTCGCCCCCGAAGACCATGATGATCTCGGCGTCCTTGGCCGCGTTCTCGTCGCAGGGCACCACCTCCGCGCCGGGGATCTCCAGGTCGGGCGCCTCGTCCTCGAGCACCTTGACCCCGATGCCGCCGCGGAGGAGCCGCGCCGCCGACGTGCGGGCCAGCTCGACGATGTCCCCCCGCCCGGTGTGCACGGTGAGGAGGACCCGCCGGGTCGTCCGCTCGTCGGTCGCTGCCGTGCTGGGCTGGGTCACTGCGGTCCCTCCTGGACTGCTCGACGGACGGCGTCCTCCTCGATCGGCCCGGCGTCGGACCGCAGCCAGAGGAAGAACTCCACGTTGCCGGCCGGCCCCGGCAACGGGCTGGCCAC
This sequence comes from Blastococcus sp. SYSU DS0669, assembly GCF_054050895.1. NCBI lineage: Bacteria > Bacillati > Actinomycetota > Actinomycetes > Geodermatophilales > Geodermatophilaceae > Blastococcus > Blastococcus sp. SYSU DS0669. The sequence goes on along the minus strand of NZ_JBJHAE010000026.1, from coordinate 7,530 downwards.
CACGCCGGCGGTGCCCCAGCCCAGCGCCTGCGCCGCCCGCCCGACCTCCAGGACGGCCTGCACCCGGTGTTCCGGCTCGCGGACGACGCCTCCGGCGCCGAGCCGCTCCCTGCCCACCTCGAACTGGGGCTTCACCATCGGGAGGAGGTCGGCGTCCGGACGGGCGCAGGCGGTGAGCGCCGGCAGCACCAGGCGGAGCGAGATGAAGGACAGGTCGGCGACGACGAGCTCCACCGGACCGCCGATCGCCTCGGGCGTCAGCGTGCGCACGTTGGTGCGTTCGTGCACCTGCACCCGGTCGTCGGTGCGCAGCGGCCAGGCAAGCTCCCCGTACCCGACGTCGACGGCGACGACCTCGGCCGCCCCGCGTCGCAGGAGGACCTCGGTGAAGCCCCCGGTGGAGGCGCCGGCGTCCAGCGCCCGCCGCTGCTCGACCGGGACGGGGAAGGCCTCCAGGGCGCCCAGCAGCTTGTGCGCGCCGCGGGACACCCACGACGGTTCGTCGGGGTCGGTCCGCACCACGACGGGGGTCCCCGCCTCGACGCCGGTGGCCGGCTTGGTGGCCGCCTGACCCGCGACGGCGACCCGCCCCTCCGCGATGAGGCTCACCGCGTGCTCGCGCGACCGGGCCAGGCCGCGGCGCACGAGCTCGGCGTCGAGCCGGCTGCGACGGGCCATCAGCGCGGGTCGATCGTGCCGAGCTCGCGCTGCAGGCGCGCGTGCTCGGCCTCGAAGACGGCGACGTGCTCGGACACCGGCAGCTCGTCGAGACCGTCCAGCCGGCCGTCGCCGCGTTCCGTGCGCGCGGCCTCGTCCTCCGCCTGCGTCGCCGTCGCCTCCTCCGCGGCGGCCGGCTCCGGCCGCGGGCCCGCCGAGGGCGCCGCCCCGGGGACGGCGACCGGCGCGGGCCCAGGGCGGTAGGGCCCTGGCACCGGTCGCGGTGCGGTCGGCTCGGTCACGGAGCACCTCTCGGGGGAAGGGGGCGGGCCGGGACGGGCGCTCGCGGGCGCGCCGCCGTCTGCAGCGGAGGTTACCGGCCGGGGACGACGCCGACGGGGCCGACGGAGCAGCGCGATAGCGTCGGGCGACCGCACCCACCGCCGATCCCAGGGGAGATCCCTCCGCGTGGCCACGATGGACCAGTGCATGACCGCCCTGTCGGGGATCCTCGGCGACCTCGCCGCGAACCCCGCGGCGGCGGGGCTCGACCGCAGCCTCTCCTGCCGGCTGACCGATCTCGACCAGGTGGTCCTCGGCCGGCTGAGCTCGGGGTCGGTGCGGGACCTGCACGCGGTCCCCGACGGCCCGGCCGTGCCCAAGGCCGACATCCGGCTGACCATGAGCAGCGAGGACCTGGTGGCCCTCACCGATGGCCGGCTCTCCTTCGGCCCGGCGTGGGCCGGCGGACGGGTGAAGCTCGAGGCGGGGCTGCGGGACCTCCTGAGGTTGCGCAAGCTGATCTGAGGGCGGGCGCGTCAGCGCTGGGTCTCCCCTGCCAGGCCCCAGGCCCGTGCAGCCGTGCTCGCCGCCGGCCCGTGGGCCAGCACGCGCACCGGCGCACCCTCCCGGGGATGACCGGCCCAGTGCGCCACGCAGAGGGCGCGCAGCCCGTCGAGCCCGTCGGAGCCGGCCCCGGCTGCGCCCTCCGGGACGTCGTCGGGTCCACGCAGCTCCAGGGCATCCGCTCCCTCGGCCTGCCGGACCGTCCAGCCGCCGCACCGCCACGTCCGGTGCTCCGCCGTCACCGGCGGGTGCCCCTGGAGGAGGCCGGAGGCGTCGGCGGCGAGCAGGTCGGGCCGGTGCTCCGGGCCGGCGGCGAGCAGCGTGGCCGGGTCGGTGACCCCGGAGAACACCAGCAGGCTGGCCGCGCCGGCGCGCCGGGCTCCCTCGATGTCGGTGTCGAGCCGGTCGCCCACGACGAGCGGTCGCACCGCACCGGTGCGGCGGACGCACTCGGCGTGCATCGCCGGGTCCGGCTTCCCGGTGACCAGCGGCTCGCGCCCGGTGACCTGCCGGACCACGGCGACCATCGCCCCGTTGCCGGGCAGCGGGCCGCGCGGCGAGGGGATCGTGGCGTCGGCGTTGGTCGCCACGTGCCGGGCGCCGTTGCGGACGGCGACCACTGCCTCGGCGAGCTGCGCCCAGCCGACCTCTCGGCCGTAGCCCTGGACGACCGCCTCCGGTTCGTCGTCCGCACCGGTGACCACCGTGAGCCCGGCCGCCTCCAGCGCAGCGGCGACGCCGGGGCCACCGACCGGCAGCACGCGCGCACCTACGCCGAGCAGCTCCGCGACGACGGTCGCGGCCGCCTGGGAGCTGGTGATGACGTCGTCCGGACCGGCCGGCACCGCCAGCTCGGTCAGGTGGTCGGCCACCTGCTGGGGCGTGCGGGCGGCGTTGTTGGTGACGAAGCCCAGCCGCATGCCCTCCGCGCGCGCACCGGCGAGCGCGGCCGGCACACCGGGGACGGCGTCGGGACCGACGTAGACGACCCCGTCCAGATCGAGCAACGCCACGTCGTACCGCCGGGCCGGCGGCTCGGGGCAGCCGGCAGCCAGCTCCGGGAGCATCGTGCGGTCGTTCACGCCGACCCCCTCCTCCGGCGGGCCCGGACCTCGCGGAGCGCCCGGGCGTAGTGGGTGAGGTCGGGCCGCATGGCGACGGCGAGTGCCAACTGCTCGGCGGCCAGGGCCAGGTCGCCGGCGCGGCTGGCGGCCAGACCGAGGCCGAACCGGGCGTAGTCGTCGGCGGGGTCGGAGGCGATGAGATCGGTGAAGCTCTCGATCGCCTCGGGGTAGCGGTGGGCGTCGTACTGGGCCCGCGCCAGCGCCTCGCGGACGCTGCGCGATCCCGGCTCCGCCTCCGCCGCCCGGGCGAGGAGCGTCGCCGCGGCGTCGGGATGCCCGTCGGCGAGGAGCTCCAGCCCGCGGTGGTACCAGTCGTACACACCGCCGGCAGGCGCCTCGCGGGCTCCCCCGCGATCGTCCCGTGCGCCTGCTGCTGACACCGCCGCCCCCTTCCTCGACCGCTGCCGGGCCCCACCGGTGCGCCGGTCCGCGAGGAGCGACCGACGGCGACCGCCGGTGGCGCTCCTACGATCCTCGTCGTGCACTCGTCGTCGGAGGGACCCCGAACGCCACCCAGGTCGGGCCCGGGCCTGGAGGTCCGGCCGTTCCGGGCGCTGACCTACCGGGACCGGGATCCCGGGCACCTGGCCCGCGTCAGCTCGCCAGCCTACGACCTGGTGACGCCGGCCGGGCGGGCCCGGCTGGCCGATGCCGACCCGTACAACATCGTGCGCCTGATCCTCCCCCAGGTCGACGAGCGGTCCGGTGGCGCCTCCGCCGACCTCGCCGCCGCCACGTTGTCGTCGTGGGTGGACGAGGGCGTGCTCGTGCGCGACGAGGTCGCTGCCCTGTGGCTCTACGAGATGGAGCCTGCCGACGGCGGGCCGGCCACGGTCGGCTGGCTCGGTGCGGTGGCCCTTCCGGCCGTCGGCTCCGCCGCGGTGCTCCCCCACGAGGACACCTATCCCGTGGCGGTCGAGGGACGGCGGGCCTTGCTCGCGGCGACCCGGACCGACCTGGAGCCGATCGTGCTCGCCCACGACCCCGAGCCGGACGTGGCCCTCGTGACCGGGTCGGTGCGGCGGACGGCCCCCACCCTGGCACTGCGCGACGGCGACGGGGTGCTGCACCGGCTGTGGCGGGTGACCGACCCGGTGACCCTCGAGGCAGCCACGCAGGCGCTCTCCCGCACCCGGGCGGTCATCGCCGACGGGCACCACCGTTTCGCGGCGGCACGCGCTCATGCGGCCACCCGCGGTGGCGCCGCTGGATCCGACGCGATCCTCGCGTTGGTCACGCCGATGGGCCCCGGTGGTCTGCGGGTCGACCCGATCCACCGCGTGGTCCCCGGCTTGGCCTTCGACGAGGCGGTCGAGGGAGCTGCCCACGGTTTCGTCACAGCGGAGGTGCCGGTCGACGGAACGGGCACCGAGGCGGTCATCGCGGCCGCGCGGGCGTGGCTGGGCGATCCGGCCGAGCGGGGCTTGCTGCTCAGCGACGGCAGCCGCCTGGTGCGGCTCACCGCTGCCGCACCCGAGGTCCGTGCCGCCGTCCCGGCCGAGGCGCCTCCGGCGTGGCGCGACCTGGACGTGGTGCTGGCGCACCACGGGCTGCTGCAGGCGCTGTGGGCGCGACCGGACACGGTGAGCGCCGTCGTGATCGCCCACAGCCTGGAGGAGGCCCTGTCCGCCGCGGTGGAACGGGCGGGGGTGGCCGTGCTGCTGCGCGCGCCCTCCCCCACCGACGTCGCCGCGGTCGCACGCGCCGGCGCCCGCATGCCGCGCAAGTCCACGCTCTTCGTACCGAAGCCGCGCACGGGCCTGGTGCTGCGCCCACTCGCGGGCTGAGCGGCGGGCCGCAGCGTCACGCCGTCTCCTCGGCTGCCCGCACCGCCGATCGCGGGATCTTGCGTCCGCGCCGGCAGTTGACCTCGCAGACCGAGGCGGTGCCCGAGCCGGTGCGCCAGAAGCGACGCTGAAGCGCGCCCTCGACCTCCACGACGTCACCCGGTTGCCAGGCCGCGACCCGACGCTGCAGCCCCCGGTCGTAGGTGATGCAGGTGAGGACGTCCACGGTCCGGCCGCGCACGCTCGGGCCCGGTCTGCGCACCACCAGTCGGAAGCTCACCAGCGCGTCACCGCTCGGCAGGGTGCGCAGTTCTGCGGGGGCGGACAGCCGCCCCCGCAGGACCACGTCATTGCGATCGATCACAGCCACGCTCATGACCGCAGCCTGCTCGGCGGACGCGCCCACGGCGCCCGGCTCGGCCGATCTGTGGATGCACAGCCCAGGTGTGGACGAGCGGCACGCTGCTGCCGGTCAGCCCTGCGGCTCGTCCCCCACCGCGTCGCTCCCCTCGGCACCGGACGCGTCGTCGTCACCGGTCTCGCCCAGCAGCTCGGCGACCTCGGCCTCGACCTCCTCGGCGAAAGTCATCGACCGGGTGCTCTCCCCGGCATCGTTGACCAGCGCGCTGCCCAGGACGTCGTCCTCGGCGAGCTCCTCGTCACTGAACTTGACGACGGGGAACGCGTCCTCGGAGATCTCGTCGACGGACAGCACGTGCTCGGAGGGCTCGTCCTCGGACACCTCGTCGACGGACAGCACGTGCTCGGAGGGCTCGTCCTCGGACACCTCGTCGACGGACACCTCGTCCCCGGACACCTCGCCCGGGGGGACGTCCTCCACGGGGACCTCACGCGCGGGGACCTCGTCGGTGAGCTGCTCGCCAGGCGCGTCGATCCCGTCGATCTCGCTGAACTTGACGCCCAGGTCCTCACCGGCCAGCTCCGGATCGATCGCCGCGACGGCCTCGAGCCACTGGTCGGCCCGCTCCTCGTCGCCCTGCGTGCGCAGCAGTTCGGCGTAGGCCGCCGCGAGCCGCAGCTGCCCGGGGTCGCCTGCCTCCAGCGAGGAGATATCCGGGCGCCCGCCGAGCGCCCGTTCGAGGACGAGCCGGGCCGCCGCGCCCTCGCCGAGATCCTGGCGCGCGCCGGCCTCGACCAGGCGCAGCTCCACCGTCTCCTTCTCGTCGACGGACTCACCGAGCGCCTCGTTGACCAGGCGGATTGCCACCTCGGGGCGCCCGAGCGCGCGCTCGCAGTCGGCGAGCACGGCCCGGTAGCCCTGGTCACCGCTCATGCGGCGGTAGGCGCGGATCTCCCGGGCAGCCTCGGCGTAGTCGCCGGCGTGGTAGGCCGCGACCCCGACGGCTTCGCGGACGACCGCCAAGCGGGAAGCCCGATCACGGGCAGCCCGGGCATGGGCGAGGGCGGTCGCCGGGTCCTCGTCGACCAGCGTCCCCGCCACGACGAGGTGGCCGGCCACCTTGGCCGAGTTCCGCGGGTCGAGGCCTCGGAGCGCAGCGCGGATGGCGGGGTCGAGCTCCCGCGGGTCAGCCCACTCGGGCACCTCGGGACCGGCAGGCACCGGTGGTCGCCGGTCCTGCGTGCCCGCAGCCGACCGGCTGCCCTCCGGACGGCGCTCACGCCAGTTGCCCTGGGTCCGCTGCGGACGGTCACCCTGCGGGCGCCGGTCCTGCCAATCCCCACGGGGTCGATCACCCTGGGTCGGCTGAGGCCGGTCACCCTGGGGACGGCGGTCCTGCCAGTCACCCTGGGGCCGGCCCGAACGCTGCGGACGGTCACCTTGATGCCGCTGGGGACGGTCGCCGTAGGGCCGGTCCGAACGCTGGGGACGGTCGCCCTGCGGGCGGCGGTCCTGCCAGTCACCGCGGGGACGATCACCCTGCGGCCGCTGCGGACGGTCGCCGTACGGGCGGTCCGAACGCTGCGGACGGTCGCCCTGGGGGCGGCGGTCCTGCCAGTCACCGCGGGGACGATCACCCTGCGGCCGCTGGGGACGGTCACCCTGCGGGCGGCGGTCCTGCCAGTCACCGCGGGGCCGATCACCCTGCGGCCGCTGCGGACGGTCACCCTGCGGGCGGCGGTCCTGCCAGTCACCGCGGGGACGATCACCCTGCGGCCGCTGGGAACGGTCGCCGTACGGGCGGTCCGAACGCTGCGGACGGTCACCCTGCGGGCGCCGGTCCTGCCAGTCACCACGGGGACGATCACCCTGCGGCCGCTGCGGACGGTCACCGTACGGGCGGTCCGAACGCTGCGGGCGCCGCTCCTGCCAATCCCCACGGGGACGATCACCCTGCGGCCGCTGCGGACGGTCACCGTACGGACGGTCCGAGCGCTGGGGACGGTCACCCTGCGGGCGCCGGTCCTGCCAGTCACCACGCGGAGGATCACCCTGCGGCCGCTGGGGACGGTCACCCTGCGGGCGGCGGTCCTGCCAGTCACCGCGGGGCCGATCGCCCTGCGGCCGCTGCGGACGGTCGCCGAACGGGCGCTCCGGCCGCTGCGGACGGTCGCCGTACGGACGATCGGAGCGCTGGGGACGGCCGCCCTGCGGGCGGCGGTCCTGCCAGTCGTTGCGGGGGCGGTCACCCTCCGCGCGCTGGGGACGGTCACCCTGCGGGCGGCGGTCCTGCCAGTCACCACGCGGGCGATCACCCTGCGGCCGCTGGGGACGGTCACCGTACGGACGATCGGAGCGCTGGGGACGGTCGCCCTGCGGGCGACGGTCCTGCGCATCCCCGCGAGGGGCGGCGCCTCCACCCCCACGGCGATCACCCTGAGGGCGTGAGCCGCGGGACGCCGGTCGCCCTCGGCCGGAGTCGGACCCACCAGGGCCACGTCGCGGAGCAGTCATCTGTTCTAGGTACCTCTTGGCTAGACGCCGCACACGACCAGAACGGCCGGCGGCGGACATGGAAAAAGCGAACGGGGGTCAGAGCACTCGCTCTGACCCCCGTTCGGTGAAGTATGTCCGGCGGCGTCCTACTCTCCCACCCCGTCTCCAGGGCAGTACCATCGGCGCTGAGAGGCTTAGCTTCCGGGTTCGGAATGTTGCCGGGCGTTTCCCTCTCGCCATGGCCGCCGTAACTCTGTGA
>NZ_JBJHAE010000025.1:0-50716 GCF_054050895.1 Blastococcus sp. SYSU DS0669 | reverse complement strand
CCGCCCGCTCCTCCGGCGAGGTCAACCGGTAGCCCGCGAACGCCCGGGCCGCACGAGCCAGCTTCTCCTCCAACGCCTCCTCCCCCAACGGCTCATAGGTCTTCAGCGTCTCGCCGGTCGCCGGGTTGATCGTCGCGATGGCCATGGTGTCTCCCTCCTGATGCGCCCTCACCTGCCCGGACGGGCCCGCTCGAAACGGGCGGCAGGCGGCCCGACCACCGTCCCCCGGGCAGGCACCACGCGCTCCCGGAACCCCCGGATGCGCCTCCGGACCGGGGTGCGGGCTGACCACCCCGCCGCGCTGGCCTACCGTGGGAGCCCGAGCAGGACGGCCGGCGCGGAGAACTCAGGGGAACAGGTGAACTGGACGGCAGCGGGCGGTGCGGGCCACCCCCCGACGGCGGGCTTCGTCCACGACGCGCTGGTCTACGACTCCCTCGACGACCTCGTCGCCGTGGCCGCCCCCTTCCTGCGGGCGGGGCTGGACGCCGGTGAAGCCGCCGTGGTCGTCGCGTCGGGCCCGGCCACGACCGCGCTGCGGGAGGCGATCGACGACGACGAGCGGCTCGTGGTCCTCGACCGCACCGTGACCTACGGGCCGCGCACACCGGCGGCGATCACCAGCTTCCGCCGGCTGGCCGAGCAGCACCGGGCGGCTGGGGCGTCGCGGGTCCGGGTCATCGGCGAGGTGGACCACGGCAGGACCCCGCGCGAGTGGCTGGAGTGGCAGCGCTACGACGCGGTCATCAACGAGGCGCTGCGCGGCTGGGACCTCTGGGGCGTCTGCGCGTTCGACACCCGGCGGCTGCCCGCGCCGGTGGTGGCCTCCGCGGCCTGCACGCACCCCCACGTGGTGGGCGCCCAGGGCCGTACGAGCAGCACGGGGTACACCGACCCGGCCGCCTACCTGCGCGGGCTGCCCGTGCCGGAGGAGCCGCTGGAGAGCACCCCGCCGCGGTTCGCCGCCGCCGACGTCGCCGACTTCATCGGCCTGCGGCACGCCGTCGGCGCGGAGCTCGCCGGCCTGGGGGCACCCGCCGACCTCGTCGAGGACTTCCTGCTCGCCGTCGACGAGATGACGTCCAACGCCGTCCGGCACGGGCTGCCCCCGGTCAGCCTGCAGCTGTGGACCGCGCCCGACCGGCTCGTGTGCACCATCGCCGACGGCGGTCCGGGCTGGGACGACCCGTTCGCCGGGTACGGGCCGGCGCACGGGAACGACCTCTCCCGCGGCGGCATGGGCCTGTGGCTGGCCCGCCAGCTGTGCGACCACGTCGACATCTCCGGCGGGGCCCACCACCCGGGCGACGGCGGGGTCCGCGTCCGGCTCACCGCCCTGCTCCCCTGACCCCTCGCAGCGGCGGATTTCCGCCCAGTGGGGACGGCGGCCCCGCCGGGCGGTGGCGGCCCGCGATACTGGGGGCCGCAGCCGGCGACGATGGGAGCAACGTGGTGGATCGGGCGCGTTCGGACCACGGACGGGGAACCGTCCCCGCAGAGCGGGAGGGCTGACGTGGACAAGGTCGTCCGCTCCGCCGAGGAGGCGGTCGCCGACATCACCGCCGGCGCCACGTTGGCCGTGGGTGGCTTCGGGCTGTGCGGTGTGCCGTACGCGTTGATCGACGCGCTGCTGGCCCAGGGTGCTGACCGGTTGACCACGATCTCCAACAACTGCGGCGTCGACGACCAGGCCCTCGGTGTCCTGCTCTACGCGGGCCGGATCCGCAAGACGATCAGCTCGTTCGTCGGCGGCAACAAGGAGCTGGCCCGGCTGTACCTCTCCGGTGAGCTCGAGGTGGAGCTGACCCCGCAGGGCACCCTCGCGGAGCGGCTGCGCGCCGGCGGCAGCGGCATCCCCGCCTTCTACACCCCCACCGGCGTCGGCACGCTCGTCGCCGAGGGCGGCATCCCGATCCGCTACGACGCCGAGGGCACCGTGGTGGAGGTCAGCCGGCCCAAGGAGGTGCGGGAGTTCGACGGCCGCCAGTACGTGCTGGAGACCGCGCTCACCGCCGACTTCGCGCTCGTCCACGCCGCCGTGGGCGACCGGCACGGCAACCTCGTGTTCCACGAGTCGGCGGCGAACTTCAACCCGCTGGCCGGGATGGCGGGCCGGATCACCGTCGCCGAGGTCGAGGAGCTCGTCGAGCCCGGCGAGATCACCCCCGAGCACGTCCACCTGCCCGGCGTCTTCGTCGACCGGGTCGTGGTCGTCGGCGCCGACCGCAAGCCGATCGAGCGGCGCACCACCCGTCCCCGCCCGGCGGGGCCCGACACCGCCGCCCCGGCCGCCGCCGGTGACGAGGCCACCACCGAGGGAGCACGCTGATGGCCCTGACCCGTGAGCAGCTCGCCGCCCGCGTGGCCCTCGAGCTCGAGGACGGCCAGTACGTCAACCTGGGCATCGGCATGCCCACCCTCGTGCCGAACTACGTGCCCGAGGGCGTGCACGTCGTCCTCCACTCGGAGAACGGCGTCCTCGGCGTGGGGCCCTACCCCTTCGAGGGCGAGGAGGACCCCGACCTGATCAACGCCGGCAAGGAGACCGTCACCCTCCTCCCCGGGGCGAGCTTCTTCGACTCGGCGCTCTCCTTCGGCATGATCCGCGGCCAGCACCTGGACGTCGCCGTGCTGGGCGCCATGCAGGTCAACGCCCGCGGCGACCTCGCCAACTGGCTCATCCCCGGCAAGATGGTCAACGGCATGGGCGGGGCGATGGACCTCGTCCACGGCGCCCGGCGCGTGATCATCATGATGGAGCACGTCGCCCGCGACGGGTCGCCCAAGATCGTGCAGGAGTGCACCCTGCCGCTGACCGGCAAGGCCTGCGTCGACCGGATCGTCACCGACCTCGCCGTCATCGAGGTCACCGCCGAGGGGCTGGTCCTGCGCGAGACCGCGCCCGGCGTCACCGTCGACGAGGTGGTCGCCGCCACCGGGGCCCCGCTCACCGTCGCCGACGACGTCCGCGAGATGCCGCTGCCGGCCACCGTCTGACCCGGGGGCGCCGGCCGGCGCCCCCGGGTCAGGGCACCGGTCGCCCGCCGGGCCCGGTCGGGTCCGCAGCGCGGTCCAGGGTGCGCGAGATGCCGCGGGCGGCCGCGCGCACCCCCGGGGTCAGGGTGCGGACGGCGGCCGGCGAGTTGCCGCGGACCACGATCGACAGCGCCGCCACGACGGTCCCGCGCACCTCGATCGGGGCGGCCACGGACACCGCGTCGGTGGTCACCTGCCGGTCGCTCACCGCCACGCCGGCGCGGCGCACCTCGGCGAGGACCCGGCGCAGCTGGCGGGGGTTGGTGACGGTGTGCGAGGTGTACCGGTGCAGCGGGCCGGCCAGCACCCGCTCCTGCACGTCGGCGGGGGCGTGGGCGAGCAGCACGAGCCCGACCCCGGTCGGCGGCAGCGGGAAACGGCCGCCCACCTGAGTGAGGACGGCGACGGCGTCGCGTGCGGCGAACCGCTCGACGAACACGACCTCCACGTCGTCCCGGACGGCCAGCTGCACGTTCTCGTGGGTCACCTCGTACAGGTCTTCCATGAACGGCAGCGCGGCCTCCCGCAGGCCCAGGCCGCGTGGCGCGAGCGCGCCCAGCTCCCAGACGCGCAGGCCCACCCGGTACCGGCCGTCGTCCGCCCGCTCGAGCGCACCCCACGCGCACAGCTCACCCACCAGCCGGTGGGCGGTGGACAACGGCACACCGACGGCCCGGGAGATGTCCGACAGCGTCAGCGCCGGCCGGTCCCGGGAGAACGCGCCGAGGACGGCGAGCAGCTTCCCTCCGGCGGTCCGCGAGCCGGTCAGAGCTCCAGCACCAGCTTCGGGCAGGCCGCCCGGGACACGCAGATGAACATCGTGTCGTTGGCCGCCTGCTCCGCCGGCGTCAGCAGTGAGTCCCGGTGATCCACCGCGCCGGAGAGGACCGTCGTCTCGCAGGTTCCGCACGTTCCCTCCTGACACGAGGAGAGCACGCTGACCCCGGCCTCCTCGACCACCTCGAGGACAGACTTCCCCGGGGGCACGGTGAGCGCCAGCCCGCTGACGGCCAGCTCCACCTCGAAGGCGTCGGTGAGCACTGGTTCGCCGACGTCCTTGGGGGCGAACCGCTCCAGGTGCAGCGACCCTTCGGGCCACTGCCGGCAGCGCTGCTCGACCGCGGCCAGCAGCGGCTCGGGCCCGCAGCAGTAGACCATGGTCCCGGGCCGCGGCACGGCGAGCAGCGCGTCGAGGTCGATCAGGCCGACCTCGTCCTGCGGGTGCAGGGTGACCCGGGAGCCGGTCGCCTCCTCGAGCGCCTGCAGGAAGGCCATCGACCGCCGGCTGCGGCCGCCGTAGTGGAGCTCCCACTCGGCGCCGGCCGCCTCGGCGGCGTCGACCATGGGCAGGATCGGCGTGATGCCGATGCCGCCGGCGACGAAGACGTACCGCGGGGCCGGTACCAGCGGGAAGTGGTTGCGGGGACCGCGCACCTCGACCTCGGCCCCCTCGACGAGGGCGTCGTGCACGTGGGCGGACCCGCCCCGGCTCTCCGGCTCGCGCAGCACGGCGATCCGCCAGACCGACCGGTCCGCCGCGTCACCGCAGAGCGAGTACTGGCGGGTCAGCCCGCCCGGCAGGCAGAGGTCGACGTGCGCGCCGGCCGACCAGGCCGGCAGGTCGCGCCCGTCGGCGGCGCGGAGGTCGAGGACCACGACGCCTTCCGCGCCCGTCGTCCGCCGGTCGACGCGCAGCCGCAGCTCGACCTCGTCGTGGGTGCTGTGCACCGGGAGCAGCTCCTTCTCGCTAGGCCAGGACGGGGATGCGGGTCCGCTCCCGGGCCCGCAGGACCGCCGGGTCGGTGACCACGTGCGCGGGCGGGGGCGGCAGGTCGACGGGCGGTTCCGGGATGTCCGGCCCCCCGGCGGGGTGGTCGGGATGGGCGAGCAGCCACTCCCACATCCGCACCGGGTCCTCGGCCTCGCTCTCCGCGCCGCAGTGGCACCGCCCGCGCAGGCGGTCGGAGCCTGGCAGCCAGTTCACCCGCAGCACCCGCTCGCCCTCGAGGACGTGCCGAGGCGGCGGGAGGGACATGCCGGGGGTCACCGGCCGGCCGCGGCGGGGGCCGGGGCGGCCGGGGCGGCGGCGGGGCCGTCGGCCTCCGCGGCCAGCCGGGCGATGAGGCGCCGGGCGGCCAGCCCGCCGGTGTCGATGTTGATCGAGAGCTCCTGGTAGCCGTCGGCCTCGCCGGTCAGCACCTGCTCGAGCACGTCGAGGGCGACGACGTCCTGCAGGACGACGGTCCGGTTGTTCTCGGCGAGGAAGTCAGACACACCCTGGTCGTCGAGGGCGAAGTCGCGGGCGACGGCCCAGAAGTCGTGCGTCGAGTGCTCCGTCTCCGGCGTGATCGCATAGACCACCTCGACGTGGAAGGCGTCAGGATCGGTCCCGTCGTCGTTCGGCAGGACGCCGACCGGCGCGATCCGGCTGTGCAGCTTGTACAGGCAGGGCGGGGTGAACTCGATGTCCTGCCAGCGGGTGATCCGCCCCTCGATGCCGGTGCTCTTCGCGTAGAACGGCGGGCAGGCGGCGTCGGCCATGTGCCGGCTGACGTAGACGATGCCGGCCTCGTCGTCGACCTCGGTGGTGATCGGCGTCTCGGCCACCTCGGGGGTGCCGATGTATCCGCCGTGCAGGTAGGTCTCGTGGGAGAGGTCCATGAGGTTGTCCACCAGTAGGCTGGCCCGGGCGGCGAGCGGCTCCATCCCGGACACCGTCGTCCAGCCCTCCATGTCCAGCCACGGCGCGCGCGGGATCCGGGTGGTCTCCGCCCGGTCCGGGTCGCCGATGAAGACCCAGACGAAGCTGTCCTGCTCGACCACGGGGTAGCTCTTCAGCCGCGCGGTGCGCGGCACCCGGGTTTGGCCGGGGACGGCGACGCAGACGCCGTCCGCCCCGTAGGTGAAGCCGTGGTAGCCGCACACCACCGTGTCGCCCACCAGGTGGCTGGGCTGCTGCGAGAGCGGGAACCGGCGGTGCACGCAGCGGTCGCTCATCGCGGTGACCTCGCCGGCCTCGGTCCGCCAGAACAGGATCGACTCGCCGCAGATCGTCCGGCTGAACAGCTCTCTCCCGACCTCGCGCCCGTAGGCGGCCACGTACCACTGGTTCCGAACGATCGACGTCATGCGTCCTGCTCCTCCTCGATCCGGCGTGGTCCGAGCGTGACCGCCGTCACCCGTCGCCCGACAGCACTCTTCCGCCACGTGGAAGGCTCGTCCCGCCGGAGTTGCCGACGGGCCCGCGACGCCCGCATCACCCCTCCGGGAGCAACCCGTCCAGGTCGGCGTCGTCCTCGAGGAGGCCGTCCTCGACCATCAGCTCCCCGAGCTGCTCGAGCTGATCCCGCCGCAGGTCGGTGCCGAACTCCTCCAGGCGCACCTGCTCGGCGACCTCCGGCGGCAGCTGCGGCAGCACCTCGGAGATCTGGTCCTTGACGGCGTCGGGGTTCTCCTCGGCGAACTCGAGCGTGTCCTCGATCGCGGCGGTGAAGTCCTCGACGAGCTGGGGGTCGGACTCGACGAGCTCGCCGGAGGTGAAGAACAGCTGGGTCGGGTGGCCCTGCACCGACTCCGCGCTCGAGTAGGTGGCGACGACGTTGCCGCCGGCCTGCAGGCTGCTCAGGAACGGTTCGGGCACCCACACCGCGTCGACGTTGCCGCCCTCCAGGGCGGCGGGCATGTCGGGGAAGGGCAGCTCGACGAACTCCACCGCGTCGGGATCACCGCCGTCCTGGCGCACCGCCTCGCGGATGGTCAGCCCGCCCATCCCGCTGAGCGTGTTCACCGCGACGGTCCTCCCCTCGAGGTCGGCGGCGGACTCGATGCCCGACCCGGCGGCGGCCACCACACCGTTGACGTCGGCGTCCCCCTCGGACAGGGCGGAGGTCCAGTGGGCGATCACGCGGACGTCCAGACCCTGCCCCCGCGCCTGGAGCAGCGAGACCGGGTTGCTCGTCGCGAAGTCGATCTGACCGCCCATGACCGCAGGCAGCAGGGCCGCACCGCCCTGACCGGTCTCGACGGTGACCTCGATCCCGCGGTCGGCGAAGAAGCCCTCCTCGATGCCGGCGTAGAGCGCGGCGGTGGGGAGGATCGGCAGCATCCCGACGGTGACCTGTCGGGGTCCACCACCGTCGGCGGCGGCACCGGCCGACGGCGAGGCGTCCGAGTCGTCCCCGCCGCAGGCGGCGAGCACGAGCGTCGAGGCGAGGAGGGTGGGGATCCAGCGGCGCATGATGGCGGCTCCCGGGATTCGGTGAGGTCGTCAACGATTGACAGACGGCATGATGCACGTCACAGCGACGCCTGGCCAGTCCCTTCCGCCGGGCGGCAGCCGGCCGCCCGGCCGGCGGCGGGTCAGCCGACGGCGCCACCGCTGCCGGTGCGCACCAGGCGACCGAGGAGATCCCGCAGCAGGTACTGCTCGGTGGCCGTCAGATCGGCCAGCTGGAGGGCCACCGCGGCATCGACGTCCACGACGGCGGCTGCGCGCAGCTCGCGACCGGCGGCGGTGCCGACCACCAGCTTGGTCCGCCGGTCGGTGCCCGACGGCCGTCGCTCGACCAGGCCGGACTCCGCCAGCTCGTCCACGAGCAGGACCACCTGGCTGGGATCGAGGCCCAGGACGCCGGCCAGGTCGCGCTGCGACATCCCGTCGTCGGAGGCGCAGGCGAGCAGCAGGACCGAGTACGAGCGGACCCGGAGACCGTAGGACGCCAGTGCCGTGTTGCTGGCCCGCACGAACAGGCCGCTGGCGCGGGACAGCAGGAAGCCGACGTCGTCGGTCAGCGCGCCTGTGGTGGTGTGGGCGTCCATGTCTCCTCCATCGTTGACATCCTCCATGATATCCGCCTAGCGTCGCGCACCAGCTGACCGTCCCCCGATCAAGGGAGTCCCGTGGACCTGTCCGGCAAGGTAGCCATCGTCACCGGAAGCGGACGGGGTCTCGGGCTGGCCTACGCCACCGAGCTCGCCCGCGCCGGTGCCGCGGTCGTGGTCAACGACGTCGACGCCGCCGTCGCCGAGGCCGCGGTCAGGACCATCACCGACGACGGGGGCACGGCCGTGGCCGAGGTGGTGCCCGTGGGCACCAGCGAGGCCGCGCAGGCGCTGGTCGACCGGGCGGTGTCGGCGTTCGGCCGGCTCGACGTCCTGGTCAACAACGCCGGCATCCTGCGGGACAGCACGCTCTGGAAGATGAGCGACGAGGACTTCGACGCGGTCATCGGCACCCACCTCCGCGGGACCTTCACCTGCACCCGGGCCGCGGCCATCCGGATGCGCGAGCAGGGTGAGGGCGGCCGGATCGTCTGCGTCGGCTCCCCCACCGGCCAGGTCGGCAACTTCGGGCAGACCAACTACGCCGCGGCCAAGGCCGGGATCGTCGGCATGGTGCGGACCTGGGCCATGGAACTGGCCCGCGCGGAGATCACCGTCAACGCGATCGTCCCGGTGGCCATCACGGCGATGACCGAGACAGCGCCCTTCCTCGAGCCCTACATCGACGCGATGCGGACCGGCGGGCCCCTGGCCGAGTACGGCCGCCGCGAGCTCAGCCTCGGGCCGCCGGAGGACGCCGCGGGGGTGGTCGCCTTCCTCGCCTCCGACGCGGCGGCCGGCATCACCGGCCAGGTGGTCGGCATCGGCGGCGACCGGCTGGCGCTGTGGAGCCACCCGCGCGAGGTCGTGGTGGAGTTCGCCGACGGCACCGGCTGGTCGGCCGACGCCGTCGCCGGCGTGTGGCCCGGGGCGTTCGCAGGGTCCCAGCAGAGGGTCGGCCAGGAGTTCCCGGAGCCCCCGACGAAGGCGACGGCGGAGTGAGCATCGCAGGGAGCGCCAGCGACCGAGGAGCGGAGCGACCCGGAGCCGAGCCGATGAGCAGGGTGACGTCGCACCTGGACCTCGACGCCCTGGTGGCGATCGACGTGCACGTCCACGTGCACGCCGACTCCCACGGCCACCTGGCCCTGGACGACGAGCTCAACGCCGCCGCGGCGACGTACTTCAAGGGCGACCCCTACGACCCCACCGTGGCCGACATCGCGGCCGACTACCGGGGCAGGAGGATGGCCGCGGTCATCTTCACCGTCGACGCCGAGGCGGCCACCGGGCACACGGCCCTGTCCAACGAGGAGATCGCCGAGGCCGCAGCCGAGCACCCCGACGTGCTCATCCCGTTCGGCTCGATCGACCCGCACCGCGGCGTCGCCGGCATCCGGGCGGCCCGGCGGCTGGTCGAGCAGCACGGCGTCCGCGGGTTCAAGTTCCACCCCAGCCTGATGGACTTCCTCCCGAACGACCGGGCCGTCTACCCGCTCTACGAGGAGCTGCAGGGTCTGGGCGTCCCGGCGCTGTTCCACACGGGCCAGACCGGCATCGGTTCCGGGCTGCCGGGCGGCCGCGGGATCAAGCTGCGCTACTCCGACCCGATGCTGCTCGACGACGTCGCCGCCGACTTCCCCGGCCTGACGATCATCATGGCCCATCCCTCGGTGCCCTGGCAGGACTCCGCGATCGCCGTCGCCCAGCACAAGGCGAACGTCTACATCGACCTGTCCGGCTGGTCCCCGAAGTACTTCCCGCCCCAGCTGGTCCGGGCCGCCAACACGCTGCTCAAGACGAAGGTGCTCTTCGGATCGGACTACCCGCTGCTGCGGCCCGAGCGCTGGATGAGGGACTTCGAGATGCTCGAGATCCGCGACGAGGTGAAGCCGCTGATCATGAAGGACAACGCCGTCCGCGCTCTCGGGCTGGACCGTGCGTAACGCCGGGCTCGGCTCCTGGCCGGAGCGCCGGCTGCGCATCTCCCCCGACCGCGACGCCCTCTGGTTCGAGGGGACGACGACCTCGCACGCAGGGTTCGCCGACCGCGTGCGCCGCACCGCCGGTGCGCTGGCGGGGCTCGGCGTCGGATCGGGCGACCGGGTCGCGTGGACCGGCGGAAACCACCCCTCCGCGCTCGAGACGCTCTACGCCTGCGGTCAGCTGGGCGCCGTCTGGGTGCCGGTCAACGCCCGGCTCGCCGCTCCGGAGGCGGAGTACGTTCTGGGCCACTCCGGCGCGAGCGTCGTCGTGCACGGCCGGGACCACGGCGCCCTCGCCGACGCGCTGCGCGACCGGCTGCCCGGCGTCCGGCACTGGCTGGCGGCCGAGCCCCCGGCCGCCGGCGGGGCCGGTTCCCTGCCGTACGAGGAGCTGCTCGCCGAGGCCGACGCGGACGCCCGGGACCTGCCGGTGACGCTCGACGACCCCTGCCTGATCATGTACACCTCCGGGACGACCGGCCGCCCCAAGGGCGCGGTGCTCACCCACGGCAACATGACCTGGAACGGCGTCAACCAGCTGCTCGGTCTCGACTTCGGGCAGCACGAGCGCACGCTGGCCCTCGCCCCGCTGTTCCACATCGGCGGGCTCAACGGCACCGTCAACCCGACGCTG
This sequence comes from Blastococcus sp. SYSU DS0669, assembly GCF_054050895.1. Lineage (NCBI taxonomy): Bacteria > Bacillati > Actinomycetota > Actinomycetes > Geodermatophilales > Geodermatophilaceae > Blastococcus > Blastococcus sp. SYSU DS0669. Next base: position 40,240 of record NZ_JBJHAE010000025.1, on the reverse strand, counting down.
CTCAGAGGCGGGTGCGCGGTGGTCGTGCGCGGCTTCGACCCGGCCGAGACGCTGCGGATCATCGAGGAGCAGCGGATCAACTCGTTCTTCGCCGTCCCCACGATGCTCGACGCGATGGCCCGGCTCCCGGAGTTCGCCACCCGCGATCTCTCCGCCCTGCGCACCATCGGCGCCGCCGGTGCGCCCCTCCCCCTGCCCACCCTGCGGACCTGGCTGGACCGCGGCGTGACGATGCAGCAGGCCTACGGCATGACCGAGGCCGCCCCGGGATGCACCGTCCTGGACTCGGCGGATGCCGTCCGCAAGGTCGGCTCGGCCGGCAAGCGGGTCTTCTTCACCGACGTGCGGGTGCTGCGGGCCGACGGCACGGAGGCCGGAGTGGACGAGGTGGGCGAGGTCGTCGTCCAGGGGCCCAACGTGATGGCCGGCTACTGGCAGGACCCGGAGAGGACGGCCGAGGTGCTCGTCGACGGCTGGTACCGGACCGGCGACGCCGGCTCGGTCGATGCCGAGGGCTTCCTGTACATCCGCGACCGCTACAAGGACATGATCATCTCCGGCGGCGAGAACATCTACCCGGCCGAGGTCGAGTCCGCTCTGCTCGAACTGCCCGGCGTGCTCGAGGCCGCCGTCATCGGCGTCCCGGACGACAAGTGGGGCGAGGCCTGCCTCGCCGTCCTGGTGGTCGCCCCTGGCGTCGAGCACGACGGGGACGTCGTCCGCACCGCCCTGCGCGAGCGCCTGGCCGGCTTCAAGGTGCCCCGGCTGGTCGAGTTCGCCGACGAGCTCCCCAAGACCGCCACCGGCAAGGTGCGCAAGCCGGAGCTGCGGGCCCGATACGTCCACACCGAGGAGATCACCGCATGAGCACGACCACCACGCTGGCCGAACTGCCGTCGCTGAGGGGCCAGGAACTCGGGCAGAGCTCCTGGATCGAGGTGACCCAGGAGCGTGTCAACACCTTCGCCGACGCCACCGGCGACCACCAGTGGATCCACGTCGACGTCGAGCGCGCCACGGCCGAGAGCCTTTTCGGTGGCCCGATCGGCCACGGCTACCTGACCCTGTCGCTGCTCATCCCGATGTGGTCGGAGGTGCTCACCGTCACCGACGCGACGATGGGCGTGAACTACGGGCTCAACAAGGTCCGGTTCCCGTCTCCCGTGCCGGTCGGCTCGAGGATCCGGCTGACCGCGACGCTGAAGGACGTCGAGGAGGTCACCGGCGGGCTCCAGGTCACGGTGGCGGCGGTCATCGAGGCCGAGGGCGGGGCCAAGCCGGTCTGCATCGCCGAGCCGGTCTTCCGGATGTACGGCGGCTGACCGTCCGGTCCCCGCGGCACGCCGATCAGGCGGGGTCGCCCCGCAGCTCCGCGAGGATCGGACCGGCGACCTTGAACGCGTGGTTGGCGGCGGGCACGCCGGCGTAGACGGCGGCGTGCTGGATGACCGCGCCGATCTCCTCGTCGGTCAGCCCGTTGTTCACCGCGGCGCGCACGTGCAGGGCGAACTCCTCCCAGTGGCGCAGCGCGATGGTGATCGACAGCGTCATGAGGCTGCGGTCGCGCCGGGAGAGCTCGGGCCGCTGCCACACGTCGCCCCAGGCGACCCGGGTGATGAAGTCCTGGAACCCGGCGGTGAACGGCGTCGTGCCGGCGACGGCGCGGTCGACGTGGGCGTCGCCGAGCACCTCGCGGCGGGTGCGCATGCCGGCCTCGCGACGGGCGTCGTCGGTGTCGGGCAGCTCGCTCACCGGGTACCTCCGCCGGGGCTCGAGAGTCCTGCCGCGTCGAAGTGGCCGAGCAGCGCGCCGGTGACCTCCAGCGCGCGCTCCAGGTTGCCCAGGTGGGCGGCCGGGTCGAGCACCAGCAGCTCCGCTCCGGTGATCCCCTCGGCGATCAGCTCCTGGTGCCTGGGCGGGAGGGCCGGGTCCTGCGCGCCGGAGACCACGAGCGTGGGCGCGGTGATCCGGGGCAGGTCGTCGCGGAGGTCGATGCCCGCCACCACCTCGCAGCAGGCGGCGTAGCCCTCGTCGTCGGCGCCGGCGACCATCGCCTCGAGCCGGGCGACCAGGTCGGGGTTTTCCGCGGCGAAGCCCGGGGTGAGCCAGCGGGAGACGACGGTCGGGGCGAAGGTGGCCGTCCCCTCGGCGCGGGCCTGCGCCGCCCGGTCGAGGAAGCCCTGCGGGTCGGTCTTCGCCGAGCTGAACATCACCGCCAGGCTCCCGACCCGGTCCGGCTCGCGCGCCGCCAGCCGCATCCCGACCATCCCACCCAGCGACACACCGGCGACGTGCGCCCGCTCCGCCCCGAGCAGGTCCATGAGCGCCAGGACGTCGTCGACCAGGTCATCGAGGGTGTACGGGCCGGCGGGCGCGGGCGACTCCCCGTGCCCGCGGCCGTCGTAGGTCACCACGCGGAACCGCTCGGCCAGCGGCGGCACCTGCGGGTCCCACATCGCCCGGGTGGCGCCGAGGGAGTTGGAGAGGACCACCAGGGGTGCATCCGCGGGGCCGGCGACGGAGTGGGAGACGGGGACGGGGTTCATCGGGTTCCTCCGGTGAGGTGGGCGTGCTCGGCCAGCACGGCGTCGACCTGCGCGCCCGCCTCGCCGACGTCGGGGCGGGCGCCGAGCAGGGCGGCGAGGTCGACGTCGTCGCGGCCGGCGACCACGTCGGCCAGCGGTCGTCCGGTGGCCGCGGCCTCCCGGACGGCGGCCGCGGCCACGTCGTGCGCCGCGTCCCGGCCGAGCGACGGGGTCAGCGCGTCGGCGAGCGCGCCCGCGAGCTCCGGGTCGCGGGCCGCGGCCACCGTGGCCGCCATGCGGGCGGGGTCCGGGCGCAGGCCGCCGAGGCTCTCGACCAGCCAGGCCGCGGCCGAGCCGACGGTCGACAGCAGGTCGGTGAGGGCCGGCCACTCGCTGTGCCAGGCGCCGGCGGCGCGCTCGTGCTCCTGCTCCATGGCGCCCAGCAGGGTGGTCACGAGCCCGGGTGCGCGCCGGGCGCAGGCGCGGGCGGAGATGGCGGCGACGGGGTTGCGCTTGTGGGGCATGGCCGACGAGCCGCCCCGGCCGGCCCCCGTCTCTGCGACCTCGGCGACCTCCGTCTGGGCCAGCAGCACGACGTCGACGGCGACGGTCGCCAGCACCCCGCCGGTGGCCCCGAGCGCGCCGGCCAGGTCGGCGATCGGCAGCCGCACCGTGTGCCACGGCGCGGCGGTGGCGACCAGCCCGAGCTCGGCGGCCAGGGCGGCGCGGAGCGCGGTGCCGGAGCCGTCGCTGGCGGCCAGCGTGCCGACGGCGCCGCCGTACTGCACCGGCAGCGAGGCCACCACCTCGGCCAGCCGCAGCCGGGCGCCGTCCAGCCCCCCGAGCCACCCGGCGGCCTTGAGCCCGAACGTCGTGGGCAGCGCCTGCTGCATCAGGGTGCGGCCCATGACGACGTCGTCGCGGTGGGCGCGGGCCAACCGGGCGGCGGCCTCGGCGGCGAGCACCAGGTCGCGGTCGATCGCGGCGATCGCCCGGCGGGCCAGCAGGACCAGCGCGGTGTCGACGACGTCCTGGCTGGTGGCGCCGACGTGGACCGCGACGGCGTCGCGCTCCCCCACCGCCGCGCGCAGCACGCGCACCAGCGGCGGCACCGGGTTCCCCGCGTCCGCGGACTGCGCCACCACGGTGGCCAGGTCGAGCGCAGCCGGTTCGGCACAGACCCGGGTGACGGCGTCGGCGGCGGTCGCGGGCACCAGCCCGGTCGCCGCGGCGGCGCGCGCCAGGGCGGCCTCGACGTCGAGCAGCGCGTCGATCCAGGCGGCATCGGAGACGGCGGTCGCCGCGCCGCCGCGGGCGAAGGTCGCGCTGAAGAGACCGGTCACGTCCCGTTCCTACCGCCTCGGCCGCGCGCGGGGACGTTCATACGGCGAAGAACACGGTCTCGCGCTCGCCCTGCAGGTGGATGTCGAAGCGGTAGCCGTCCCCGGACGGGGTGGCGAGCAGCGTCTGCCGGGCGGCGCCGTCGGGCAGCGCCCGCAGCACCGCGTCCTCGGCGTTGGCCTCCGCCTCGTCGGCGAAGTAGATGCGGGTGACGACGCGGTCCAGGATGCCGCGGGCGAAGACCGAGACGTCGATGTGCGGGGCCTGCAGGCCACCCTCGCCGTCGGGCACCCGGCCGGGCTTGAGGGTGTGGACGGCGAACCCGCCGGTCAGCGTCTGGGCCCGGGCGTAGCCACGGAAACCGGGGTAGGACGACGCCCCGCGCGGGTCCTCGGGCGAGGGGAAGCCGCCGTCCGGATCGGCCTGCCAGGTCTCCACCATCGCGTCCGGGACCACGTCCCCGGCGCCGTCGAGGATCCGGCCGCGGATCCAGAAGGCTCCCGCGGTGCCCTCCTCGGCGGCCCACTCACCGTCGGGCCAGGTGAGGCCGATGGAGAGGTAGGGGCCGACGGTGGCGCTCGGGGTGGTGCCCAGCCGGAACGGCCCGGTGAGGAAGCCGCTCCCGCGCCGCCCCGAGCGCGGCTGGAAGGGGGTGGGCGGGTCCGGCGGGACCTCCAGCGGGTTCACGGTCACGCCACATCTCCGTCGTCGTCGGTCTCGAACGGCGTCTGGTCCGCCCCGCGGAGCACGATGTCCCACTCGAACGCCAGCGCCCAGTTGTCCTGGGTCCGCTCCAGCGAGAAGCGGCTGATCGCGCGGTGGCGCGCGGCGGCCGGGATCGCGTTGTAGATCGGGTCCTGGCCGAACAGCGGGTCGTCCGGGAAGTACATCTGGGTCACCAGCCGCTGGGTGAAGGCGCGGCCGAACAGGCTGAAGTGGATGTGCGCCGGCCGCCAGGCGTTGTGGTGGTTCCCCCACGGGTAGGCGCCGGGCTTGACCGTCAGGAACTCGTACCGGCCCAGGCTGTCGGTGACCACCCGGCCCAGGCCGTCGAAGTGCGGGTCCAGTGGCGCCGGCCAGTTGTCGACGACGTGCCGGTAGCGGCCGGCGGCATTGGCCTGCCAGACCTCCACCAGCGCACCGGGCACCGGGCGGCCGTCGCTGTCGAGCACCCGTCCGTGCACGAGGATCCGCTGCCCGACGGCCTCTCCGCCGTTGCGCAGCGTCAGGTCGGCGTCGTGCGGCAGGACGCGGTCCTCGCCCAGCACGGGCCCGGTGATCTCGGTGAGCCGGTGCGGCAGGTCCACCGGGGTCCGCAGGGGCGCGCGCAGGGCGGTGCTGCGGTAGTCGGGGAAGCCTACGGGGGTGCGCAGCGCGGCGTCCTCCCGGTGGTACCGCGGCAGGTGCAGGCCGCCGGTGGAGGTGGTCCCGGTCATGGCCGGGACCGTACGACCGCCCGGCTACGCTCCCAACCCCAGGCTTCCACTGGACGGGAGAGGTGAGCATGGCCGGTCGCAGCGCCAGCCCGGGACGGTCGGTCACGTCCCGGGCGCTGGGCATCCTCGACGCATTCGACAGCGGCACCCCGCGGCTGTCCCTCTCCGAGATCGCCGAGCGGTCGGGCACGCCGCTGACCACCGCGCACCGGCTCCTCGGTGAGCTGACCGGCTGGGGGGCGCTCATCCGGCGCCCCGACGGCCGCTACGAGATCGGGCGGAAGCTGTGGGACCTCGGGCTGCTGGCCCCAGTGCAGCTCGAGCTGCGCCAGGTCGCCGCGCCGTTCCTCCTCGACCTGCACACGACCATCCGGGACACCGTGCACCTGGCCGTCCGCGAGGGGCTCTCCGCGCTCTACGTCGACCGGGTCTCGGGCCGGGAGTCGGTCCCGGTGGTCAGCCAGGTCGGCAGCCGGCTCCCCCTCCACGCCACCGGCGTGGGGAAGGTGCTGCTGGCCGCGGCCCCCGACGACGTCGTCGACCAGGTGCTGCGCGGTCTGCGCCCGGTCACCCGGCACACCGTCACCGACCCCGCCCTGCTCGCCCGCGAGCTGACCGAGATCCGGCGGCGGCGCTACGCGCGCACCTGCCAGGAGATGTCCCTCGGAGCCGCGTCCCTCGCGGTCCCGGTCCAGGTGGAGCGGGCGGGCGGGCCGCTGGCCGTCGCCGCGCTGGGCATCGTCGTGCCGCCCCACCGACGCGACCTCGCCCGGCTGGTCCCGGTGCTGGAGATGGCGGCGCGCGGCATCGGCCGGGAGCTGGCCCGCTCCCAGGAGTTCCACTGAGCCGGGGTGGTGGCGGCGACGTCCCCCCGACGGCGCGCTTCCACCGGCCGCACTGCCCAGGGAGGATGCTGCAACCGCCCGGCGACGTCTCGCCGATCCGTCGAGCGGGAGGAGAGGCCGGTGCACGCCTCCGTCCTGGCCGTCGTCGCCCATCCCGACGACGACCTCCTCTTCCTGAACCCCGATCTGGACGCGGGCACCCACGCCGGGCTCCCCACCACCGTGGTCTACGTCAGCGCCGGGGACGCGATGCTCCCCCTCGAGGAGGCGTCGTCGCGCGCCCGCGACCGGCGACGCGGCATCCAGGACGCCTACCGGATCTCCGCCGCCGTGCCGGACCGCACCCTCCAGGAGGAGTGGGTGGGCGAGGTGGTGCAGGTCGGCGGCCACCGGATGGAGGAGTTCCGGCTCCGCGACCGGCCCGACGTGCGGGTGACCTTCCTGGGGCTCCCCGACGGCGACCTCTCGCGGCTGTTCTCCGGCGCCACCCTGGAGACCGTCCCGGCTGCCGGTGGTCTCGTGGAGCAGGTGCAGCGGTACGACGAGGACGACGCGGTGGCGGTGCTGCACGGGCTCCTGGAGCGCTACCGGCCGACGGTGCTGCACGTGACGGAGCGCTTCGCCGACCACCGGTACGACGTGCCGCGGTCACACCCGGACCACCGGGCGGTGACCGCCCTCGCCCTCGAGGCGGTGCGCCGGTACCGGGCTGTCCAGGGCACGTGGCTGCCCTACGTGCTGGAGCACCGCGACTACGGGGTCGGGCAGCACCCGGTGAACCTCGACAGGGCGACCCGTGCGCGCAAGCGGGAGCTGTTCGCGACGGCGTACCAGCCCTGGGACCCGGCCGCGGCTGACGTCTTCGGCGCGACCGACCGCTCCTACTACCGGACCTCCCGCGGTACCCGCTGGTCGGCGACGGACGGCGAGGGCGCGGTGCGCCTGTTCGCCGTGCGCGACGGCCGGGTGGCGTGCTTCACCGGTCCGGGCAGCTGGCAGGGCCCGGTGGACCTCGGTCCCGACGACCTCGGCGCCGGGGTCACCACGGTCGTCGCGGCGGCCGGGGCCGACGGCAGCACCCACCTCGCCGCCCGCACCGACGACGGGCGGGTGGCGGTGCGTCCCCTGACCGGCGGCACGTGGACGGACCTGGGCACGCCGAACCCCGGCGACGCCGCCCGGTACGTCGGGAGCCCCGCCCTCGCGCCGAACGCGGACGGCCGGCTGCAGGTCGTCGTCGTCAACGCCGACGGCGGCCTGTCCAGCCGCCACCAGGAGGCCGACGGGGGCTGGCACCCCTGGTCCGATCTCGGCGGCACCGACCTGCAGGACCCGTGCGACGCGCTGCTGGACGTCACGGGGCGCATCGAGGTCGTCGCCGCCTCGCGGACCGGACTGGTCCTCTGGCGGCAGACCGTCCCCGGCGGCGCACTCCTGCCGGGCCCGCTGCCCAGCCTGCCACCGGCCAGCCCTGCCACGTTCGCCGTCAACGCAGACGGGCGACCGGAGGTGCACTACCGCCTGGCGGGGACGGCGGACGTCGCGACCAGCTGGCAGGACCGCGACCTCGCGTGGCGATCGGCCACCTCGATCGGGGGGCACGGCGGCACGGGACCCACGGCGAACGCCACCGTGGACGGGCGGATCGCCTGCGTCGCCCGGAACGCCGGCGGGGGCCTCTCGGTGACCCAGCAGGTCGCCCCCGACAGCCACTACGGCCCGTGGACCGACCTGGGCGGGTTCGTCACCGACCACCCCACCGCCGCCGCCACTCCCGACGGCCGGCTGGTCGTGGCCGTCGTCGACGCGGGCGGCGCGCTCACGCACCGCACCCGGTCCGCCGACGGGGAGTGGGGGCCCTGGCGGACGGTCGGGGAGATCGTTTGACCGGATGTGCTCCTCCGCTGGACGGAAGGATCCGGCGACACCGGGGGCGGCGGGCGGGAGACTGCCCCCGTGCGCACCCAGGTAGCGATCATCGGTGCCGGCCCCGCCGGCCTCCTGCTCTCGCGGCTGCTCGCCCTGCAGGGCATCGACTCGGTCGTGCTGGAGAACCGCTCGCGGGAGTACGTGGAGGCCCGCATCCGGGCGGGCATCCTGGAGCAGCACACCGTCGACACCCTGACCGACGCGGGGCTGGGCGAGCGGCTGCACCGCGAGGGCCTGGAGCACCGCGGCATCTACCTCCAGTACCCGGGCACCCGCCACCAGCTGGACTTCCGGGAGCTGTGCGGCCGCACGGTGTGGGTCTACGGGCAGACGGAGGTCACCAAGGACCTCATCGCCGCCCAGCTGGACGGCGGCCCGCCGCTGCTGTTCGACGTCTCCGAGGTCACCCCGGAGGAGGTCGACTCGGAGAACCCGCGCGTCCGCTTCACCGACGCCGACGGGGTGGCCCAGGTGCTCGAGTGCGACGCGATCGCCGGCACCGACGGGTTCCATGGCGTCTCGCGCCCCGTGGTGCAGGCCGCCGCCGCCGGGCGGACGTGGGAGCGCACCTACCCCTACGCCTGGCTGGGCATCCTGGCCGACGCGGCGCCGGCCACCGACGAGCTGATCTACGCCTGGCACCCCGAGGGGTTCGCCCTCTACTCGATGCGCTCGCCCTCGGTCTCCCGGCTCTACCTCCAGGTCGACCCCACCGAGAAGATCGAGGACTGGTCCGACGACCGGATCTGGGAGAACCTCTCGCGCCGCTTCGCGCTCGACGGCTGGGAGGTCGGCACCGGCCCCGTGACCGAGAAGTCGATCCTGCCGATGCGCTCGTTCGTGAGCAGCCCGATGCGGCGGGGCCGCCTGTTCCTGGCCGGGGACGCCGCCCACATCGTCCCGCCGACCGGCGCGAAGGGGCTCAACCTCGCCGTCGCCGACGTGACCCTGCTGGCACAGGCGCTGGTGCGGCTGCTGGCCGAGAAGCAGACCGACCTCGTCGACTCCTACTCCGACCGGGCGCTGGCCCGCGTCTGGCGGTGCACGCACTTCTCCTGGTTCATGACCTCGATGCTGCACACCTCCGGCGACGACTTCGACGCCCAGCTGCAGCTCTCCCAGCTGCGGCGCATCTGCTCCTCGGAGGCGGCCGCCCGCGAGCTCGCCGAGAACTACACCGGCCTGCCCGTCGAGTAGCGGAGGGTGCATCCGCCGGGCGGCCGCCGCCCGAATGGGGTGCGTGGAGTCCACCGCCCCGCAGCAGGAGACGGCATGGCTGGTGCAGCCCCTGGTCGACGCCGGGCTCGACCTCGACGAGATCAACGCGCTGGTGACGCGCCTGGGCTTCGAGGCCGTCGTCGGCACCGGGCCGGGCGCCGGCACCGGCCTCCTGGACGTCGTCGGTGACCGCCCCCGCGACGTCCGGGCCGCCTGGGTGGAGGTCCTCGAGCGGATGACCGGCCCACCCCTCCCCGGCGGCTGAGCAGCGCTCCGGCCACCCCCGGGCGGGCGTGACCCCCGCCACACGGGGTGAGACAGGCGTGGCTAGTGTCTCAGGTGCTGTGGCCCAGCTCACCCCAGGGCTCGGCCGGCACTCCTTGGAGGTCACGTGCGCACCACTCCCCCACGTCCTGCCCGAAGGTCGTTGCTCGCGCTCGGGCTGGGCACCGCCCTGACCGCGGGCGCGCTGGCGGCGGCCGCTCCCGCCGGGGCCGCCCCCGATGGCGCCCCGCTGGTCGTGCAGACGACCGAGGGCGCCGTCGCGGGCACCGCGGCCGACGGCTACCGCCTGTTCGAAGGCATCCCGTACGCCGCGGCGCCGGTGGGCGACCTGCGGTTCCGGCCACCGGCCCCGGCGGAGCCGTGGGAGGGGGTCCTCGACGCGACCTCCCCCGGCAGCGCCTGCCCGCAGGAGCCCAGCGCCACGAACCCGACGTCGTCGGTGGAGGAGGACTGCCTCTACCTCAACGTCACGACCCCCTCGGGCCTGGACACGCCCCGGAAGAACCTGCCGGTGATGGTCTGGATCCACGGGGGCTCGTGGCAGACGGGCAGCGGCGACCGGTACGACGCCGCCGAGCTGGCGCTCGAGGGCGACGTCGTCGTCGTCACCATCAACTACCGGCTCGGCGCGCTGGGGTTCATGGCCCAGGAGGACCTCTCGCGGGAGAACGGGGACGTCGCCTCCGGCAGCGCCGGGCTGCTCGACCAGCAGGCCGCGCTGCGCTGGGTGGAGCGCAACATCCGTTCCTTCGGCGGCAACCCCGGCCGAGTCACCATCTTCGGCGAGTCGGCCGGCGGCTCGGCGGTCTGCGCCCAGCTGACCTCGCCGTCGGCACGGGGCCTGTTCGACCGGGCCATCGCCCAGAGCTACAGCTGCACCGCGCCCTACGACACGGTGGAGACGGCGGAGGCCAAGGGTGCCCGGGTCGCCGGGACCGTCGGATGCGACCCGGCGGACGACGTCGCTGCCTGCCTGCGGGAGACGCCGGTGCAGGAGCTGCTCGACGCCTGGCCGGGCGGCGCCTTCGTCGTCGGCGGGTCGGCGCTGCCGGTGCAGCCGGCCGAGGCGATCGCGGCCGGGGACCACGCCCGGGTGCCGGTCATGCACGGCAACCTCAGCGACGAGAACACGCTGTTCACGCCGCTGAACCCGACGGTGGCCGGGCTGGCCGCCGACGGCTTCACGGAGGCCGACTACGCGACCGTCCTCGACGGCGTGTTCGGCGACGCCGCCGGCGAGGTGCTGGCGCGCTACCCGGCGGCCGCGTACCCGTCGCCGCTGCGCGCCCTGGCCGCCGTCAACAGCGACGCCGGGAGCGCGCTGTCCACCTGCTCGCACGTCGACGCCTACGACACGCTGGCCCGGCCCCCGGTGCCGGCGCCGGTGTTCGCCTACCAGTTCCGCGACGAGACGGCGGACCCGCTGTTCGACTTCCCGTACCCGGACTACCCGGAGGACGCCCAGCACGCCGCCGAGCTGCCCTACCTGTTCCCGGATCTGTTCGGGGACGGGCTGACCGCCGAGCAGGAGGAGCTCTCGACGGCGATGGTCCGCTACTGGACCAACTTCGCGGCCCACGGCAACCCCAACGGCCGGGACGTGCCGACGTGGACCCGCTACCGGGCCCCGGCCGACGTGCAGGGGCTGGACATCGCCTCTGACGAGGGCATCGGCCCGGTCGACGTCGCCGCGGAGGCGAACTGCGATTTCTGGTCGACCCTGAGCTGAGCCGACCGGATCCGGGGCGGGCCCCGGGCGGCGCGTGCTGCCCGGGGCCCGTCCGCGCGAGCGGCGCGCCGTCCCCGGGTGCCGCTCCTACCCACCGGTAGCCCGTGTGGGATCGTCGGGGGCACTACGTCGAGACGGCACCTGCCGCCGTCAGGAATGAGGACCGATGCGGTTGCAGCTGTCCCCGGAGCTCGAGGCCTTCCGGGAGGAGATGCGGACCTTCTTCACCACCCAGGTGCCGCAGGAGATCCGCGACAAGGTCGCGGCCCACCGGCACGTGTCCAAGGAGGAGTACGTCGAGGCCCAGCGCGCGCTCAACGCCGCCGGCCTGGCCGTGCCGCACTGGCCGGTCGAGTGGGGCGGGCGGGACTGGACGCCGCTGCAGCGCCACATCTGGCGCGAGGAGATGCAGCTGGCCGGGGTCCCCGAGCCGCTGGCCTTCAACACCTCCATGATCGGCCCGGTCATCGCCGCCTTCGGCAACCAGGAGCAGAAGGAGCGCTTCCTGGCCAAGACGGCGAACCTCGACATCTGGTGGTGCCAGGGCTTCTCCGAGCCCGACGCCGGCTCCGACCTGGCCTCGCTGCGCACGACCGCCGTCCGCGACGGCGACGACTGGGTGGTCAACGGCCAGAAGACCTGGACCACCCTGGGGCAGCACGCCGACTGGATCTTCTGCCTGGTGCGCACCGACCCGACGGCGGAGAAGAAGCAGCGCGGGATCTCCATGCTTGTCTTCCCGATGGACACCCCCGGCGTCACGCTCCGGCCCATCGAGCTGATCGACGGCGGCTTCGAGGTCAACGAGGTCTTCTTCGAGGACGTCCGCGTGCCCGCCGAGAACCTCATCGGCGAGGAGAACCGGGGCTGGGACTACGCCAAGTTCCTGCTCGGCAACGAGCGCGTGGGCATCGCCCGCGTGGGCGCGACCAAGAAGATGCTCGCGCAGGCCAAGGACTACGCCCGCGAGATCACCGTCGACGGCCGCCCGCTGCTCGAGGACCCGTTCATGGCCCGGCGCATCGCCGAGGTGGAGAACGAGCTGGTGGCCCTGGAGCTCACCGCCCTGCGCGTGGTGGCCAACTCCGCCGACGGGAAGCCGCACCCGGCCTCCTCGGTGCTCAAGCTCAAGGGCTCGGAGCTGCAGCAGGCCGCCACCGAGCTGCTGGTCGACATCGCCGGCCCGCTCTCGATCGCCTCGTTCGCCGAGGAGGGCTCCGACGTGCCCGACTGGGCGCGCGTCGCGACGCCGCACTACCTGAACTACCGGAAGGTCTCCATCTACGGAGGCTCCAACGAGGTTCAGCGCACCATCATCGCCGGCACGATCCTGGGGCTGTGATCTGACGTGGACTTCACCTTCGACAGCGAGCAGAGCGACCTGCGGGAGGCCGTGCGCGGCCTGCTGGCACGCGCCTACTCCGACAGCGAGCAGCGCCGCACGGTCGTCGCCAACGACCCGGGCTTCGACGAGAAGACCTGGGCGCGGCTGGCCGAGATGGGGCTGCTCGGGCTGCCCTTCGCCGAGGAGCACGGCGGCATGGGCGCCGGGCCGATCGAGGTCGCGATCGTCGCCGAGGAGATCGGCCGGGTCATCGCCCCGGAGCCCTTCATCGAGGCGGTCGTGCTGGCCGGTGGCCTGATCGCCGCCGTCGGCACCGACGAGCAGAAGGGCGAGCTCCTCGCGGGCATCGCCGAGGGGACGACGGTCCCGGCCTTCGCCCACGCGGAGCCCGGCACCCGGTGGAGCGCCTCCGCAGCCGGGGTCACCGCCACCCCGTCCGGGAACGGCTGGACCCTGACCGGCGTCAAGGAGCCGGTGCCCACCGGCGCCCGCGCCGACGTCCTGGTGGTCACCGCGGTCGTCGACGGCGGCACCGGGCTGTTCCTCGTCCAGGGGGACGCCGCGGGCCTCACCCGCACCGGCTACCGCACGCACGACGGCACCCGCGCGGCCAACGTGCGCTTCGACGGCACCCCGGCGACCCTGCTGGGCGGCAATGGCTCCCCCACCCACCCGGACCAGACCGCCGCCGTCGAGCGGGCGCTCGCCGAGGCCCGCATCGCGTACAGCCACGAGGCGATCGGCGCGATGGACACCGCCCTGCGCACCACCGCGGAGTACCTCAAGACCCGCAAGCAGTTCGGCGTCACGCTCAACCGGTTCCAGGCGCTCACCTTCCGCGCCGCGGACATGTACGTGTCCCTGGAGCTGGCCCGGAGCACCGCCCTGTGGGCCTCGATGGTGCAGGACGCCGGCGGCGACGTCGTCTCCGCCGCCGACCGTGCCCGGCTGCAGACCAGCCGCGCCGGCCGGCACATCGGCAAGGAGGCCATCCAGCTGCACGGTGGCATCGGCGTGACCGCGGAGTACTCCGTCGGGCACTACACCAGCCGGCTCACCGCCATCGACCACCTGCTCGGTGACGGCGACTTCGCCGCCGCACGGCTGGCCCGCACGGTGGGCGAGCGGAAGACCGTCGACCCGCTGGGCGCGCCGTACGCAGTCTGAACGCGGCCCCTGCCGGGCCCCGTCGGAGCCCCGTCCCCCTCGCGGGGGGCGGGGCTCCGCCGCGTTGCCCCGTCGCAGGGCCCCGGCGCGAGCGGAGCGAGTGCTGGGGGGCGACGGGGCCCTTCTTCAGTCGGCCAGCACCGCCCGGCGGAGCTCGTCGGCGTCGGCCCGCACCGAGTCGAGGACCGGCACCAGGTCGTCCTCGCGGAGCCGGCCGCAGGTGAGCCGCCCGATCGGCACCGCGTCGTGCTCCTCCGCGGTGAGCCGTGCGGCCACCTCGAAGGCGGCCCGCAGCAGCCCGCCCTCCAGGGAGGCGTGGTCGTCGACCTGGTTGAGCCGGTTGGTCATGGTGTGCGGGAAGCCCCACTGCTCCAGGGCGACGGCGGTCAGCCGGACGCTGTGGATGCCGTAGCGGCCCAGCTCGGCGCTGCGACGCGCTGCGAAGCCCGGGTGCTCGGCCACGAGGGCGCCGTACCCCTCGGGGTCGTTGTGGTGCAGGAGCGCGGCGCCCATCTGGGCGAGCAGCCCGACGCAGAGGGCGTCCTGCGACCGCTCCCCGAAGCGGGGCGCCAGCGTGGAGGACGCCAGCGCCAGGCAGGTGGTCACGTCCCAGAAGTCCTCCGGCAGCCGTGACTCGTCGTCCAGCCCGGTGAGCGCGACCGTCGCCATCGTCCGGACGGTGGTGAAGCCGATCACCGTGACGGCGAACTGCAGGGAGGTGACGCGGCCCCGCATGCCGAAGTAGGCGGAGTTGGCCAGCTTCATGACGCGCCCGGCCAGAGCGACGTCGGAGGCCAGGATCCGCGACAGCACCCTGGCACCGGTGCCGTCGGAGTTCGCGACCGACACGATCTGCGCCGCGACCGGGCGCTGGGCCGCCATCGTGTCGATGCCCGCGAGGACCTTCTCCAGGTCGAAGACCGGAGCCGGCTCGGTGCGGACCGGCAGCGGGGTGACGGTCATCGGGTGCCCGCTCCGTGGGACGCGAACCAGGCGGCGGTCCGCGGCCCGGTCATGGGCCGGCTCAGGCCGAAGCCCTGCAGGTGTGTGGCGCCCAGGCGGCGGAGCTCGTCGGCCTGCTCGGCGGTCTCCACCCCCTCGGCGACGGTGCTCAGGTCGAGGCTGCCGGCCAGCGCGATGACCGCCGAGGCGATCTCGCCGTGCCCGTGGGCGAGCTCCGCGACGAACGACCGGTCGACCTTCAGGCAGTCCACCGGCAGGTGCCGCAGGTAGGCGAGCGACGAGTAGCCGGTGCCGAAGTCGTCGATCGCCAGCTCCACGCCGAGGTCGCGCAGCTGCTGGAGCACCTCGCGGGCGGAGTCGGGGTCCTTCATCAGCGCCGACTCGGTGATCTCCACCGAGATCCGGGAGGCGTCCAGCCCGTGCCGCCCGAGCGCCTCGGTCACCTGCGGCGGCAGGTTGCCGTCCAGCTGCAGGGCCGAGACGTTGACGTTGGCCCGCGGGGGTGCGGCCGGCCCCAGGGCGCGGTCCCACTCGGCCAGCTGGCGGCACGTCTCGTCCAGGACCAGCAGGCCGAGGCCGGCGATCAGCCTGCTCTCCTCCGCCAGCGGCACGAACACCGTCGGGCTGATCGGGCCGCGCGCGGCGTGGGTCCACCGGGCCAGCGACTCGACGGCGATCGGGCGCCCGTCCTCGGCGCCGAGGATCGGCTGGTAGAGCAGCGTGATCTCGCGCCTCTCGACGGCGTCGCGCAGCTCGGCGACCAGCCGGAGCTTGTCGCGGGCCTCCTCGCGCGCCCGCTGGTCGAGCACGGTGATCCGCCCCTTGCCCCCGGCCTTGGCCTGGTACATGGCGATGTCGCAGTCGCGGATGAGCTCCTCGGCGCCGGTGTGCTCCTCGGTCTGCACGGTGACGCCGACGCTCGCGTGCGGGCGCACGTCGACGCCACCCAGGCGCACGGGCCGGGCGAGCTCGGCGGTGATGCGCTCGGCGAGCGCGACCACGGCATCCTGGTCGACCTCCTCGCAGACCACGACGAACTCGTCGCCGCCGAAGCGCGCCACCAGGTCGCCCGGGCGGACGACCGACCGCAGCCGGTCGGCCACCTCGGTGAGCAGCTCGTCGCCGGCCGTGTGCCCCAGCGAGTCGTTGACGACCTTGAAGTTGTCCAGGTCGAGGAAGAGGCAGGCGAGGGATCCGGCGCCGGGGACGAACCGCTCCGCGACATGGCGGGCCAGCAGCGTCCGGTTCGGCAGGCCGGTCAGCGGGTCGTGGTTGGCCTGGTGGGCCAGCGTGGCCTCGAACGCCAGCCGGTCGGTGATGTCCTCGATGGTGCCGACGAAGCCCGCACCCACCCCGGGGGTGAACACGTGGGCGAAGCGGATGACGGTCGTGCGGACCGAGCCGTCCGACCGGCGCAGGCGGGCCTGGGCCTCCGCCTCCTCGCCCTCCAGCGCGGCCGACACCTGCTCGATCACCGTGTCGAGGTCGTCCGCGTGCACGGTGTCCATCCACCCGATGCCCAGCAGCTGCTCGGCGCGGCGGCCGACGAGGCTGCAGAACGCGTCGTTGACGTGCGCCAGGCGCATCCCCTGCTCGGAGAGGAGCGTCGGCACCGGCGACCGCTCGGTCAGGGTGGAGAAGCGTCGCTCGTGGGCGTCGGCGGCCGACCGCAGCGCACGCTCCTGCTCGTTGTCGGTGGAGACGATGCGCAGCGTCCACATCCGGCCGCCGGGCGACGGCGTCGTGGTGACCAGCGCCTCGATGCGGGCGCCACTGGCGGTGCGGACCGGCAGCGTCATCCGGGCGGCCCGCTGCCGGCGCAGCAGCAGCGTGAGCTCGCCACCCCCGAGGGTCGGGAACAGGTGGTCGACGGGGAGGGCGCGCAGGTCGTCCAGGCCGTAGCCGAGCAGCTCCCCGGCACCGGCGTTGCCCCAGCTCAGGCACGCTCGGCCGGCCACCATCTCGACGACCACGATGGCCAGGCTGTCGCTGACCGTGGCGCCGTAGAAGACCGAGGCCATGATCTCCGGCGGCACCCGGTCGTCGGGGCGGTTCAGGATGACGGACACGGTCCTCCCCTCGGTTCGAGCAGGCGCCGAGGTCTGGACCCGCCACCGAGGTCTTCGGCCGGTCGCCCCTGCCCCCTGCACCCGGACAGGGCGCCCGCCCCCCGTTCGGGGGATACCGGCGGCCCACCGACCGCGGCGCGTCGCCGTCGTCACGCGACTCGCCGTGCCGTGCCTCACATTCGCGCAGCCAGGCACCGCCACCGTGCGTTAACAGGCAAGATCCGTCCCACTCACCCGGCACCGCGAGGGACCCCGCCACTGGCGGGCAGGCGACGAGGCCTGCCCACCGAGGAATGGAGCGCCACGATGCAGATCGGAGTCCCGCGCGAGACGCGGCCACGTGAGACCCGGGTGTCCGCGACACCCGCGACGGTCACGCAGCTGGTCCAGCTGGGCTACGACGTCGTGGTGGAGTCCGGCGCCGGGTCGGCGGCCAGCTTCCCGGACGACGCCTACGCCGGGGCCGGTGCCCGGATCGGCACGGCGGCCGAGGCGTGGGGCGCCGAGATCGTGCTGCGGGTCAACGCCCCGGCCGAGTCGGAGATCGGCCGGCTGGCCGACGGCGCGACGCTGATCAGCCTCCTCAGCCCGGCGTTGAACCCCGACCTCGTCGAGGCGCTGGCCGCCCGTCCGATCACCGTGCTCGCCATGGACGCCGTCCCCCGGATCTCGCGGGCGCAGTCGATGGACGTGCTCTCCTCGATGGCCAACATCGCCGGCTACCGGGCGGTCATCGAGGCGGCGAACGTGTTCGGCCGCTTCTTCACCGGCCAGGTCACCGCTGCGGGCAAGGTGCCCCCGGCGAAGGTGCTGATCGCCGGGGCCGGCGTGGCGGGGCTCGCCGCGATCGGCACCGCGTCCAGCCTGGGCGCGATCGTGCGCGCCACCGACGTCCGCCCCGAGGTGGCCGAGCAGGTGCGCTCACTGGGCGGCGAGTACGTCGCCGTCCCCGCCGGGGAGCAGGAGGGCGGCCAGGGTCCCGGGAGCACAGACGGCTACGCCCGCGAGATGGGCGAGGACTTCAACCGCCGGGCGGCGCAGATGTACGCCGAGCAGGCCCGCGACGTGGACATCATCGTCACCACGGCGCTCATCCCCGGCCGGCCCGCCCCGCGGCTGATCACCGAGGAGATGGTGGCCTCGATGCGCTCGGGTTCGGTCATCGTCGACATGGCCGCCGCGCAGGGCGGCAACGTGGCGGGCTCCGTGCCCGACGAGGTCGTGGTGACCGCCAACGGCGTCACCATCATCGGCTACACCGACCTCCCCGCGCGGCTGCCCGCCCAGGCCTCCCAGCTCTACGGCACCAACCTGGTCAACCTGCTCAAGCTGCTCACCCCCGGCAAGGACGGCGAGCTCGTCCTCGACCTCGACGACGTCGTGCAGCGGGCGATCACGGTGGTCCGCCAGGGCGAGCTCACCTGGCCCCCACCGCCGGTGCAGGTGTCGGCGGCGCCCCCGCCACCGCCCGCTCCCCCCGCCGGCGCCACGGCGGGTACCCCCGCGGTGCCGCAGCGGACGCCCGCGCCCGCGCGCCGGTTCGCCCTGGTGGGCCTCGCCGCGGCGGCGCTCTTCCTGGTGGCCGCCTTCTCCCCCGACGAGCTCCTCGGGCACTTCACCGTCTTCGCGCTCGCCGTCGTCGTCGGCTTCTACGTCATCGGCCACGTGCACCACGCCCTGCACACCCCGCTGATGAGCGTCACCAACGCCATCTCCGGGATCATCGTGGTCGGCGCGCTGCTGCAGCTGGGCAGCGACGACGGCGTGGTCCGCGCGCTCGCGTTCGTCGCGACGCTCGTGGCCAGCATCAACGTCTTCGGCGGTTTCGCCGTCACCCGCCGCATGCTGGGCATGTTCTCCCGCGGCCCGAGCACGGAGAGCGTCGCCCGATGACCGCCACCACCGCCGCGGCCGCGGCCTACATCGTCGCCGCGCTGCTGTTCATCCTGAGCCTGGCCGGGCTGTCGCGGCACGAGACGGCCAAGGCGGGCAACGCCTACGGGATCGCCGGCATGGCGATCGCGCTGGCCGCCACCGTCGGCCTGGCCACCCGCGACATCTCGGCCGTGGGGCTGACCCTGCTCGTCGTCGCGGTCGTCATCGGTGCCGCGATCGGCCTCTGGCGGGCCCGCCAGGTCGAGATGACCGGCATGCCCGAGCTGATCGCGCTGCTGCACAGCTTCGTCGGCCTGGCCGCGGTGCTCGTGGGCTGGAACGGCTACCTCTCCGTCGAGGGCGCCGACGGCGGGTCGGTGCTCACCGGCGCCGAGGCCGGCATCCACTCCGGCGAGGTGGTGGTCGGCGTCTTCATCGGCGCGGTCACCTTCACCGGCTCGATCGTCGCCTTCCTCAAGCTCTCGGCCCGCATCAGGAGCAACCCCCTGGTGCTGCCGGGGCGCAACTGGCTCAACCTGGGCGCCCTGGCGCTGTTCGCCGTCCTCACCGTCGTGTTCGTGGCCGAGCCGAACCTGCTCGTGCTCTCGGTCGTCACCGTGCTCGCCCTCGCGCTGGGCTGGCACCTCGTGGCGTCGATCGGCGGCGGCGACATGCCCGTCGTCGTCTCGATGCTCAACAGCTACTCGGGGTGGGCGGCCGCGGCGTCGGGCTTCCTCCTCGGCAACGACCTGCTGATCATCACCGGGGCCCTGGTCGGCTCCTCGGGTGCCTACCTCTCGTACATCATGTGCAAGGCGATGAACCGCTCGTTCCTCTCGGTGATCGCCGGCGGCTTCGGCAACGAGGGGGCGGTCGCCGCCTCCGACGTGGACTACGGCGAGCACACCGAGATCTCCGCCGAGGAGACCGCCGAGCTGCTGCGGGACGCGAAGTCGGTGGTCATCACCCCCGGCTACGGCATGGCGGTCGCGCAGGCCCAGAGCGCCGTCGCGGAGCTCACGCGGAAGCTGCGCGCGCACGACGTCGACGTGCGCTTCGGCATCCACCCGGTCGCCGGGCGGCTGCCCGGGCACATGAACGTCCTCCTCGCCGAGGCGAAGGTGCCCTACGACATCGTCCTGGAGATGGACGAGATCAACGACGACCTCGCCGGCACCTCGGTGGTCCTGGTCATCGGCGCCAACGACACCGTCAACCCGTCCGCGGCGGAGGACCCGACCAGCCCGATCGCCGGCATGCCGGTGCTGCGGGTGTGGGAGGCCGAGCACGTCGTCGTCTTCAAGCGGTCGATGAACACCGGGTACGCCGGCGTGCAGAACCCGCTCTTCTTCCGCGAGAACAGCCGCATGCTGTTCGGCGACGCCCGGGAGCGGGTCGAGGACATCCTCAAGGCGCTCTGACCAGGCCTCCGTCGCCGCACGCCGTCCGGGGTCCGCCCCGACGGCTGGCTATATTGGACCGAGCCACACACGCGTCACACAGCCGGCGCGCGGCCGGGCCCCCGGGTCCGGCTCCGAGGGATCCTGGAACAACGCGGGAACCCCTCACTGACCGCCGGCGCACGTTCGTCCGGTGCATGACCCGACGGAGTGCGACCCGTGACACCCCCCGACGACGATGCCCTCGACGTCCAACCGGCGTTCGACGAGCTGGCCCGGCTCTCCTTCGCGGAGCACTCGCTGGAGTCCGTGCTGCGCACGGTGACCGAGCTGGCCACCCGCATCCTGCCGGGGCGGCCCGTGGCCTCGGTCACGATCCTCGACGACGGCCGGCCCAGCACGGTGGCCTCGAGCGGCGACCTCGCCCTGCGGCTGGACGAGCTGCAGTACCGCCTGGGTTCCGGACCGTGCCTGGAGGCCGCCACCACGGGACGGCCGACCGCGGTGCCCGACACACGCGCAGAGCCGCGGTGGCCGGAGTTCGCGACCGAGGCGGCCGCCCAGGGGTGCGAGAGCACCCTGTCCTACCCGCTGCCGGTGCAGGAGCGGGTCTCGGGGGCCATGAACGTCTACGCCCGGAACTTCTCGGTGGCCGACGACCGCACCCGCTCGCTGGTGTCCCGGCTGGCCACCTACGCCGTCGGCCCGGTGTCGAACATGTACCTGTACGAGACCGCGGTCGAGCGGGCCGAGCACCTGCAGGCCGCCCTGCAGCACCGCGCGGTGATCGACCAGGCCAAGGGCATCCTCATGGAGCGGCACAAGCTCACCGCCGACCAGGCGTTCCAGCTGCTGGCCCGGGTGTCGATGGAGAGCAACACCAAGGTCCGGGACGTCGCCGAGCAGTTCGTCATGACCGGGGAGCTCCGCCCGCGCTGACCACCGCCCGGCCCGACCCGCGCCGGGTTGCGCCGGGGACGCCGGTCACCGACGGTGTCGGGGTGGATCCCTTCCGCGGCCTCGGCATGCCCCGCATCCCCGGCTTCAGCGAGTTGCTGGCGCTGCTCCAGACCCAGACGGAGGCGCTCTCCCAGCTCCCCCGCACGCTGGCCGACCTCAACGGCACGGTCCGGGAGCTGACCGCCGCGACCACCTCCGTCCGGGAGACCATCGCCTCCGCCCAGCGGATGGCCGAGCGCCTGGAGAGCCTGGTCGAGGAGCTCGAGGAGCCGGTGCGCGCGCTGCGCCCCGGCATCGAGCGGGTCGGCCGGGTGCTGGACGACCCCGCCGTCGACACCGTCCCCGAGACGCTGCGCCGCATCCACGACGACCTGATGCCTCTCGTCCACGGCCTCCGCCAGGCGCAGACCCGCGTGGGCTCGGTGACCGGTCTCTTGCGCCGCCGTCCCGCGGACGAGGACGACGGCTACTGAGCCAGGGTGTCCGCCGGCCCGGTCGGGGGCCCGGGCCCTCGGGCGCCCGGATCCTCGGCGTCGGTGCGCTCGTCCGGCTCTCGCCCTCATGCCGGGCGGTTGTTGCGGATAACGGTCGACGTGGCACGCCACCGCGCCGTGCCTGGCTCGAGCGGGACGCCGCCGGTCAGGTCACCGGACGGCCGGGGATCACTGCTCGGCGGGCGGCTCCCGGCGCACGATGTCGCCGACCGCCTCCTCCAGCCGGGCCCAGGTGGAGCTCCACTCCACCAGCGGGTCGAGGATCCGCTCGAAGACGGCGAGCTGCTGGTCGAAGGCGTCCAGCTGGGCGCGCATGGCCGCGATCGAGCTGCGCTGCGCCGTCACCATCTCCTTCACCGCCCGGAGCTGGGCGGCCGACATCGCCCCGGGCGGGGTCGGCAGGGCCGGGAGCGGGAGGCGGGACGTCGCGGTGCCGGCGAGGTTCCGGGCACGGTCGCTGAAGAACCGCAGTTGGCTCACGAACTCGTCGATGGACCGGCCGATCATCCCGCCCTGCGGGGTCGTCCGGTCGTCGTCGGCCTCGGTCATCGCTCCCCCTCGATCGGCTCCGGACCGACCTTAGGCAGGGCCGGCGCCGCGGGGCGAGGGCTTCGAGGACGCAGGTAGGGCTTCCTGTGCCTCAGCGGGACGGGCCCGTCCCGGGTCCCCCCGCGAGCCGGCGAGCGGTGGGGAGGACGCGGGGTCCGCTCAGTACCAGCCGACGGACTGCGAGTGCGCCCACGCGCCGCACGGGGAGCCGTAGCGGTTGGTGATGTAGATCAGGCCGGCGTCGATCTGGCGGTAGCCGTCGGAGGTCTTGGCGATGCCGGTGCCGGCCCAGGTGGAGTCGAGGAACTGCGCGATGCCGTAGGCGGTGCTGCGCGGGTTCTGCGCGTTGGGGTTCCAGCCGCTCTCCTTGCCCCAGAGGCTCTCGAGGCAGGAGAACTCGCTGCCGGAGCCCACCTTGCCCATCGCGTAGTCCTTGAAGGAGCCGCCGGCCGGGGCCGGAGCGGCGACCGGCGCGGGGGCGCTGCGGGCGGGAGCCGGGGCGGCCGGGGCAGCCGGGGCAGAGGTGCGGGGGGCCTCCTGGCGAGCGGCCTCGGCTCGGGCGGCCTCCTCCTCGGCGGCCTTGCGGGCAGCTGCTTCCTCGGCGGCCTTGCGCGCGGCCTCCTCCTCCGCGGCCTTGCGCGCGGCCTCCTCGGCGGCGCGGCGGTCCAGCTCGGCCTGCTCGGCGGCGGCCCGGGCCTCGGCGGCGGCGGTCTGCTCGGCGGCGCGCTCGCTGCGGCTGGCGGCCAGCGGCGCGAGGCTCGCGACGGCGGACTCGACGGGGTCGACGGCCGGGGCGTCGGCGGTGATCCCGAGCTGGTCGGCCACGCTGACCGACGCGAGCTGCGGCTCGGCCTGCGCGGCCGGCTCCGTGGCGACGACGCCGTTGACGAGCAGCCCGCCCGCCGCGGCGACCGCCAGCAGCAGCGCGGGACGGCGCATCCGGGCGGCGCGGCCCCCGGTCGCGGGGCGGTGGGCGCGGGTGATCGAGGTGGCGCGAAGCTTCATGAGGTGGAACTGCTCCAGGGGCAGGGCGCGGCGGGCCGCACGGGCGGCACCACGGCTGGGGTGGTCGAGTGGCAGCGGGGATCGGGCGGGTGCCCGGGCGGCTCAGCGCGGGGAAGGCACGCGCGAGGCTCCGTACCGGCTGCGGTTCCGTGCAAGGTGGGCCCGCAGGCTCCCCATGCGGCGGCTCTCCGTTTCTTCCGTGTGCCGCCTACCGGGTCAGCTGACGGGGGAGCAGCGCTGCTGCCCGCGACGGGACCTGCCCGGCGCAGGGGGGGTCAGTGCTGCGGTGGTCCCCGGCTCGCCCCGGAAGGCGACTCGGCGGCGCCCGGCGGACCTCCCCCGGTGGGGAGTGGACGACCGGCCGGGCGGAGCCACGGTAACCACCGTTATGCGTCCGTGACAATCCCCCGGCGGTCATCGCTCGGTGAGGCGGGCCTCAGGGCAGCCGCCACACGGTCGTCCGGCGCACCGGCGGCGGCCCCGTCGGGGAGGGCTCGGTGTCGGGGACGTCGTAGGTCGCCAACGCCTCCAGCCTGTCCTCGGGCAGGTACACGCGGCCGGGATCGCCGACGAGCACCTCGGCGCCGCGCGCCCGGGCAGCCGTCAGGAAGGGCAGCACCCGGTCGGTCATCTCCCGGTCGTAGCAGACGTCGCCGGCCAGGACGACGCCGACGTCCGGCGGGTCCGCACCGAGCACGTCACCGACCGGCGTGATGCCGGCCGCCCCGTTCCGCCCGGCGTTGACGGTGACGGCGGTCAGCGCGTACGGGTCGACGTCGCTGGCGAGCACCGCGCTCGCCCCGGCGAGGACGGCGGCGACGGCGACCAGGCCGCTGCCGGCGCCCAGGTCGAGGACCGCGCGCCCGGCCACGAGCTCCGGGTGGTCGAGGACGTACCGCGCCAGCGCCTGCCCGCCCGGCCAGGCCGCGGCCCAGAACGGCGGGTCGGTGGAGGTGCGCCCGTGCTCGCTCTCCATCGCCTCCCAGAGGGCGACGACGTCGGCGGCGACCAGCAGCTCGACCTCGGGCACCAGGTCCGGGCGCACCGGCCGGGTGTGGGCCCGGAGGAACTCCGCGGGGATGGGACGGTCCACCCGGGCAGTCAACCGCACCGGACCGCCGGCCCCGCAGCGCCCCGGCTCAGAGCCGGGCCGACCAGGAGGAGAGCCCGCCCGCGGGGCGGAAGCCGAGCTGCTCGTTGACCGCCACCATCGGTGCGTTGCTCTCGGCGTTGTAGGTGCTGATCCGCCGCACCTCGGGGTAGCCGGCGGCCAGCTCGCGCAGCACGGCGGCCTTCATGCGGGCACCGAGCCGGCGGCCGCGGTGCTCCCGCAGCACCAGCGTGCCGCCCTGGTGGGCGAGAACCGGCTGGGCGAGCGGGATCTGCAGGTCGGTGAAGCCGACCAGTCGGCCGCCGGTCACCGCACCCGCGCTGAGCACCGTCCGGCCCCGGGCGACGTGGGTCTGCTCGTACTCGCGGATCCGGTCGCCGTCCCACTCCTCCTCCCCCACCGGCAGCTCGCCGTGCGGGGCGTCGGTGGTCATGCGCCGCTCCAGCAGCGCGCGGTCCGCCAGCAGCGCGTCCGGGGTCCGGTCCCGCCAGGTGACGACGTCGTAGCCGGCACTCGCTCCGGCGGCCCCGGCCTCCAGCGCCCGCAGGCGGTCCTCGTCGACCGGCAGCGCCAGCTCACGGCGGGTCTCCACCAGGTCGCACGTCCAGCCGTGCCGCTCGGCGAAAGCCCGGCCCGGTGCCCCGGGGGCCGGTTCGTCCACCTCGCTCACCAGCAGGGTGCGGCCGTGGGCGGCGGCGACCGCCCGGGCCTCGGCCAGCAGCGCGCTCCCGAGGCCACGACGCCGGGAGGCCGGGTGCACGGCGACGTCGACCATCGCCAGCGACGGGTTGTCCTTGAGGGGGAGGATCACCCGCAGCGCCCCGGCGACGGCGCCGTCCACCAGGGCCGCCCGGTGGGTGCCGTCCCGGGAGCCCCCGGCCGCCACGAGCTCCCGGCCCAGCGCGACGTGCTCCTGCGCCGGCCGGGGCGGGTCGTGCGGCCGGGCGTCCCGACCCGTGGCGGCCCACACCTCGCACCAGGACGGGAAGAGGTCGTCGTCGGGTCCGAGCTCGACGATGCGCCAGGAGGGGTCGCTCACGCCTCCCGTTCTACCGGGGGCGGCAACCGCTTTTCCGGCCTCAGCGCTCCCGCTTCGCCGGCGCGGACCGCCGGGCGATGATCCGCCAGTAGGTGCCCGGGAGCAGGCGCACGAGCACGTCGGGCACCTTCGCGGTCCAGCCGATCAGGAGCCGGGGACGGCGGCGCTCGACCGCCGCGACGATCTGCGCGGCGGCCACCTCCGGCGGGATGCGCAGCAGCTTGCTGAACTGCCTGCGGCCCTCCTCGTACTCCTCCACGGAGACGCCGGCGCCGGTGCGGGCGCTCTCGGCGATGCGGGTGCGGATGCCGCCGGGGTGCACCACGGTGACCCCGACGCCGTCCTCCGCCAGCTCGTGGCGGAGCGCCTCGCTGAAGCCCCGGACGGCGAACTTGCTGGTGGCGTAGGCGACCTGGCCGGCGGGGGCGAAGATGCCGAAGACGCTGGACAGGTTCACCACGTGCGCGCCGGGGTGCGCCTTCAGGACCGGCAGCAGCGCGTGGGTGAGGCGGACGACGGCGCGCAGGTTGATCGACAGCAGCCACTCGACGTCCCCGAGGCTGACCTGGTCGAAGCGCCCACCCAGGGCCACGCCGGCGTTGTTGACCAGCAGGGTCGTCTCCGGGTGCTCGGCCACCAGCGTGGCGGCCACCCGGGCGGTGGCCTCGTCGTCGGCCAGGTCGACGACGTAGGTCACGACGCGCAGCGCCGGGTGGTCGGCGGTGATCCGCGCGGCCACCGCCGCCAGCCGGTCGGCGTCGCGGTCCAGCAGCACCAGGTGGCTGCCCCGGCCGGCGAGCTCCCCGGCCAGCGCCTCGCCGATGCCGCTCGCCGCGCCGGTGACGACCGCCGTCCCGCCCAGGAAGGCGTAGGGCCGCATCAGGCCACGACCCGGTCGGCGGCGGGCACGCGCGGCTGGAAGGTCATGCCCTCGTCCTCGAGCGGGCCCCGGCGCATCACGGCGACGTCGCGCAGGTAGTTCTGGTGCAGCCGCCAGGGCGCCCGGCGCCCCTGCTGGGGCAGGCCGGCGATGCTGCGCTGCACGTAGCCGGCGGTGAGGTCGAGGAAGGGCGCGCCACCGCCCTCCGGTGGGGCGACCGGCGTCGCCGACGCGTAGCCGTGCGCGTCCAGGTGGTCCAGCAGGCGGCAGACGTAGCGGTTGACCAGGTCGGCCTTGAGCGTCCACGAGGCGTTCGTGTAGCCGATGACCATGGCGAAGTTCGGCACGCCGGAGAGCATCATGCCCTTGTAGGAGACCCGCTCCGGCAGCTCGACGGGCTCCCCGTCGACCGCGATCCGCATCCCGCCCACCGGCAGCAGGTTGAGCCCGGTCGCGGTGACGACGACGTCGGCCGCCAGCCGCTCCCCCGAGGCCAGCTCGAGCCCGTCCTCGGTGAAGGTGGCGATCCGGTCGGTGACGATCGACGCCGAGCCCCGGCGCAGGGCGCGGAACAGGTCGCCGTCGGGCACCAGGCACAGCCGCTGGTCCCACGGGTCGTAGGGCGGGTTGAAGTGCGTGTCGACGTCGATGCCCGGCAGCTGCTTCTGCGTCATGCGCCGCAGCAGCGAGCGGACCAGCGCCGGGCGCCTGCGGCTGAGCTGGTAGAGCGCGGTGCTGGTGAGGACGTTCTTCCACCGCACCAGCGAGTAGGCCGCCTTCTCCGGCAGCCGGGCCCGCAGCTTCTCCGCCAGGGGGTCGCGGCCGGGGAGCGACATCACGTAGCTCGGCGTGCGCTGCAGCATGGTCACGTGCGCGGCCTGCTCGGCGAGGTTCGGCACCAGCGTGACCGCGGTGGCGCCGCTGCCGATGACGACGACCCGCTTGCCGGTCACGTCGAGGTCCTCGGGCCAGTGCTGAGGGTGGACCAGCCGCCCCCGGAAGCGCTCCTCCCCGGGGAACTCGGGGCGGAAGCCCTCGTCGTAGCGGTAGTAGCCGGAGCAGACCTGCAGCCACGAGCAGGTGAGGGTGACCGCCTCGCCGGTGTCGGTGCGCTCGGCGGTGACCGTCCAGCGGGCGTCGGCGCTGGACCACTCCGCCCGCACGACGCGGTGGTGGTATCGGATCTTCTGCGTCACGCCGTGCTCGCGCGCGGTCGCCTCGATGTAGCGGCGGATCGCCGGGCCGTCGGCGATCGACTCGGCCTCCCGCCACGGCCGGAAGGAGTAGCCGAGCGTGAACATGTCCGAGTCCGACCGGATGCCCGGGTACCGGAAGAGGTCCCAGGTGCCGCCCAGCGCCGCCCGCGACTCCAGAAGCGCGTAGCGGGTACCCGGCCGCTCGCGCTCCAGGTGGCAGGCGGCGCCGATGCCGGAGAGGCCGGCTCCGACGATCAGCACGTCCAGGTGCTCGATGGTCATGCACTCTCCGGTGGCTCCGCCGGGTGGACCGGCCGCGGGCTGACCCCGGCACGCTATCGACGCCCTGTCGAGTCCGTCAACACGGTGTCGACGACAGCGCCGCCCTCGCTATCCTCTCCCCGTGCCGAGTGCCGCGGGCGAACCGCAGACCGCCGGTCGCGGTCGGCGACCGGCCCGGCCCTCCGGCGACGACCGGGAGCTCGCGATCCTCGTCACCGCCGAGCGGCTGCTGGCCGAGCGGCCGCTGGCGGCCATCTCGGTCGACGACCTGGCCCGCGGCGCCGGGATCTCCCGGCCGACGTTCTACTTCTACTTCTCCTCCAAGGACGCCGTCCTGCTCGCCCTGCTCGACCGGGTGGTGGCCGAGACCGAGACGGCGATGCGCCAGGTTTTCGACACCCCGGCGACCGGTGCGCGGGACGGCTGGGCGCGGGCCATCGGCGCCTACTACGACACCTTCGGTGCGCACCGGGCGCTCACGGTCGCCTGGGCCCAGGCCCGGTCCACCAACGAGGAGGTGCGGGCGCTGTGGTCGGCGGTCGTCGAGCGCTGGGTGCAGCGGTCGGCGGCGGCCATCGACGCCGAGCGGGCGCGGGGCGCGGCGCCGCCCGGGCTCGCCGCGCGCGACCTCGCGATCGCCCTCACGTCGATGAACGAGCGGGTGCTGTACGGGACCTTCAGCGGGGACGGCCCCGCCGTCGCCGAGGAGGACGTCGTCGACGTCCTGCTGGGCATCTGGCTCGCGGCCGTCTACGGCACGGCCACGCCGGGCTGAGCCGGGACGTCGTCAGACGGCGAGGGTCGCGACCGTGCTGCCGGTCAGGCTGCCGAACCACAGCCTGCCGCCGGCCTCGCGCACGCCGGTGAGCATCTCGAAGCCGGGGATCTCGCCGCTGAAGCGGTGCACCGCCGTCCCCTCGGCGTCGACCGCGAGGACGCCCAGGGTCCGGCCGGGGCTGGGCTGCAGGGCCGGCGGCAGGAGGCTCACCAGGGCGCGCAGCGGCGCGGGCAGCCGGTGGATCGCGGCCAGCGCCGCGACCCGGGGGCTGGGCAGGGTGATCCACACCAGCCCGTCCGAGCCGAGCGCGATGTTGTCCGGGTGGCCGGGCAGGTCGTCGACGAAGACCTCGCTCGCGCCGGCCCGCGCGCCGGTCAGCCATACCCGGCGGACCCGCGCCGCCCCGGTCTCCGCGACCGCCACCCAGGACCCGTCCGCGGCCAGGGCCACGCCGTTGGCGAACTCCAGGCCGCCGAGCAGCTCGGTGACCGTGCCGTCGGGGTCACGGCGGAACAGCCGCCCGCTGGCGGTCCGCCGCACCAGGTCCGCCCGCCACCGCGGGATCAGGTAGCGCTGCGAGGAGTCGGTGAAGTAGATCGTCCCGTCGGCGCCGACGGCGGCGTTGTTGACCGCCCGCAGCCGGCGCCCCGCCACCTCGTCGACCAGCGTCCGCACGTCGCCGTCGGCGAGGGAGACGGCGAGCAGCCCGGCGTCGGAGGCGCACACCAGGAGCACCCCGCTCCCGAGGAGCTCGAGGCCCAGCGGCCGGCCGGGCACCCGGGCGACCGTCTCGACCGGCCCGCCCGGGGCGGCGACGCGCACGATCCGGCCGTCGGCCAGGCCGGTGAGCACCCGGCCGGCGCCGTCGACGAGGACGTCCTCGGGCCCCTCGCCGACCGGCACCACCGTGGCCCCCGCGAAGTCGCGCACGCCGTCTCCTCCAGCTCGCCGCCCGCGGTCGCTCCGCGGGCCGGCGGCAGTCTGCCCGACCGAGCCGCCGACCTCCGGGCTCACTCCCCGACGACGGCCCCGACCGCGTCCGCGGTGAAGTCGCGTCCCTGGGCGCCGGTGCGCACCACGGTGACCGGGCAGGCGGCGTGGTGGACCAGCTGGTCGCTCACCGAGCCGAGCAGCAGGCCCTTGAAGCCGCCGCGGCCGCGTGCGCCGACGACCAGCAGGCTGGCCCCTTCCGCGGCGGCCAGCAGGCCGGGCACCGGGGCGCGGTGGACGACGTGGGTGGTGACCCGGCAGGCGGGGTCGAGCCCGGCCGCCGCCACGTGCGCGGTGAGCTCGTCGCGCACCGCCTGCTCCCAGTCGGGGAGGGGGGGCACGTAGCCCGGCTCCCAGGTCGAGGGCTGCGGTGCGGTCGTCATCGACCAGGCGCGCACCACGTGCAGCTCGACATCGGCGCGCCGGGCGAGCCGCCCCGCCCACTTCAGCGCCTCCTGCGCGCACTTGGAGCCGTCGTGCCCGACCACGACGCCGCCCTCGATCCGAACGACCTCACGGACCTCGTCCACCGCTGACCTCCTCGTTGCCCTGTGCCGGCGCGATCACCGGCCCGGGTCAGCCTCTCACCACCCGCGACCGCGCAGGCCACCGGCGGCGCGCGCCGCGCCGTCAGCCGGTGACGGGCTCGGCCCGGCCGCCCAGCAGCGCCAGCTCCTCGGCCGGGGGGACCCCGACCGCCTGCAGCGCGGCCCCGATCCGGTCGGTCAGGCAGCGCAGCGACTCCCGGGCCTGGTCGCGCTGGCGCCACAGGTCCTCGATCTCCGTGCGGAGCGCGGCAAGGTGGGCACCCGCGGCGTCGTCGGCGGCGGCCCGGTCGCGCCGCGCCTGCTCCGCGGCGCGCTCGAGCTCGGCGGCCGCCTCGGCCGCGAGCCGGTCCCGCTCGGCGGCGGCCTCGGCGGCCAGCCGGTCCCGCTCCGCCGCGGCGGCCCGCAGCAGCTCCTCGGCCTCGGCGCGCGCCTGCTCCAGGGCGGCGACCCCCTCCGCCCGGTCCCGCTGGGCGTTGACCCGCAGCTGGTCGGCGACCTCGATCGCCAGCTCCTTGATCTCGTGCGCCTTGCGCAGCCGGGCGTCCGCCTCCAGGCGCGCGTCGGCGCGCAGCTGGGCGGCCTCGGCCTCGGCGGCGTCCAGCACCTGCGCGGCCTGGTCCTCGGCCAGCCGCAGCACCTCGCCCACGCGGGCGCTGACCGCGGGGCGCTCGCGGCCGACCGGCTGCTCGGCGAGGAGCCGACGGGAGATCTCCAGCTCCGTCCCGCAGGCGACGACGCGGTCGAGCAGGTGCTCGCGTTCGCGCTGGGCGGCGGCGAGCTCGTTCTCGGCCCAGGCGACGTAGTTGTCGACCTGGACGCGGTCGTAGCCGCGCACCGAGCCCCGGAACGCGGGCCCGTGGTCCAGCAGCGCCTCCAGGGCTCCGGCGGGCCGCGGCGACGGGGCGGCGGGCCCGTCCGGCGGCACCCCCTCGTCCTGGACACGGTTGGCGACGAATTCGACACGCCGGAGCATCCGGATGGCCCCCCTGGGAAGTAGGTGGAGCGGAATCTGCCAGAGCCGCCGGGAGCGCGCGGTCGACCGTGACGGCTCCGTGACCCGTGTCGCGGCCGGTCCGGGGGTGCCACGGCGGGGCGTGCCGGAACGGTCACGGATCGTTCCGACCCCACCCCGCAGGGCGACCGGGCATAGCCCGGGCATCCCGCGCGTTAGGCCGGGCAGAGATGATTGCACTCTCAACCAGTTTGGAGCTCGAGATGCAGTTCGGCGTCTTCACCGTCAGCGACATCACCACCGACCCCACGACCGGCCGCACGCCCAGCGAGGCCGAGCGGCTGAAGGCGGTGCTGACCATCGCGCAGAAGGCCGAGGAGGTCGGCCTGGACGTCTTCGCCCTGGGTGAGCACCACAACCCGCCGTTCTTCTCCTCCTCCCCCACCACCACGCTGGCCTGGATCGCGGCGCGGACCTCGACGCTCCAGCTGTCGACGGCGACGACGCTGATCACCACCAACGACCCGGTGAAGATCGCCGAGGACTACGCGATGCTCCAGCACCTCGCCGAGGGCCGGGTCGACCTGATGATGGGCCGCGGCAACACCGGCCCGGTGTACCCGTGGTTCGGGCAGGACATCCGCAACGGCATCGAGCTGGCGGTCGAGAACTACGCGCTGCTGCGCCGGCTCTGGACCGAGGACGTCGTCGACTGGTCCGGCCGGTTCCGCACGCCGCTGCAGGGCTTCACCTCGACCCCCCGCCCGCTGGACGGCGTCCCGCCGTTCGTCTGGCACGGCTCCATCCGCTCCCCGCAGATCGCCGAGCAGGCCGCCTACTACGGGGACGGCTTCTTCCACAACCACATCTTCTGGCCCAAGGAGCACACCCAGCGGATGGTGGAGTTCTACCGCCGTCGCTACGAGCACTACGGCCACGGCGCCGCCGACCAGGCGATCGTCGGGCTCGGCGGGCAGGTGTTCATGCGGAAGAACAGCCAGGACGCCGTCCGCGAGTTCCGCCCGTACTTCGACAACGCGCCGGTCTACGGCCACGGTCCCTCGTTGGAGGACTTCAGCCGCGAGACGCCGCTGACCGTCGGCTCGCCGCAGCAGGTGATCGAGCGGACGCTCGGCTTCCGCGACTACGTCGGCGACTACCAGCGGCAGCTGTTCCTCATCGACCACGCCGGGCTGCCGCTGAGGACCGTCCTCGAGCAGCTGGACATCCTCGGCGAGGAGGTCGTGCCGGTGCTGCGGCGCGAGTTCGCCGCGCTGAAGCCCGCCCACGTGCCCGATGCCCCCACCCACGCGGCCCGCGTCGCCGCGGCCGGCGGTGCGGCGGACGCGACGGTGCACGCCCCGGCCGACGACGTGACCGGGCAGGTCCGGGACGAGGTGGAGGTCCGATGATGCGCCTGACGGCACGGCGCAGCCCTTCCGCTCCTGCACCGGAGGTGGGTCGATGAGCACCCGCACCCTCGCGGTGGTCAGCGCCGGGCTGTCGACGCCCTCGTCCACCCGGCTGCTGGCCGACCGCCTGACCACGGCGGCGGTGGACGCGCTGCGGGAGCGGGGCGTCGCCGCCACCGTCGAGGCGGTCGAGCTGCGGCAGCACGCCCGCGACCTCGCCGACAACCTGACGACCGGCTTCGCCAACGAGGCGCTGCGCGCGGCCGTGGACACCGTCGTCGGCGCGGACGGCCTGATCGCGGTGACGCCGATCTTCTCCGCGTCCTACAGCGGCCTGTTCAAGACGTTCGTCGACGTCCTCGAGAAGGACGCGCTGACCGGCAAGCCCGTGCTGATCGGCGCCACGGCCGGCACCGCCCGGCACTCGCTCGCGCTGGAGCACGCCGTGCGGCCGCTCTTCGCCTACCTGCGGGCGACCGTCGTCCCCACCGCCGTCTTCGCCGCCCCCGAGGACTGGGCCGGTGGCGACACCGGCACCCCGGCCCTGACCGGCCGGGTGCGCCGGGCGGCCGGGGAGCTCGCCGACCTGGTGGCCGGCCGGCCCCCGGCCGCCCCGGCCGACCCCTTCGCCGACCCGACGACCTCCTTCGAGGACCTGCTCCGGGGCAGCTGAGGCCGGGGCGTCCGAGGGTGCTCCCGGGCGTCGGCGGGGTCAGTCCTCCTCTTCCTCGCCGCCCTCCTCGCCGCCCTCCTCGCCGACCTCCTGCTCGATGACGCCGCCCTCCTCGCCGCCTTCCTCCCCGCCGCAGGCGGTCATGGTGAAGGAGGCGGCCGCGATGGCCACCCCGGCGGCAGCCGAGCGCCAGCGACGGGCGGGCAGGGACGTGCGGTTCATGGGTTCTCCTCCAGGCAGGCCGACCACGGGGTCGGGCACGGGCGTACCTGCGCTCCTGTGCCCCGGTCCGCCGAGAGGCACGCCGACCCGTGCCGATGTCATGGACCCGTCACGCGTCCCCGTGGACGCGGGCGGCGTCCGGCTCAGCCGACGGCGTCGGGCGACGGCGGTGCGCTGCCACCCTCGGGTTCGCCTTGCATGAGCGCCGTGATGGCGGCCCGGTCCGCGGGCGAGGGCAGGCCCCACTCGGGCTCGTACCCGTACACCTCGCGCAGCGGCCGCGACGCCGTGCGCCCGGTGAGCACCTCGACCGAGTCGGTGTCGATCAGCCCCGGGTGGGCGACCCCGCACGCCTCGGCGACCCGGAGCAGGTCGCGGCGCAGGGTGCCGATGTAGTTGGCCGCGCGCACCGACTTCAGCTGCGGGTCCAGGCCGTGGGTCAGCCAGGCGTTCTGCGTCGCCACCCCGGTCGGGCAGGTGTCGGTGTGGCACTTCTGCGCCTGGATGCAGCCGATGGCCAGCATCGCCTCGCGGCCGACGTTGATCATGTCGCAGCCGAGCGCGAAGGCCACCACGGCGTTGTCCGGCAGGCCGAGCTTGCCGGCGCCCATGAACACCACGTCCTCGGCCAGCCCCGCCCGGGCGAACACCGCCTGCACCCGGGAGAACCCGAGCTGGAAGGGCAGCGAGACGGAGTCGGTGAAGATCAGCGGCGCGGCCCCGGTGCCGCCCTCGCCGCCGTCGACGGTCACGAAGTCCACTCCCCGGCCGGTGCCGGCCATGAGCCCGGCGAGCTCTTCCCAGAAGGTCATGTCGCCGACCGCGGACTTGATGCCCACCGGCAGGCCGGTCTCGGCGGCGAGCAGCTCGACCCAGTCGAGCAGGCTGTCGGCGTCGGAGAACTCGGCGTGCCGCGAGGGGCTGATGCAGTCGACGCCCTCGGGCACCCCGCGCGCGGCGGCGATCTCGGCCGACACCTTGGCCGCCGGCAGCACCCCGCCCAGGCCGGGCTTCGCGCCCTGGCTGAGCTTGATCTCCAGCGCCCGCACCGGGGCGCCGGCGACCAGGTCCTTGAGCCGGTCGAGGTCGAAGCGGCCGTGCTCGTCGCGGCAGCCGAAGTAGGCGGTGCCGATCTGGAAGACCAGGTCCCCGCCGTGCCGGTGGTGGCCGGAGATGCCGCCCTCCCCCGTGTTGTGCAGGCAGCCGGCCAGCGCGGCCCCGCGGTTCAGCGCCTCCACGGCCTGGCCCGAGAGCGAGCCGAAGCTCATCGCGCTGATGTTCACCACCGACGGCGGCCGGAAGGCGGCGGCCCGCCCGCGGGCCGCCCCGAGCACCTTGGCGCAGGGCAGGTCGACGAACTGCCCGGCGTGCACGTCGGTCGCCGGGACCGCCGGCCCGAAGGTGCGGTGCTTGATCACCGGGTAGCCGGCGGTGAACTCCAGGTCGTTGTCGGTGCCGAAGCCGAAGTAGTTGTTGTCGCGCTTGCTGGAGGCGTACACCCAGCGCCGCTGGTCGCGGGTGAACGGGCGTTCCTCGTTGTTCCCTGCGACCAGGTACTGGCGCAGCTCGGGCCCGATCGACTCCAGCAGGTAGCGGGCGTGGCCCACGACCGGGAAGTTGCGCAGCAGCGTGTGCTCCCGCTGCAGCAGGTCACGGACGGCGACGGCGGCGAGCGCACCGAGCCCGGCGGCCGCGGCACGTGGGAGGAGCGGCATGCCCCACTATGGCGCGTCCGGGAGCCCGGTGCAGTCGCGGCGCCCGCCGTCGTCAGAGGAAGAGGCTGAGCACGAGCGCCAGGACGAACCCGATCGTGCCCAGCAGCGTCTCCATCACCGTCCAGGTCTTCAGCGTCGTCTTCTCGTCCATCCCGAAGAACCGGCTGACCAGCCAGAAGCCCGAGTCGTTGACGTGCGAGAGGACGGTCGCCCCGCCGGCGATCGCGATGACGATCAGCGCGAGGTCGACCGAGCTCAGCCCGTCGGTG
This sequence comes from Blastococcus sp. SYSU DS0669, assembly GCF_054050895.1. Classification (NCBI taxonomy): domain Bacteria; kingdom Bacillati; phylum Actinomycetota; class Actinomycetes; order Geodermatophilales; family Geodermatophilaceae; genus Blastococcus; species Blastococcus sp. SYSU DS0669. Next base: position 5,038 of record NZ_JBJHAE010000025.1, on the reverse strand, counting down.
GCCGCGACGACGGGCGCGATGAGACCGGCCGCGGTGGTGAGGGCGACGGTGGCCGAGCCCTGCGCCACCCGGATCAGGGCCGAGATGACGAACGCCGCCACGATGACGGGGAGGCCGATGTCGCCCAGGACGTCGGCGAGCGCGGCACCGATGCCGCTGGCGCGCAGCACGCCGCCGAACATGCCGCCGGCACCGGTGATCAGGATGATCGCGCAGACCGGGCCGAGTGCGCTGTTCAGCACCGACTCCACCTCGGCCCCGCTGTCGCCCCGCCGTCGCCCGAGCACCCACATGGCCACCAGGACGGTGATCAGCAGCGCGATGGGCGTCGCCCCCAGCAGCTGACCCCAGCGGACGAGCGCCGAGTCCTCGTCGACGACGCCCTCGGCGGCGAGCGTGCTCAGCCCGGTGTTGAGGAAGATCAGCACCATCGGGAGGAGCAGCAGGGTGATGACCGTGGCGAACCGCGGAGGCGCGGGACGCGTCGCCGTCCCCGTGCCGGTGCGGCCCGACGCGATCCCCGGCGAGCTGCCCTCGACCGACGGGTCCGGCGCGTTGTCGGCGGTCTTCGCCTCGTCGGCCAGGATGTTGGGGACGGGCAGCTCGAACTTCCTGCCGGCCCAGAGCCCGAACAGGTAGCCACCCAGGAACCAGGTCGGGACGCCGATGAGCAGGCCGAAGACCAGCACCAGCCCGATGTCCGCGCCGATCAGCCCGGCCGCCGCGACCGGCCCCGGGTGCGGCGGCACGAAGGCGTGCATGACCGCGAACGCGCCCGCCACCGGCAACCCGTACGTCAGCAGCGAGCCGCCCAGCCGGCGGGCCACGGTGAAGACGATCGGCAGGAACACGACGAGCCCGGCGTCGAAGAAGATCGGGAAGCCGAACAGCAGCGCGGCGATGCCCAGGGCCAGCGGCGCGCGCTGCTCGCCGAATCGGGAGATGAGGCTGTCGGCGAGCACCTGGGCGCCGCCGCTGTGCTCGAAGAGCCGGCCCAGCATCGCCCCGATGCCCACCAGCAGCGCGACGCTGGCCAGCGTGGAGCCGAAGCCCGTGGTCATGACCTCCACCACGTCGGCGAGCGGGACCCGCGCGGCGAGGGCCACCGCCAGGCTGACCAGGATCAGCGCCAGGAAGGCGTGCAGCTTCACCTTCATGATCAGGAAGAGGAGGACCGCGACCGCGGCCGCGGCGATCAGCAGCAGGGGCCCGGCGCTCAGCGCGGGTTCGACCTCGGGCATGGCTCCTCCACGGGGTTCAGGTGGGTCGGCTCGGTGCGTCATCCAGGGCGTCGAGGGTGGTGAGGACGTCGGCCAGGGCCGTGGTGGACCGGTCGACGAGGGGGCGGAGCTGCCGGTAGACGGCGACGGCCTCCGGGTCGGGGAGCACCGGCTCGTGGACGGCGACGAGCGCGGTGGCCGCGGTGAGGTCGGGCAGCGCGCCGAGGGCGTGCCAGCCGAGCAGGCAGGCGCCGAGACCGGTGCCCTCCGGGGAGTCGGCGACCCGCACCGGCAGGTCCAGTGCGGAGGCGAGCGTCCGGATCCACAGCGGCGAGGCGACCGCGCCGCCGGTGGCGCGCACCTCGCGCACCGGCACGTCGGTCGCGGCGAACGCGTCGCGCACCAGGGCCAGCTGCTGGCACACCCCCTCGACCGCGGCGCGGACCAGGTGCGGGCGGCGGTGCTCGCGCCGCAGCCCCAGGTAGGCCCCCCGCATCCCCGACCGCCACCAGGGCGCCCGCTCGCCCAGGAAGTAGGGCAGGCAGAGCAGGCCCGAGCTCCCGACCGGCACGGCGGCCGCCTCCTCGAGCAGCCGGGCGTCGAGGTCGTCGGCGGCCTCCCCCTCGGGGCCCGGCTCGCCCCCGGGGCCGGCGGCCAGCGCCTGGGCGGCCCAGCGCACCACCGACCCGCCGTTGTTGATGGCGCCGCCGACGACCCAGGCGTCGTCGGTGAGGGCGTAGCAGAACAGCCGCCGCCCCGGGTCGACCGTCGGCCGGGGGACGACGACGCGCATCGCACCGCTGGTGCCCAGCGAGACGGCGGCGACGTCGGAGCGCACGGCGCCCACGCCGAGGTTGGCCAGCACGCCGTCGGAGGCGCCGACCACCACGGGGAGCCCCGGCGGCAGGCCGGTGGCCGCCGCGACCTCCGGCCTCAGGCCGGGGAGCACCGCCGTCGTCGGCAGGACCTCGCCCAGCTGGCCGGGGCGCACGCCGGCGATGCTCATCGCCTCCTCGTCCCAGCGCCCGGCGCGGAGGTCGTACAGGCCGGTGGCCGACGCGCAGGACCGGTCGACCACGTGCGGGCCACCGCAGAGGGCGGCCACCACCAGCTCCTTGACCCCGCCCCAGCGCGGCACACCGGCCACGCGGGCGGAGTTCTCCGCCCGCTCCCACGACAGCTTGACCAGCGGGGACATCGCGTGCACCGGAGTGCCGGTGCGGGCGTGGAGGTCGGGCGCGCGGCCGTCGGCGACCAGCGCCTGCGCCCACTGCGCGGCGCGGTCGTCGGCCCAGGTCACCACCGGGCCGAGCGGGGTGCCCCCGTCGTCCATGGGGACCAGGCCGTGCATCGCCGCGCTCAGCGAGACGGCGACGACCGCATCACCCCGCTCGCGGGCGAGGGCGGCGACCTCCCCCAGCGCCTCGACGGCGGCCGCGGCGAGCCGCCCGGCGTCCAGCTCGGCGCGGCCGGGGGCGGGGACGAGCAGCGGGTAGGCCACGGTGGCGACGTCGCGGACGCGGCCGTCGGTGCCCGCGGTGACCGCCTTCGTCGCCGTGGTGCCCGAGTCCAGCCCGACCACGACGTCCACGGGTCCACCCCCCTGACCGGCTCGTCCGCTCCCGGCATCGTGCCCGTGCGCGGCCGGGGCGGCAACAGCCCGTTCCGGATCAGCCGCCCGACGGGCCTCCGCGCAGCCGGTGGCGGACCGCGACGTGCAGCGGCTGGAGCACGACGCCGTCGCGGGCCAGCCGTGCGCGCAGCTGCCGGCGGTGCCGGATGACGCCGGCCAGGCCGATCGCCCAGAACAGGTACTGCACCGCGAAGGCGGCCCGGAAGGAGTCGAGGTCGTACGCGGTGGAGGCGCCCGGGGTGAGCAGGTCCAGCACCGCCCCGACGGCCAGGATGGTGAGCAGCGAGGCCACGAAGCCCCCGACGTTGACCACGCCGCTGGCGCTCCCCTGCCGCTCCGCCGGGTTCTCCGTCCGGGCGTAGTCGAAACCGATCATCGAGCCGGGGCCGTTGGTGCCCAGGACCACCACCAGCAGCACCAGCACCGCCAGCGGCGCGCGGCCGGGCCACAGCAGCACGAGCGTCCAGGTGCTCGCCGTCGCCGCGAGGATCGCGAACACCAGGACCGAGCGGCGCAGCGGCCACCGGGCGCACAGCCGGCCCAGCGCCGGCCCCACGCCCATGCCGACCAGCACCAGCAGCGTCAGCAGGGCCGCCGCCGTGCCCGGCGACAGCCCCTGGCCGACGACCAGGAAGGGGTAGCCCCACAGCAGCGCGAACACCGTGCCCGAGAACTGGGTGACCAGGTGGGTGTAGAGCCCGATCCGCGTGCCCGGCTCGCGCCACGTGTCGGCCAGCCCCTGGCGCAGCTGGGCCAGGTCCGGCGCCGCCGGGCGCGGCGTCCCCTCCGGCGCGTCCCGCAGCGCGACGAGCACGAGCAGGGCGACGAGCACACCGGTCGCCGCGGCCCCCAGGAAGGTCGCCGTCCAGGAGGTCTCGTGGAGCAGGGTGACGAGCGGGTAGGCGGCCACGATGGAGCCGACCTGGCCCAGGATCCCGGTCAGCTGGGTGATCAGCGGCGCCGCCGGGCCCGGGAACCAGAAGGCCACCACCCGGAGCACGCTGATGAAGGTCATCGCATCGCCCGCGCCGACCAGCACGCGGGCGGCGATGGCGGTGGGGACGTCCCCGGCCAGTGACAGCACCAACTGGCCGGCCGCCATCGTGACGGCGCCGGCGAGGATCATCCGCCGGGACCCGAAGCGGTCCAGCGCCACGCCCACCGGAACCTGCAGCCCGGCGTAGACCGCCAGCTGCAGCACCAGGAAGAGCGAGACGGCGGACGCGCCGGCGGAGAACCGTTCCTGCGCCTCGACGGCGGCGACGCCCAGCGACGAGCGGTGGAAGACGGCGACCGCGTAGGCCAGCAGTCCCACGGCCCACATCGCGTAGGCGCGGCCCGACGGGCGGGCCCGGTCCACGGAGGTCACCTGAGGAGGACACCACGACCGACCGGACGCTTCCCCGTCGGGCGGTGAGTTCCCTCACCCGCACGCCGACCGCCGGAGGAGGGTCCGGCGGCACAGCCGCCCCGAGCGCCGGGTCCGGCGGCGCCGGTCCGTCGCGCCCGGGGCGTGATCGACAACGCTGCCCCGGACGACTACTCCCGGCCCGGACAGGGCAGGAGCAGCCCGGCGCCGGCCGGGCTGCTCCGCGCCCGGCCGGCCGTAGCCGTCCGTCCCCGAGACGAGAGGAGCGCCGTCCATGGCGTCCGTCATCCACTACACGATCGCGACCGAGGCCGAGAAGAGCCCGGACTTCCGCCGGGTCCTCTGGACCGGCACGAACACCCAGCTGGTGATCATGACCATCCCGCCGGGCGGTGAGATCGGCGAGGAGACGCACGAGGACATCGACCAGATCCTCACCTTCGTCAGCGGCATCGGGAAGGCCGTGATCTCCGGCAAGGAGAAGAACGTGGCGCAGGGCGACCTGGTCGTCGTCCCCGCCGGGACGAAGCACAACTTCCTGAACACCGGCGAGAACCCGCTGGTCCTCTACACGGTCTACGGCCCGCCCGAGCACGCCGACGGCGCGGTCCACAAGACCAAGGAGGAGGCCGACGAGGCCGAGGAGTCGGGCCGGGACGAGCCCCCGACCTCCTGATCCGGCGCACGACCACCGGCCGGGGGGGGGGGGGGGGGGGGGGGGGGGGGGGGGGGGGGGGGGGGGGGGTGCGGGGGGGGGGGGGGGCTGGGGGGGGGGGGGGCGGGGGGGGCACATCGGCCTTGTCGGATGGGCTAGTT
>NZ_JBJHAE010000024.1:0-53176 GCF_054050895.1 Blastococcus sp. SYSU DS0669 | reverse complement strand
ACGCAGGTGGGGCCGTTGGCCACCGAGTCGGGGCTGGCCGACGTGGAGGAGTACGTCGAGGACGCGCGGAGCAAGGGCGCGCGGGTGGTGGTCGGTGGCCGGCGGGTGGACCGGCCGGGGTGGTTCTTCGAGCCGACGCTGGTCGCCGACGTGACCCCGCAGATGCGGATGCACGCCGAGGAGGTGTTTGGGCCGGTCGCGGCGTTGTACACGGTGGATTCGCTGGAGGAGGCGATCGAGCTGGCGAACTCCCACGTGTACGGGCTGGGCTCGAACCTGTGGAGCGAGGACGCCGAGGAGCGGGCGCTGTTCGTGCGTGACATCGCCTCGGGGATGGCGTTCATCAACGGGATGACCGCCAGCTACCCCGAGCTGCCCTTCGGCGGGATCAAGCAGAGCGGCTACGGCCGGGAGCTCACCGAGCTGGGCATGCGGGAGTTCATGAACGCCAAGACCGTGTGGATCGGCGGGCCCAGCAGCCAGCAGGCAAAGGGCAGCACCGCCGGCGCCGCCGCGGAATGACATCCCCGTCCCGGGGCCAGGTGCAGGTTCGGTGAGGAGCGGTCGATGCGTGCGGTGACGATGACGGGGCCCGGCGGCCCGGAGGTACTGGGCTGGGGAGAGGTGCCCGACCCGGTGTGCGGCCCGGACGAGGTGGTCGTCGACGTCGTCGCCGCGGCCGTCAACCGCGCCGACATCATGCAGCGGGAGGGCAACTACCCACCGCCCCCCGGGGCGAGCGAGATCCTCGGGCTGGAGTGCAGCGGCGTCATCAGCGAGGTCGGCCCGCAGGTGACCGGCTGGTCGGCCGGCGACGAGGTCTGCGCCCTCCTCTCCGGTGGCGGCTACGCCGAGCGGGTGGCCGTGCCCGCGAGCCAGCTGCTGCCACCGCCGGCCGGGATGGACCTGGCCACCGCCGCCGCGCTCCCCGAGGTGGTCTGCACGGTGTGGTCGAACGTCTTCATGCTCGCGGGGCTGCGCGCCGGTCAGGTGTTCCTCGTGCACGGCGGGTCCAGCGGCATCGGGACGATGGCGATCCAGCTGGCCGCCCGCGCCGGGGCGCGGGTGGCGACCACCGCCGGCAGCGCGGCGAAGCTGGACGTCTGCCGGCAGCTGGGGGCAGAGATCCTGGTCGACTACCGGGAGCAGGACTTCGTGGCGGAGGTGCGGCGGGCCACCGGCGGGCACGGCGCCGACGTCGTGCTCGACAACATGGGCGCCGCCTACCTCGGGCGCAACGTCGACGTCCTGGCCACCGGCGGGCAGCTGGTGACGATCGGCATGCAGGGCGGCACCAGGGGGGAGCTCGACTTCGGTGTCCTCATGCGCAAGCGGGGGACCGTGCGGGCCACCACGCTGCGCGGCCGGCCCGCCACCGGCCCGGGGAGCAAGGCGGAGGTCGTCGCGGCCGTGCGGGCCGAGGTCTGGCCCGACGTCGAGAAGGGGGTGATCCGGCCCGTCGTGGACCGGAGCCTGCCGATGAGCCGGGCCGGGGAGGCCCACGCGCTGCTGGAGGCCAGCACGCACGTGGGCAAGGTGCTGCTGCTACCGGGGGGCTGACCCCGCCGACCGCTGCGCCGCCAGTGCGGAGAGCGCCGCCACCCCGCCGCTGACCAGGGCGGCCGGGCGGTAGCGGGGGAGGGCGAGCGCCGGCAGCATGCTCGCCGCGTGCAGCCCGTCCACGGCCGCCGCGAACCGCAGCGTCCGCGGGCCCGGGGAGACGAGGACCGCTCCGTGCTGGACCACCAGCCGGGCACCGAGCACCCGGGCCACCCAGCGCCGCTCGTCGGGGAACCGCGGGTCGATCGCGGCGACCACCCCCTGCGGCCGGAGCACCAGCGCCAGGCCGGCGGCCAGCCCGGCCGTCGCCAGGGTGCGGACCGTCGCTCGCTGCACGTTCCTCATGGGTGGCCTCCGGGGCGGTGGGTGGGTCCTCGAGCGGTAGCGCTCTGCCCCGCGGGGGTGGGCAGAGGGCAACTGTGCCGGACGGTGGCCGGGACCGGAGGTGGGCCCCGTCAGGCCGGGGTGTGCGCGTCGGCGCGGTGACCCCCGGGCACGGCCAGGGTGGCGTCCCGGTTCTCGGGCAGCGGCGCGAAGCCGCGCAGCCGCAGGCTGTTGGAGACGACGAACACCGAGCTGAACGCCATGGCGGCGCCGGCGATCATCGGGTTGAGCAGCCCGGCGGCGGCCAGCGGCAGGGCGGCGACGTTGTAGGCGAACGCCCAGAACAGGTTGCCCCTGATGGTGGCCAGCGTCCGCCGGGCCAGCCGGATGGCGTCCGCGGCCACCCGCAGGTCGCCCCGCACCAGGGTCAGGTCGCTCGCCTGGATCGCGACGTCCGTGCCGGTGCCCATCGCCAGGCCGAGATCGGCCTGGGCCAGCGCCGGGGCGTCGTTCACGCCGTCCCCGACCATCGCGACGGTCCGGCCCTCCGCCTGCAGCCGGCGGACGACGTCGACCTTGTCCCGCGGCAGCACCTCGGCGACGACCTCGTCGATGCCCACCTCGCCGGCGACCGCCCGTGCGGCCCGCTCGTTGTCGCCGGTGAGCAGGATCGGGGTCAGCCCGAGCGCGCGGAGCTGGGCGATCGCCGTCGCTGAGGTGTCCTTCACCGCGTCGGCGACCACGAGCACGCCGCGGGCGGCGCCGTCCCACCCGACGGCGACGGCGGTGCGCCCGGCCGCCTCCGCCTCGTCGGTGGCGCGGACCAGCTCCTCGGGCAGCGGGAGCGACCAGTCGGCCAGCAGCCGCCGGCGGCCGACGACCACCGCCGCGCCCTCGACGACGCCCTGGACACCGAGGCCCTCGACGTTGGTGAAGTCGGCCACCGGGGGGAGCTCGCCGGTGCGCTCGGCGGCGCCGGCGGCGACGGCACGGGCGATCGGGTGCTCCGAGGCGGCCTCGAGCGCGCCGGCCAGCCGCAGCACGCGGTCGGGGTCCTCGCCGGGGGCGGGGACGACGTCCAGCAGCGTCATGCGGCCCGTGGTGACGGTGCCGGTCTTGTCCAGGACGACGGTGTCGACCCGGCGGGTGGACTCCAGCACCTCGGGGCCCTTGATGAGGATGCCGAGCTGGGCGCCGCGGCCGGTGCCGACCATCAGCGCGGTCGGGGTGGCCAGGCCCAGGGCGCAGGGGCAGGCGATGATCAGCACCGCCACCGCGGCCGTGAAGGCGGCCGGGAGCCCCGCGCCCGTGCCGACCCAGAACCCGAGGGTGGCCGCGGTCAGCGCCAGCACGACGGGCACGAAGACCCCGGAGATGCGGTCGGCCAGGCGCTGCACCTCGGCCTTGCCGTTCTGCGCCTCCTCGACCAGCCGGGCCATCTGCGCCAGCTGCGTCTCGCTGCCCACCCGGGTGGCCCGCACGACCAGCCGGCCCCCGGCGTTGACGGTGCCCCCGGTGACGGTGTCGCCGGGGCGGACCTCGACCGGTACGGACTCGCCGGTCAGCATCGAGGCGTCGACGGCGGAGGAGCCCTCGGTGACCTCGCCGTCGGCCGCGAGCTTCTCGCCCGGGCGGACGACGAAGCGGTCGCCCGCCGCGAGCTCGGCGACGGGGACCCGCTGCTCGCTGCCCCCGCGCAGCACGGAGACCTCCTTGGCGCCGAGCTCGAGCAGCGCCCGCAGGGCCGCGCCGGCCCGCCGCTTGGACCGCGCCTCGAACCAGCGCCCGGCGAGGATGAACGTCGTCACCCCGGCTGCGGCCTCGAGGTAGATGTTCGCGCTGCCGTCGGTGCGGGCGATGGTGAGCTCGAACGGGTGCGTCATCCCCGGGACGCCGGCGGTGCCCCAGAACAGTGCGTACAGCGACCAGCCGAAGGCCGCGAGCGTGCCGAGGGAGACCAGGGTGTCCATGGTCGCCGCGCCGTGGCGCAGGTTGGTCCACGCGGCCCGGTGGAACGGCAGCCCGCCCCACACGACGACCGGTGCGGCCAGGGTGAGGGAGAGCCACTGCCAGTACTGGAACTGCAGTGCCGGCGCCATCGCCATGGCGACCACCGGGACGGTGAGCAGCGTCGAGACGACCAGCCGGGTGCGCAACGCCCGTAGAAGGGCCCCGTCCTCCTCACCCCTCGCGGGCTCGGGGTGAGCCTCTGCACGGGGCCGCTGGGGCAGCCGGGCGGTGTAGCCGGTCTTCTCCACCGTGGCGATGAGGTCCTCGGTGCTCACGCCGTCGGCGTAGCTGACCTTCGCCTTCTCGGTGGCGTAGTTGACCGTGGCGGTGACGCCCTCGATCTTGTTGAGCTTCTTCTCGACGCGGGCCGCGCAGGACGCGCAGGTCATGCCGCCGATGAGCAGCTCGACGTCGCTGGTGGCGCTGCCGGGGGCGGTGGTCATCAGGGGTGCTCCTCCGAGTGCTCGGCGGTCACCGTGAACGCGGCCGTGTGCACGGCGTCGCCGTGCCGGAAGTCCAGGAACAGCCGGTAGGTGCCCGCCGAGGGGGCGGTGGTGGTGAAGGGGACGTGCGGCCCGGGAGCGGCCCGGGTGCCCTGGTGCTCGGCGGGGTGGACGTGCAGGTAGGCGAGGTCCCCGTCCCGCAGGGCGACCAGGTGCCCGTAGGCGCCGAGATACGGCTGCAGGTCGGTGACCGGGACGCCGTCCCGGCTCACGCTCAGCGTCAGCTCCGACTCCTCGCCCGGGGTGAGCCCGCCGGTGAGGACGACCGTGTAGCCGTCGACCTCCGCCACCTGCGAGGGCGCCGGCACGGGAGCGGGGTCGTAGGGGCCGGGAACGGCGAGGTCGGCGCCCAGGACGCGGTTCTCACCATCGGCCGCGGCGGTGAAGTCGGCGAAGAGCCGCCAGCTGCCCGGCTCCAGCTCCAGGGGAGCGCGCCAGACGCCGTCCTCGCCGAGCCGGGGGTGCACGTGCTGGTAGCCGGTGAGGTCGCGGCGGACCGCGACCAGGTGCAGGTCGACGTCGTGGTCGGTCTCGTAGGCCGTGACCGGGGAGCCGTCGGGCCCCAGGACGCGGAAGGCGACCTCCGTGGAGGGGCCGGCCGGGACGGTGCCGTCGGCGAGGGCGAGGGTGTAGCCGTCCTCGCTCACCTGGAGGCCGGCGGGCGCCTCCACGGCGGCCGGGGCGGCGGCGTCGTGGCCGCCGTCCCCGTGTCCGTCGCCGTCCCCGTGCCCGGCTCCGGCCGGGGCCTCGACCGTGCCGGTGGGGCCGACCGCGGAGCCCACGCCGACCGCCGCGCCGAAGACGGCGACCAGGCCGACGGCGAAGGCGGCGATCCTCGCGGGTGCGTTCATGGCGCCGGCCGCGTCAGCGGCCGCTCACCTCGTATCCGGCCTCCTCGACCGCGGCGCGGACGGCGGCGTCGTCGACCGGCTGCTCGCTGCTGACGGTGAGCCCGCCGGTGGCGAGGTCGACCTCGACGCCGGTCACGCCGGGCACCTGCGAGACCTCCTCGGTCACCGCGCCGACGCAGTGGCCGCAGGTCATGCCGGTGACGGTGTAGCTGGTGGTGGTCATGGGGGTTCCTCTCGGTTCAGGTGGTCAGGAGCGGACGAGGCGGGCGATCGCGTCGGTGGCCTCGCGGACCTTCTCCTCGGCCTCGCGGCCGCCGGCGCGCGCGGCGTCGACGACGCAGTGGCTCAGGTGCTCCTCGAGCAACCCGAGCGAGACCGCCTGCAGCGCCTTGGTCATCGCCGAGACCTGGGTGAGGATGTCGATGCAGTACTTCTCGTCCTCCACCATGCGCTGCAGACCGCGGGCCTGCCCCTCGATCCGCCGCAGGCGCTTGAGGTAGTCGTCCTTGCGGTGGATGTAGCCGTGCGCGTGGTCGTGGCCGGTGCAGGCACCGTCGGTGGTCTCCACGTCGTCCCTCCTGCCGGCGCCGCACCCTGCGACACCGGGACGAACCATACCCCCCTAGGGTTCAGTCGTCCACCGGGTTCGGGTCCTGCGGCTCCTCCTGCAGCCGGGCGAGGTCGGCGCGGGCCGCGGCGAGCTCGTCCTGCAGGCCGACGATGACCTCGGCGGACGCGACCGGGTGCCCGTCGTCCAGGAGGCCCCGCATGCGCGCGGCGAGCTCCAGCTGCCGGCGGGAGTAGCGCCGGTGGCCGCCGGGGGAGCGGTGCGGGGACAGGATGCCGGAGCCGTCGAGGCTGCGCAGGAAGGCGGCCTGCACGCCGAGCAGCTCGGCGGCCTGGCTCATGGTGAGCGCCGGGTACTCCGGGTCGTCCAGCCGGCGCAGCGGGTCCTGCTCCTCGGGTGCCATCGCGGCGCGCTCCTGTCCTCGTGGGCGGTGGCCCGGTGGGCGGGTCGGGAACGGCGCAGGGGCCGGGCCCCGGACGGGCCCGGCCCCTGCGGTGCTGCCGGTTCGGCCGCGGTCAGCTCTCGACCGCCTTGGCCTCCTGCTGGGACTCGCCCTCGATCGTGCGGGCCTCGACCTGGGCGGGTGCGTCGGCGCGGGTCACGGTGATCCGGCGCGCCTTCGCCTTCTCCGCCACCGGGATGCTGATGGTCAGCACCCCGTCGTGGTAGCTCGCCTCGAGCCGGTCGGTGTCGAGGCTGCGGCCGAGCACCAGCTGACGGGTGTAGCTGCCGAAGGGTCGCTCGGCGACGGTCCACTCGGCGTTCTCCAGCTGGGGGACCGAGCGCTCGGCGCTCACGGTGAGGGTGTTGCCCTCGACGGAGAGGTCGATCGACCCGGGGTCCACGCCGGGCAGGTCGAAGTGGGCGACGAAGTTGTCGCCGACCCGGTAGGCGTCCATCGGCATGCCCGAGAGGGCCCGGGCGGTGGCGGTGCCGCCCCGACCGGTGAGCTGGTCCAGCGCGCGGAAGGCGGCGGACGTGGCGGCGAACGGGTCGTAAGCGGTCAGCATCATGGCTGGAACCTCCTGTGACGGTCGTGCTGTTGTTCGCTGCCCGAGGATGAACCTCTAGTGGCAACTGGAGATTACCTCGGTCGCGCACTCTGGTAAACGTCTTCGTCCGCGAAATGTTCCCGAGGGTTCCGTCGCGTCGCGCGGGCGGCGGGTGCGTGAACCGCCGCTGCACGGGGCAGGACGCTGGCGTGGAGGAGACGACCAACGACCTGCCGCGCCAGGAAGCGCCCACCGATGACGCGCCGCCCGCCGAGCCCTCCGTCTCGCACACGGTCGAGGGGGAGACGGTGCGGCTGGTCGTCGGCGGGGAGCTGACCGAGGCCGCGCGCCGCCCCCTCGTCCGGGTCCTCACCGACCTGCTGCTCACCGAGCACTCCCTGCGGCGGGTGGAGCTGCACCTGCGCGACGTCGGCTTCATGAACTCCGCCGGCCTGGCGGTGCTGGTGCAGCTGCAGAAGCTCGGGGTGCCGCGGGCCATCGAGACGGTCCTGGTGGACCCACCCCCCTCGGTCTCCCGCCCCCTGCAGCTCACCGGGCTGTGGCACCGCTTCACCGTGGTCGCCGCCGACGGCCGGGTGGTCGCGGAGCCGTCGGGCGGCGGCGGCCCCGCCCCGCGGGATCCCCGACACACCTGATCCGCACGCCCGCGCGGCTCCCGGCTGCCCGGCTCCTAGCCTGACCGGGTGCCCGCCAGCGATCCGCACGCCCACGTCCACGGTCCCGACCCCGACGCGCCACCGCCCAGCCCCGAGGCGCTGACCCGCCGCCGGCGGGCGGTGTGGCTGATGCTGCTGGTCCTCGTCCCCGTGGGGCTGGCCACCGTCGTCGGGCTGTTCGTCCTGTGGCCCAGCGGCGAGCCGACCCGCGCCCAGCTGGCGGCGGAGCAGGCGCTGCCGCCGGGGACCACCTACCCCGACGGCCGGGTCGCCGCCCTCGAGGAGTACGACTGCGGCGTCGAGGGCCGGCCGGCGACCTGTGCGACCGCCGTCGTGGAGGTGCTCGACGGCGACGGCGAGGGCGAGTTCGTCGAGCTCGACCTCGACGCGGTGGTGGTGGCCAACGGGGTCGAGGAGGGCGACACGCTCGTCCTGACCCGGGACGCGGCAGCCGAGGGCGGCGTCACCTACGGGTTCTTCGACTTCGCCCGCGACCTCCCCATGGTGACCCTGGCCATCGTCTTCGCGGTCGTCGTGGGCCTGGTCGCCCGGCTGCGCGGCCTGGCCTCGTTGGTCGGGCTGGCGTTCGCCTTCTTCGTGCTCCTGCAGTTCGTGCTGCCCGGGCTGCTCGGGGAGGGCTCCCCTGTGCTGGTCACCCTCGTCGGCTCGGCGGCCATCATGTTCGTCGTCCTCTACCTCGCGCACGGGTTCTCCGCGCGGACGACGACGGCGCTGGTCGGCACCCTCTTCGGGCTGGCCCTGGTCGCGGTCATGGGGGCGCTCGCGGTGCAGACCGCGCGGCTCACCGGGCTGACCAGCGAGGAGACGGTGCAGCTGCAGACCTACGACCCGACGCTCGCCTTCTCCGGCCTCGTGCTGGCCGGCATGGTGGTCGCCGGGCTGGGCGTGCTCAACGACGTCACCATCACCCAGGCCTCGGCGATCTGGCAGCTGCACGAGGTGGACCCGTCGATGACCTGGCGCGAGCTCTACACCCGCGGGATGACCGTGGGGCGCGACCACATCGCCTCCACCGTCTACACGATCGTCTTCGCCTACTCCGGGGCGGCCCTGCCGCTGCTGCTCCTGTTCGAGCTCTACGCGCAGCCCTGGAACGTCGTGCTCACCTCCTCGGCGCTGGCCGAGGAGGTCATCCGGACGCTGGTCGGGGCTATCGCGCTGGTGCTCGCCGTCCCGGTGACGACGGCGGCCGGAGCCTTCTTCGCCAAGGCCGCGGACACCCAGGCGGGAGCGGCCACCGAGCGCAGCGTCACCGCGTTGCGGACTAGATTCGCCCGGTGACGATCGACCGGGCCCAGGAAGGACCCCCTGCCCCCCACCGCTCGCACGCCCGCGGCGGGCCCCTGCAGGGGGCCGAGCGGGACGGGGTCCTCCAACTGCTCGCCGCCGCCCGGGCCGCCCCCGGCTTCATGCCCGACGACGAGGGCTGCGCCCTGCACGAGGCCGCGCGCACCGTCGCGGTCCCGGGCCCGCTGCTGGAGGTCGGCAGCTGGATGGGGAAGTCGGCGCTCTACCTCGCCGCCGCGGCGCGGGAGACCGGCCGCCAGGTGGTCACCGTCGACCACCACCGCGGCTCCGAGGAGCACCAGCCGGGCTGGGAGTACCACGACCCGTCGCTGGTCGACCCCGCGGTCGGGCGGATCGACACCCTGCCGCGGTTCCGCCGGACCATCGCCGACGCCGGCGCCGAGGACGTCGTCGTCGCCGTCGTCACCCGGTCGGAGACCCTCGCCCCGCTGTGGAGCACGCCCCTGGCACTGCTGTTCCTCGACGGCAGCCACACCGAGGAGTCCGCGCGCCGCGACCAGGACGCCTGGGTGGCCAAGCTGGCCGTCGGCGGCACCCTCGCCATCCACGACGTCTTCCCCGACCCGGCCGACGGCGGCCAGGCGCCCTACGGCGTGTACCGCCGGGTGCTGGAGAGCGGGGAGTTCGAGGAGCTGCCGGGCACGGGGTCGCTGCGGCTGCTGCGCCGCACCGCCTGAGCCCGTGCCGAGACGTCGTCCTGCCGGCACGGGGGTGCAGGATGGGCCGGTGCTCCCACCCGACCACCTCTCCCGCGCCCGGGTGGAGGCGCTGGCGCAGATCGAGGCGCTGACCCGCGAGTTCGACGCGATCGTCGCGGCGTCGCAGGCGTCCAACGCCGACGACGAGCACGATCCCGAGGGCGCCACCATCGCCTTCGAGCGGCAGCAGGTGGCCGCGCTGCTGGAGCAGGCGCGCCGCCGGCTGGCCGACGCCGACGCCGCGGTGGTCGCCGTGGAGAACGGCACCTACGGCCGCTGCGAGACCTGCGGCCGGCCGATCGCGCCGGAGCGGCTCGCCGCCCGACCCACCGCCCGCACCTGCATCCGCTGCGCCCGCTGACCCGAGCGTGTGCGCTGAGGGGGTGTTCCCGGCACGGAGCCCCCGCGTCAGCCCACATCCTCCGGTTCAGCTGACGTAGCGGCGGGCGGTCGAGTTCCGCTGCGCCTCCTCCAGAGCGGCGAAGCGGGCCTCCGCGTGCGGCGGCAGCACCCGCCGCTCGCGCAGCACCCACGGCAGGCCGCGGGCCGCCTGGAGCAGGCCGCGGGCGGTCACCCGGTCCCGCGGCACGGTCCGCAGCAGGTGCAGGGTGCGACGCAGCGCGGGGCGGACCGGCCGCCGCAGCCAGGTGGTCCACAGCGTGTTGCGGATGCCGTCGGCCCGCCTCTTGTGCGGGTCCCGGGCGGTGCTCGCCTGGTGGTGGAGGGTGAGCTGCTCGAGGTAGCACAGCTCCCAGCCGCGCGCGGCCAGGTCGCCGGCCATCAGCTCCTCCTCGCCGCCCAGCCAGAGCCGCTCGGAGAAGCCGCCGACCTCGGTGAAGGCCTCCCGGCGCAGCACGGATGCGCCGGCCAGGAACGAGCCCAGGGCGGGCCCGGGCAGCCAGTCGGCGCCCCGCACGGGCGAGTCGCGCAGCTCGGCGACGATCGGGTCCTCGGTGCCCCCGGGCTCCACCACGATGCGGGCGGTGACGATCGCCAGCCGCGGATGGGCGTCCAGGACGTCGGCCGCGGCGCGCAGCGAGCCCGGCTCCCACCAGGTGTCGTCGTCGCAGAAGGCGACGTAGGGGGTGCCGAGCCGGGCGACGCCGAGGTTGCGGCCCACCGCACCCAGGTTCTCGGGGCTGGCGATCAGCTCCACCTGCGGGAACCGCTCGCGCACGGCGTCGGCGGTGCCATCGGTGGAGCCGTTGTCCACCACCACGACGTGCGGCTGCTCGGGGAGGGCCACCAGCCGCCGCAGCGCCAGCAGCAGCTCGTCGCGCCGCTGGTGGGTGATGACGACGACGGCGACGCGCGGGTCCGGGCCGGTGGTGCGGTCGCCGGCCGGCGCCGGAGAGGTGGTGCCGGCCGTGCTCACGGGCGCTCACCGGCCAGCACCCGCAGGCCCGCCCGCACCGAGGGCGGCACCGTCTCCCGCCGGCGCAGCGCGGCCGGGGCGTCGGGCAGCGCGCGCAGCAGCCCCTCGACGCCCGGGCGGCCGGCGCGCGCGGCCCGCCCCGCCGTGCGTGCGACGTCGAGTGCCGGGAGGCGCATCGCCGCGGTGAGCAGCCGGCTGCGCCAGATCCCCGCCTGCCGGATGCCGGGCGCGTCGCGCCGGGGGGACGGGTGGTGGTGCACGGTCACCTCGTCGACGTAGGCCAGGCCCCACCCGGCGGCGGCCAGGTCCAGGGCGAGCCGCTCCTCCTCGCCGGGGAACCGGACCACCGGGTCGAAGCCGCCGACGGCCTCGAAGGCCTCGGTGCGCACGAGGGCGGCGCAGGCCACGAAGCCCAGCAGCGAGGGGCCCGGCAGGTCGCGGGCGGTGCCGAGCGGGCTCGCGGCCATCTCCTCGCAGACCGGGTCGAGCCGCTCCTCGGGCCCGACGAGGACGCGGGCGTTGAGCAGGGCCAGCCGGGGGTGGGCCCGCATGATCGCCACGGCGCGGGCGAGGTCGCCCGGCGCCCACCACGAGTCGTCGTCGGCGAAGGCGAGGAAGGGGGTGCGGGCGCGTGCGGCGCCCAGTGTGCGGCCGTGGGCGCCCTCGTTGCGCTCCAGCGGCAGCAGGGCCACCTCGGGGTGCGCCTGCCGCACCGCCTCGACCGTGCCGTCGGTGGAGGCGTTGTCGACCAGCACCACCGGGGCCTCGTGGCGCGGCAGGGTCGCCAGCAGGTCCTCGCGGCGGTTGCGGCTGGCGACCACCACGGTGACGTCGGCGGAGGGGTGCGGGGATCGGCCGGTGCCGGGGGGCGCGCTCACGGGGACACCGTGCCCGCACCTCCCGCCAGCCAATCAACCGGGGTGGTGGCATCGACCAGGCCCGCGGCCGGCAGCGCCTCCGGCACGGCGAACAGGACGCTGGCGGGGGAGGCGCCGGACAGCGCGTCGGCGGCCAGCAGGACGGCGGCCGCCGTCCAGGTGGTGCGCTCGACGGGCCACCGCGCGTCGTCCGGGTAGACGAAGCCGGTCCAGTAGGCGCCGTCGGGGCCGCGCAGGTGCTGCATGGCCGCGACCTGCTCCAGAGCGGCGTCGCGCTGCCCGGCGACGACGAGGGCCAGCGCCAGCTCGCACGTCTCCGCCCCGGTCACCCACGGCCGGTCGGCCACGCAGCGGATGCCGAGCCCGGGGACGACGAAGCGGTCCCAGTCGGCGGCCAGCCGCTCGCGGGCGGCCTCACCGGTGACCGCGCCGGCGAGCACCGGGTAGTACCAGTCCATCGAGTAGCGGGAGCGGTCGGCGAAGGCCTCCGGCCGGCCGCGCAGCGCCGTCCCCAGGTCGGCGACGGCCAGCTCCCAGTCCGGCTGCGCCTCACCGGTGAGCTCGGCCAGCGCCAGCCCGCAGCGCAGCGCCTGGAACAGGCTGGCGCTGCCGGTGAGCAGCGCCAGGTCGTCGGGGGTGCCGTCGGGCCGCAGCGCCCAGGAGATGGCGCCACCGGGCAGCTGCATCCGGGTGACGAGGTCCAGCCCGGCGCGCACCGCCGGCCACAGGTCGGTGACCAGCTCCTCGTCGCCGCTGGTCAGCCAGGAGTGCCAGAGGCCGACCGCCAGGTACCCGGCGTGGTTGCTCTCCGCGGCCGGCGCGGTCTCCACGCCCCCGCGGTACTCGGCCGCCCAGCTCCCGTCGCGCCGCTGCCGGCCGGCCAGCCAGCGGTACGCCGCCGCGGCGCGGAGGTGCTCGCCGCCGAGGTCCAGGGCCATCGCCGCCTCGACGGAGTCCCACGGGTCGAGCTGCCCGCCGGCGAACCAGGGGAGCGCGCCGTCGCGGTGCTGCTCACCGGCGATCCAGGCCACGGTCCGGCGCACCTGGTCGGCCCCGAGGACCCCCGGCAGCTCCGGGAGCACCACGCGGCGCCGGTCAGCGGGCGGCAGCGGACCGCTCCCGCTCCAGCCCGGCGGCGGCGGGCGTGACCCCGGCGGGCTTGTCGGCGTAGACGACGAAGCTCTTGCCCACGAGGGGGTCCAGCAGGCGCTCGGCCGTCCGCGTGATCCACGGGCGCCTCGTGAGGTCCCAGACCAGCAGCCGGTGGTAGGCCCGCACGACAGCGGAGTCGTTGTCGACGCCGACGGCGCACTTGAGCCACCAGTACGGGGCGTGCAGGGCGTGCGCGTGGTGGCTCGCCCCGGGCACCAGGCCGGCGGCGGTCAGCCGCGCCCGCAGCACGTCGCCGCGGTAGATGCGGATGTGCCCGCCCTCGTTGGCGTGGTAGGCGTCCGACAGCGCCCAGCAGACCCGCTCGGGGCCGTAGCGCGGCACGGTCACCGCGACCCGGCCGCCCGGCTTGAGCACGCGGACGATCTCGGCCATCGCCGTGGCGTCGTCGGGGATGTGCTCGAGCACCTCCGAGGCCATGACCCGGTCGACGCTGGCGTCGGGGAAGGGCAGGTGCAGCAGGTCACCCCGCACCACCTCGAAGCGCGCACCTCCCGGGGCCTCGCCCGCCTCGGCGATCGCGCCCAGCCACCGCTTCGTCGTCTCGACCTCCTGCTGCCCCCAGTCGACGGCGACCACGCGGGCGCCGCGCCGGTAGGCCTCGAAGGCGTGCCGGCCCTCGCCGCAGCCCAGGTCGAGGACGGTCATCCCCGGGCGCAGGTCGAGCCGCTCGTAGTCGACGGTCAGCACGGGTCGCCCTTCCGGTCCAGCGTCTCGGCGTACCAGTCGGCGGTGCGCTCCGCCGTGGCCCGCCAGGTGTAGGTGTCCAGGACCCGGCGGCGGCCGGCGCGCCCCAGCTGCTCGGCGAGCGAGGGGGAGTCGAGGACCAGCTGCAGGGCGGCGGTGAGCTCGCCGACGTCGCCGGCCTGGACCCGCAGCCCCGCCTTGGTGCCGACGACCTCGGGCAGCGCGCCGGCGTCGGTGGTCACGAGCGGGGTCGCGCACGCCATGGCCTCCACGGCCGGCAGGGAGAACCCCTCGTAGAGCGACGGGATCGCCACCAGGGTGGCCCGCTGGATGAGCCCGACGAGCTCCTCCTCGGGCACCGGGCCGGTGAAGCGGACCGCGTCGCGCAGGCCCAGCCGGTCCAGGGCCGCCTCGGCGGGGCCGCCGGGGCGGGTGCTGCCGACGACGGTGAGCACCACCGGCCGCTCGGTGCGCAGCTTGGCCAGCGCCTCCAGCAGGTGCACGAGCCCCTTCAGCGGGACGTCGGCGCTGGTGATCGCGAGGATGGAGTCGGTCTCGCGGGGCCGGCCGGCCGGCGGTGGGGTGAACCGGTCGGGGTCGATGCCCACCGGGATGACGGTCATCCGGTCCGGCGCGAGGCCCATGTGGGCTGCGATGTCGCGGCGGGAGTTCTCCGACACGGTGGTGACGGCGTCCAGCTGCCGGACCACCCGCGCCTGCATCCGGGTGAAGGCGTACCAGCGGCGCAGGGTCAGCGCGCGGCGCAGGGTGGGCGCCGCGGCCAGCTCCAGGTCGCGGTCGATGGCGATCGGGTGGTGCACGGTCGCGACGGTGGGGACGCCGGCCCGCACCAGCCGGAGCAGGCCGTAGCCCAGCGACTGGTTGTCGTGCACGACGTCGAACTCGCCGGCCCGGGGCAGGAGGTGCCGCGCCGCGCGCAGGGTGAAGGTCATCGGCTCGGGGAATCCGGCGGTGCACATCGTGGCCCACTCGGCGACGTCCACCCAGTCGCGGATCTCCGAGGGGCGCGGGGTGCGGAAGGGGTCGGGCTCCCGGTAGAGGTCCAGGCTCGGCACGCGGGTGAGGGGCACGCCCGCGTCGAGCTCCGGGTAGGGCTGGCCGCTGAGCACCTCGACGCGGTGACCGAGCTCGCGCAGCTCGCGGGAGAGCGCCCGGACGTAGATCCCCTGGCCGCCGCTGTGCGGCTTGCTGCGGTAGGACAGCAGTGCGATGCGCAACGACCGTCCCATGGGGTCGGACTCTAACGACCGCGCCCCCGCGCCCGGCTACCAGCCGGTAGGGGTGCCACCCGGCCGGAGGAGGGCGCGACTGGCACAGTTCCCGCATGATCCGTCACGTCGTCCTCTTCACCTGGTCCCCGGACGCCGACGCCGAGCGGCGGGCGCGCACGGTCGAAGCGCTGCGCGACCTGCGGCGCACGGTCGGCGGGATGACGTCGCTGGTCGTCGCCGACGACGCCGACCTGGTCGACGGCAACGCCGACAGCGTGCTGATCGCCGAGTTCCCCGATGTCGAGGCCTTCCACCGCTACGCGCAGGACCCCGTGCACCTGGCGGTCATCGCCGAGCACGTGCGCCCGATCCTGGCGGCGCGGACGGCGATCCAGCACCGGATCTGACCACCGGCGCGGCGGCCCGGCGACTAGCGTCGGTGGCATGACCTCCGCGCACCGCGTGCCCGGCGTCCTCGTGGCCGGCCCGGCCGCGGCCCTGCTGCTGGCCGGCTGCGGCGGGGACGCCTCGGACCGCACCGCCGCGGCCGCCTCCTCGGCGTCGTCCGCGGCGGCGGCCTCCTCCGCGCAGGCGACGAGGGCACCCGACCTCGCGTCGGGGCTGCTGCCCGCGGACGCATTCGGGCCCGGCGCGACCGTGCTCGCCCTCTCGCCGGAGCAGTTGCGCGTGGGATCGGGCATCGTCGGCAGCGGGGCCGACGTGACCATCACCCCGGAGAGCTGCCGGGCCGCCGTCGACGGCACCCAGCCGGCCCTGGACGCCTTCGACGACGTCGCCGCGCAGAGCGCCACGACCGGGTCGACGACGACGGTGCAGATGCTGGTGCGCGGTGGCCCGGTCGGCGACGCCGTCGAGCAGCTGGCCGGCGCCGCCGAGCGGTGCCCCGAGGCGCGGCTCACCTCCCCGCAGCTGGGGGAGGCGACGATCACCTTCGAGGAGCTGCCGGTGGCCGAGCTGGGCGACGGCTCGGCGCTGCTGCGCTACACGACCACGATCGCCGCTCCGGACGGGACCCGCGTGACGGTGCCGACGCTGGTCGCGGCGGTGGAGGACGACGACCGGGCGCTGGTCCTGCTCTCGGTGGACACCGGTCTCGGCGGTGCCCCGGCGGGCGATCCGGCGGCCTTCGTGGAGCTGCTCGAGCAGGCCTACGAGGTCCAGGCCGACGCGCTGGGCTGAAACCCGCCGTCCGCCGCATCCACAGCGCCGGCCGCCGTCCACAGATTCCGCCGGGTGCTGCCCGCCGGCGCCCGGGCGCCCCAGGGTCGATGCCCATGGACGTCCCCACCGCGCAGCAGCCCGCCGACCGGCTGGAGATCCGGCTCTCCGACCCCGGTGAGGTGGCCGCCGCGCTGCCGCACCTGCTGGGCTTCCACCCGGCCGAGTCGGTGGTGCTCGTCGGGCTGGGCGGGCCTTCGGGTGGCCGGGTCGGGCTCATCGTCCGGGGCGACCTGCCCTCGCCCGCGGAGGGCGCGCGGGCGGCGCGCCTGCTGGTCGGCAGCCTGCGGCGCGACCGGCCCGCGGCCGCGCTGCTCCTCGTGGTCTCCGAGGCGCCCGACGACCCGGCTCCGGCGGGGGAGGAGCTGGTCGTCCTGCCGCACCGGCCGCTGGTGCACGAGCTCGTGCAGGCCCTGGCCGCGGCGGGCGTCGCCGCGCGCGACGTGCTGCTGGTCCGGCGCGGGCGCTGGTGGTCCTACGACTGCCCGCACCCCTGTTGCGCGCCGTCGGCGGGGACCCCGCTGCCCGGTGGCGTCAGCGCGCTGGCAGCCGCGGCGGTGTGCACGGGGCAGGTGGTCGCCCCCGACCGCGCCGCCCTGGCCGAGCGGCTCGACGCTCCGCCCGGCTCGGCCGCGGGCATGCGGGAGGCCTGCGTCCGAGCCGCGTCCGGTCGCGCCGCCCGGCTCCGGGAGGTGGGGCGGCCGGCGCTGACCGAGGAGTGGTGGGCGGCGGTGCGGCAGGCGGTCGCGCGCTGCCGGCCCGGCCCGTCCGGCGAGGGCCCGCTGGACGACGACGACCTCGCGGCGCTGGGCTGGGCGCTGCGGGACGTGCGGGTGCGCGACCGCGCCCTGCAGCTGGCGCTCGGGGCCGACGCGGCGGCCGCGGAGGTGCTCTGGACGGTGTGCGCCCGGCGGGTGCCGGCGCCGCTGGACGCGGCGCCGGCCACCCTGCTGGCGGTCAGCGCCTGGTTGCGCGGCGACGGCGCGATGGCCGGGATCGCCCTCGACCGGGCACTGGACAGCGACCCGGACCACACGCTGGCACGGCTGCTGCGGCAGGCGCTGGACGCGTGCCTGCCGCCGGCGGGGCTGCGCGACCTGCTCGAGCAGGCCGCCGAGCCACCCTCCGGCGGACGGCCGGCGTGACCGCCGACCCGGGGTCAGAGCAGCTCCGGCCGCCGCCACGGCTCGCCGAGCACGTGCTCGGCGAGGAAGGCCAGCACGGTCTCGTACCAGATCCGGCTGTTCCCCGGTGTCAGCACCCAGTGGTTCTCGTCGGGGAAGTAGAGGAACTTGGACGGCACGCCGCGCTTCTGCAGGCCGTACCAGAGCGCCAGCGCCTCGCCGATCGGCACCCGGTAGTCCTTGTCGCCGTGGATGACCAGCATCGGGGTGCGGATCTGGTCGACGTAGCGGTGCGGCGAGTTCTGCTCGTACCGCCGGGGCTCGGTGAACGGGTCGCCCCACTCCTTCTCCCAGTAGTACGCCGCGTCGGTCGTGCCGGTGAACTGCTCCAGGTTCCACAGGCTGGCGTGGGTGACGATCGCCCGGAACCGGTCGGTCTGCGTGGCCACCCAGTTCGCCATGTAGCCGCCGAACGAGCCACCCATCGCCGCCGTGCGCGTGCCGTCGACGTCGGGCCGCTGCTCGGCCGCGTCCACGGCGGCCATCAGGTCGGTGTAGGGAGCGTCGCCCCACTCACCCCAACCGCGGCGCACGAACTCCTGGCCGAAGCCCTGGGAGAGCGCGGGGTTGGGCAGCAGCACCGCGTATCCCTGGGCCGCCAGCACCCACGGGCACCAGCGCCACGACCAGGAGTTCCAGCTCATCAGCGGCCCGCCGTGGATCCAGAGCACCAGCGGCGCGGGGGAGTCGGCCGAGGCCCCCTCGGGAAGCACCAGCCACGACTGCACCCGTGCCCCGTCGGCGGCGGTGGCGCGCACCTCGTGCAGCGTCCCGGGCAGCCGGTCGACCGACCCCGGGGTGGGCAGCGGCTCGGGCTCCTGCAGCGGGGCCGCGGGGTCCAGCCGCACCGGCACGGGCGGCGAGTCGTACGCCGAGCGCAGGGCGTAGAGCGCGCTCCCGTCGCGGGCGACCTGCAGGTCGCTGTAGGCGCCGTCGCCGGTCAGCCTCAGCGGTTCACCGCCGTGGAGGGGCACGCGGAAGACCGCGTGGCGGCCGTCCTCGTCGGCGAGGAAGTAGACGGCGCCGCCGTCGGCGGAGAACTGCGGGGCGCTGGGCCAGCGGTCGAAGCCGGGGGTGAGGTCGCGGGCGGTGCCGTCGGCGACGTCGACCAGCAGCAGGGTGTAGTCCGGTGGTTCGGCGTAGGAGGACATCGCCTCCCGCACGCAGACGAGCCGGTTGCCGTCGGGCGAGAAGGTGGCCCCGTAGACGTCGGCCAGCGGGTCGTCGACCAGCACGCGCGTCGCCCCGGAGCCGGTCTCGGCCAGCACCAGCCGGGTGCGCCGCCCGGCGGGTCCGTCGGGCACCTCCTCGGCGCGCGCCAGGAGGGTGCCGTCGGGGGAGAGGGCGATCTCCTCGCCGGAGCCGTTCGGCGGCGGAGCGTCCGGGGTGAGGTCGCGCAGCTCCACCGGTTCGCCACCGGCCGGCTCCTCCTCGGCCGGCAGCTGCCCGGCCCAGAAGAGGTGCGGCGCCGCGGGCCCGAGGTCGTGGTCCCAGTACCGCACCGGGTAGGCCTCGTGCAGGATCGCCGAGACCCCGGCGTCCGCCCGGGCCTTGCGCCGCTCCTCGTCGGCGTCCGGCGCCGAGCCACCGGGCATGGTCGCGGAGACGACGACGACGTCGCCGCTGTCGACGGCGACGGCGAACGAGCCGATGCCGCCCGGTCGTGCGAGCACCGGCCGCGCCTCGCCGCCGTCCGCGGGGAGCCGCCACAGCGCCGGCTTCGGCTCGGCCGCGGGGTCGGCCCCGGGATCGGGCCGGGCGGAGGTGAACAGCAGCGAGCCGTCCGGCGCCCACGCCGGGGCCGACTCACCGGGCGCGCTCCGGGTGAGCCGCCGGGCGGGGCGCACCCCCTGCGGGTCGAGCTCCCACAGCGCCGTCTGCCACTTCTTGCCCTCGCGGTCCAGCGTCTGCAGCGGCACCGCCAGGCGCGTCCCGTCCGGGGAGAGCGCGAGACCACCGATCCGCGGCAGGGCGACGAAGTCGGCAAGGCGGTGGAAGGGCGTGGGCGCCGGGTCGGTGGCCTCGTCGGTGGCGGGGGCGTCGGGTGGGGGTGCGGGCGTGCTCACCGGGGCCTTCTCTCGCGCGGCGGGGGGGTCCGCACCACCGTAGTGAGCCGGTGGGCACCCCGCCGGGCGTCAGCGCAGGTCCCAGGCCTGCGGGAGCTCCTCGGGGCCCAGCGCGGCGAGCTCGGCCGCCACCGGCTGCAGCCCGTCTCCGGCCTCGGGCGGGTCACCGGCCGGGACGCGCAGCACCTCTGTGCCGTCGTCCCGCCGGCTCACCACGACCGGCCCCCCTCAGAGCAGCGGAGCGGCTTCGAGCGGGGTGAGCTCCTCGTCGGTGGCGCTGACGAACATGTGCTGGGCCACGCCCATCGGCAGCACGTACCCGTCGAGGCTGACCGAGCCCTCGACGAGCTGCGCGGTCATCGTGACCCCCGGGCGCACCCCGTGCTCGGCCAGCGCGCGCAGCAGGTCGGCGTTCTCCTGCAACTGCTCGCTGATCCGTCGGATCACCACCGGGCGCCCCTCGGCGGTGGCGGTGCCCGAGAGCAGCGTGAGCGAGTCCAGGACCGCGGAGGTCTCGCCGCCCAGCGGCTCGTCGCCGCGCAGCGCCTCGAGCCCGGGGATCGGGTTGCCGAAGGGCGACACCGTGGGGTTGCCCAGCAGCGACAGCAGGCGGCGCTCGACCGCCTCGCTCATCACGTGCTCCCAGCGGCAGGCCTCCTCGTGGACGTCGGCGTAGTCCAGGCCGATGACGTCGACGAGCAGGCACTCGGCGAGCCGGTGCTTCCGCATGACGGCGGTCGCGAGCTGACGACCCTCCTCGGAGAGCTGCAGGTGCCGGTCGCCCTCGACGGTGAGCAGGCCGTCGCGCTCCATGCGGGCGACCGTCTGGCTGACCGTGGGGCCGCTCTGGTGCAGGCGCTCGGCGATGCGGGCCCGGAGCGGGACGATGCCCTCTTCCTCCAGCTCGAAGATCGTCCGGAGGTACATCTCGGTGGTGTCGATGAGGTCGTTCACAGCTCTCCTCCGTGTCGGCGGCCAGTCTACGGGGCCGGGCGCCCGGCGCCGGGCTCCCGGCGGGCGGACTCGGCGACCGACCGGCCGGCACCGGACCCGGTAGCGTCCGGGCGGAGCCGCCCGCGCCCGTCCGGGCGCGCCGCAGGGGAGGTGCCATGAGCGACTCGGTCGCCGTCGTCTGGGACGACGCGCTGCTCGGATACACGATGGGTGGCGACCACCCGCTGCACCCCGTCCGGCTCGACCTCACGATGCGCCTGGCCGACGGGCTGGGTCTGCTCGCCTCCGACCGGTTGCAGGTGCTCAAGCCCGAACCCGCCGGCGAGGACCTGCTCACCCTGGTCCACGACCCGGTGTACCTGGAGGCGGTGCGCCGGGCGCCGGCCGACCCCGGCGTCGGCCACGGCCTGGGGACGGCGGACAACCCGATCTTCCCGGAGATGTACGAGGCCGCCGCCCTGATCACCGGGGGCAGCGTGCTCGCCGCCCGCCAGGTGCACACCGGCGCCGCGCAGCACGCGGTGAACATCTCCGGCGGGCTGCACCACGCGATGCGCGGCAACGCCTCGGGCTTCTGCGTCTTCAACGACGCTGCCGTCGCCATCGCCTGGCTGCTGGGCCAGGGGTACGAGCGGATCGCCTACGTCGACCTCGACGTCCACCACGGCGACGGCGTCCAGGCCGCCTTCTACGACGACCCCCGCGTGCTCACGGTGAGCATCCACCAGACGCCGCTCACGCTGTTCCCGGGGACCGGCTTCCCGGAGGAGACCGGCGACCCCGACAAGGCCCTGGGCAGCGCGGTGAACCTGGCCCTGCCCAACGGCACCGACGACTCGTCCTGGCTCCGGGCGTTCACCGCCGTCGTCCCCAGCGTGCTGCGGGCCTTCCAGCCGCAGATCATCGTGACCCAGTGCGGCTGCGACGCGCACCACGAGGACCCGCTGGCCGATCTCGCCCTGACCGTCGACGGGCAGCGGGCCAGCTACAAGGCCATGCACGAACTGGCCCACGAGATCTGCGACGGTCGCTGGGTCGCCCTCGGCGGGGGCGGGTACGGCCTGGTGCGCTGCGTGCCCCGGGCGTGGACCCACCTGATCGCCGAGGCCGGGGGCGCGAAGCTGGATCCGGCCACCGAGATCCCGGAGTCCTGGCGGGAGGACGTGCTCCGCCGCGGCCTGCGCGCCCGGCCACCGACACACATGACCGAGGGCGGGTACACCGGCTTCTCCCGCTGGGACCCCTTCACCGAGTCCCGGGTCGACCGCGCGATCATGCGCACCCGTCGCGCGAGCTTCCCCTACTTCGGCCTGGACCCGGACGATCCCCGTGATTAAGGACCACCCAGCCCCCCACCGCCCGCAAGCTCGTGGCGGGACCCTGCTGGGCGGCCGGAGGCTGCTGTGACGACCGAAGAATCCGCCCCTCCCGCGCCGCCGCCGGGCTGGGAGGCCGACATCGTCGCGGCCGACGGCGGCACGGTGCACCTGCGGCCGATCTGCCCCGAGGACGCCGACGGCCTCAACGGCCTCATGGAGCGCAGCAGCGACCAGACCCGCTACTACCGGTTCTTCGGACCGATGAAGCGGCTCTCCGAGCGCGACCTCCACCGCTTCACCCACGTGGACCACGACTCCCGGGTCGCCTTCGTCGTGCTGCTGGGCGACCAGATCGTCGCCGTCGGCCGCTACGACCGCTACCCCGGCACCGACGACGCCGAGGTGGCCTTCCTCGTCGAGGACGCCCACCAGGGGCGGGGGCTGGGCTCGGTGCTGCTCGAGCACCTCGCCGCCGCCGCCCGCGAGCGCGGGATCAAGCGCTTCGTCGCCGAGGTGCTGGCCCAGAACAGCAAGATGGTGCGGGTCTTCCGCGACGCCGGTTACAAGGCGGAGCGCTCGTACGAGGACGGCGTCGTCCACCTCACCTTCCCCATCGAGCAGACCGAGGACGCGCTCGCCGTCGCCTACGAGCGCGAGCAGCGCAGCGAGTCCCGGTCGATCGCCCGGCTGCTGACGCCGTCGTCGGTCGCCGTCGTCGGCGCCAGCAACGACGACGGGAAGATCGGCAACGCCGTGCTCCGCCACCTGCTGGACTACGGCTTCGCCGGGCCGGTGTACCCGGTGAACCCGGGGGCCCGGCACGTGCGCGGCGTCCCCGCCTACGCCGACATCGAGTCCATCCCCGACGACCTGGACCTGGCGGTCCTCGCGGTGCCCGCGGACGAGGTCGCCGGTGTCGTGGAGGCCTGCCGTCGCAAGCGGGTCCGCGGGCTGGTCGTCATCTCCGGGGGGTTCGGCGAGTCCGGGCCCCAGGGGCGCGCCGCCGAGCGGGAGCTGGTGGCGTCCGCCCGGGCGTCGGGCATGCGGGTCGTCGGGCCGAACTGCCTGGGCGTCGTCAACACCGACCCCGAGGTGCGGCTCAACGCCAGCCTCGCCCCGATGGTCCCCGGCCGCGGCCGCGTCGGGTTCTTCGCCCAGTCCGGCGCCCTGGGCGTGGCGCTGCTCGAGCGGGCCCGCAGCCGCGGGATCGGCCTGTCGACGTTCGTCTCCGCCGGTAACCGGGCCGACGTGAGCGGCAACGACCTGCTGCAGTACTGGGCCACCGACCCGGGCACCGAGGTCGTGCTGCTGCACCTCGAGAGCTTCGGCAACCCCCGCAAGTTCGCCCGGCTGGCCCGCACCGTCGGGCGCACGAAGCCGGTGGTCGCGGTGAAGAGCGGTCGGCACGTGGGGGTCGCCCCCGGCCTGGCCGGCACCTCGGTGGCCGTGCCCGAGCAGTCGGTGGCCGCGCTGTTCGCCTCGGCCGGCGTCATCCGGGTCGAGACCGTCGCGCAGCTGTTCGACGTCGGGATGCTGCTGGCCCACCAGCCCCTGCCGGCGGGGAGCCGGGTCGCGATCGTGGGGAACTCCACCGCGATCGGGGTCCTGGTCGCCGACGCCGTCCTCGAGGAGGGGATGGAGCTGGCGCACGCCGCGCCGGTGGACATCGGCGTCGCCGGCAGCGCGGAGGCGTTCCGGGCGGCGCTGCAGGACGCCGTGGACGACGAGGGCGTCGACGCAGTCGTCGCGGTGTTCCTGCCGCCGCTGATGGCGGGCTCGCAGGAGTTCGGGCCGGCGTTGCGCGAGGTGTCGGTGCGCGCGGGCAAGCCGATCGTGGCGAGCTTCCTGTCGACGGAGGGGATCCCCGCGGAGCTCGCCGTCCTCGACGAGCACGGCATGCCCGCGCGCGGATCGGTCCCGTCGTACAGCACCCCGGAGCGGGCCGTCATCGCGCTGGCCAAGGTCTGCGAGTACGCCCGCTGGCGGCGCCGGCCGGTCGGCGAGGTGCCGGAACTCCCCGACGTCGACGAGGCCGCCGCAGAACGGATCGTCCACGGCGCGCTGGAGGGGGCGCCGGCCGGGCGGGAGCTGACCGACGACGAGTTGATCGGGCTGCTGGCCGCCTACGGCATCCCGCTGCTGGGCACCCGCACGGTCACCGACGCGGAGGCCGCGGTCGCGGCGGCGGAGGAGGTCGGGTACCCGGTCGTGCTCAAGTCGACCGCGCCGTGGCTGCGGCACCGGTCCGACCTCGGTGGCGTGCGGCTGGACCTCCCCGACGCCGAGGCGGTGCGCAGTGCGTTCGCCGCCATCCCGTCCGGCGATCCGGTGATCGTGCAGGAGATGGCCGCTCCCGGCGTGGCCACCGTGGTCGAGATCGTCGACGACCCGTCGTTCGGCGCGCTGGTCAGCTTCGGGCTCGGGGGGGTGGCCACCGATCTGCTCGGCGACCGCGCCTACCGCACCCTGCCGCTGACCGACCTGGACGCCGCCGAGCTGGTGCGCTCGCCGCGGGCCTTCCCGTTGCTGGACGGGTACCGGGGCTCCGAGCCGGTCGACCTCGCCGCGCTGGAGGACCTGCTGCTGCGGGTGGCCCGGCTGGCCGACGACCTGCCGGAGGTGCTGCGGCTCAGGCTGGAGCCGGTGATCGTCGGGCCGGCGAACCCGTGGCACGGCGGCCGCTCGCTGGTGGTCGCCGGCGGCACCGGGGTGGTGGGCCCACCGACCGCCCGCGTCGACCCGGGTCCCCGCCGCATGCGCTCACCCGTCTGACGTCGGAGGCCGCGCGTCGAGACGGCGCGCGGGGTGGTGGTCAGCGGGGAGCGCGGCTGCTGCACTTCCTGCGACGGGTCCGACGTGCGACCGGAGGTCGGCGATGACCAGGTACGCCTTCGCCTACCGCGTGGGCTTCACCCCGTGGGAGCGGTACGCCACCGCGGCCGCCGCGAGCACCGGGGCCCTGCTGGCCCGGGAGGAGGCCGACCGCCCCACCCCGCCCGGACGGGCGCTGGACCTGGGCTGCGGGCGGGGCCTGTACACGAACGAGCTCGCGCGCCGGGGCTGGGACGCGGTGGGCATCGACGCCGTGCCGCGCGCGGTCCAGGCGGCCCGGCGTCACGCCGTCCCCGGTGCCCGCTTCGTGGTGGGCGACGTGACGGACCTGCCCGGGGCCGACGACACGGGGACGTTCGACCTCTTCCTCGACGTCGGCTGCTTCCAGGGTCTGGGAGCCGCCGGTCGGCAGGCCGAGGGCGCGGGCGTGTCGGCGCTGGCGAACGCCGGCGCAACGCTGCTGGTCCTCGCCTTCGGCCCCACCCGGGTGCGCTCCTCCGTCGGGGGCGTGTCCCCGGCCGAGGTCGAGGCCGCGTTCGTCGGGTGGGACCTGCTGTCGGTCGAGCCGGCGGACACCGCAGGGCTGGGCTGGCCGTTGAACCGCACCTCGCCGCAGTGGTACCGCCTCCGGATGCGGTAGGCAGGGGGCTCCGTCGTCCTCCCTCACCGCGCAGCGTCCTCCCTCACCGCCGGCCGTGAGGGAGGACGCTCCATGATCAGGTTCCCTGATCGTGGCGGGCCACCGACGCGACGAGGGCCCGCCACCGGGTGGTGACGGGCCCTCGGGGCGATCGGCCGGTCGCGCCGATCAGGTGGTCGTGCGGATCAGGCGAGGTAGTCGCGCAGGGCGTCGGCGCGCTGCGGGTCGCGCAGCTTGGCCATCGTCTCGCGCTCGATCTGCCGGACCCGCTCGCGGGAGAGACCGAACTGCTTGCCGATCTGCTCCAGGGTGCGGGGCTGCCCGCCGTCCAGGCCGAAGCGCAGGACGACGACGTCGCGCTCGCGGTCCTCCAGCGTGGAGAGGACGTTGCGCACGTCGCCCTTCATCATCTGGAAGGCCACGGCGTCCTCGGCCACGGCCGCGTCGGCGTCCTCGATGAAGTCACCGAGACGGGACT
The DNA here is from genome assembly GCF_054050895.1 of Blastococcus sp. SYSU DS0669. Taxonomy (NCBI): domain Bacteria; kingdom Bacillati; phylum Actinomycetota; class Actinomycetes; order Geodermatophilales; family Geodermatophilaceae; genus Blastococcus; species Blastococcus sp. SYSU DS0669. Next base: position 27,610 of record NZ_JBJHAE010000024.1, on the reverse strand, counting down.
CCTCGTCGGCGCCGACGGTCTGGTCGAGGCTGACCAGGTCGCGGCTGTACTCGAGCAGCTCGGTGATGCGCTCCTCGGGCAGGTCGAGCTCCAGGCCCAGCTCCTCGGCGGTGGGCTCCCGCTCGAGCTCCTGGTGCATGCGCCGGCGGGTGCGGACCACCTTGTTGACCTGCTCGGCCAGGTGGACGGGCAGCCGGATGGTGCGCCCGGAGTCGGCCATCGCGCGGGTGATCGCCTGGCGGATCCACCACGTCGCGTACGTCGAGAACTTGAAACCCTTGGTGTAGTCGAACTTCTCGACGGCGCGGATCAGGCCGACGTTGCCCTCCTGGATGAGGTCCAGGAACGTCATGCCGTGGCCGGTGTAGCGCTTGGCCACCGAGACGACGAGCCGCAGGTTCGCCTCGAGCAGGTGGGCCTTGGCGGCCTTGCCGTCGGTGGCCAGGATCTTGTAGTCGCGCTTGCGGGCGGGCGTGAGGCCCTCCTGCTCGGCGAGCAGCCGCTCGGCGTAGAGCCCGGCCTCGATCCGCTTGGCCAGCTCCACCTCCTGCTCCGCGGTGAGCAGAGCGGTCTTGCCGATGGTGTTGAGGTAGACGCGCACGAGGTCGGTGGAGACCAGGCCGCTGGTGTCGGGCTCCCGCCGGGGGGCGCGCACGTCCAGGGTGTCGGTGGGGGAGGACTGCAGCAGCGTCACGATGGGTCTTCGTCCTTGCCTTGGTTTCGGATGCACCCGCCGGGCGGCGATGGGCGGCGGTGCTCTCCAGGCGTGGAGCGGGGGCCACGGTCCGGGGTCACCGGCCGGTCCCGCTCTTCTCTGTCCGGTGTGGTACGCCCTGCACAACGGCCACTGAGGGGTCCGGTGTTCCGCGATCCGGTCGTTCACAGCAAACCGACAGGGAGTGTCTTCGGTCACCTGCCGGTACCCGCCCCCGTGGAGTCCCAGACATGTCATTCCCATGACGAAGGCGGCGCGTCAGACCTCCAGCAGCAGGGTCATCGGCCCCTCGTTCACCGACGAGACGCGCATGCTCGCGCCGAAGACCCCCGTGGCCACGGTGGCGCCCCGGCGGCGCAGCTCGGCGACGACCTCCTCGACGAGCGGCTCGGCGAGCTCCCCCGGGGCGGCGTCCTGCCACGAGGGCCGGCGGCCCTTGCGGGTGTCCGCGTAGAGCGTGAACTGGCTCACGACGAGCACCGGCAGGCCCAGGTCGGAGGCGGAGACGGCGCCATCGGGGCCGGGGAAGATGCGCAGCTCGTGGATCTTGCGGGCCATCGCCCGGGCCCTGGCGGCGTCGTCGTCGCGGCCCACTCCGACCAGTGACAGCAGTCCCCGCCCGATCTCGCCGACGAGGACGTCGTCCACCGTTACAGCCGCTGCACCGACCCGGCTCACCACTGCGCGCACCGGGGCATCGTCCCCGGTGGCCGGGGCGCCGTGCGAGGACGGTCAGGTCACAGGCGGCTGCCGGGCCGGCGCACAGCTCCGCCACAGGTGGCGCGTCGACCCTGCTGCCGGACCGGTCACGGGGACCGGTCCGGACGGAGGAGGAGAACGTGCGGAAGAATCTGATCATCGCGACGACGGCCGGGGCGCTCGCCCTGGGCGGGGGGCTGGCGGCCGCGGTCCCGGCCCTGGCCGACGAGGACTCCGCGACCACCAGGCAGGACCGCATCCGCGACGCCCTCGCGGGCCTGGTGGACGACGGCTCCCTCACCGGGGCGCAGGCCGACGAGGTGGCCGCGACGCTGGCCGGCAGCGGGCTGGGCAGAGGTTCCGACCGGGGCGGTGGCCGGCTGGACCTGGCGACGGCGGCGACGGCCCTCGGCCTCACCGAGGACGAGCTCCGGGAGGCGCTGGCCGCGGACGGCACCTCGATGGCCGACGTCGCCGGGCAGCAGGGCGTCGCCGTCGACACCGTCGTCGACGCGCTGGTGACGGCCGGGCAGGAGCGCCTAGCCCAGGCCGTAGAGGACGGCGACCTCACCCAGGAGGAGGCCGACGAGCGCCTCGCGGAGCTGGAGGAGCGGATCACCGAGCGGGTGGCCGACGACGACCCACGTCCAGGCGGACGCGGGTGGCGCGACCGGGACTGACCCCCGACGCGGGGACGGCGGTGCCGCAGGGGCTCGCGGCACCGCCGTCAGCGGCCGTACCGGCCGAGGGGCGGCGTCGGCTCCAGGCAGCCCCACACCACCTTGCGGCCCGAGTGCACGTCCCAGCCGTGGGCCGGGCAGAGCGCGGCGACCAGATTCAGGCCCATGCCGCCGGCGGCGGGGTCCCGGTCGACGGGCGGGGTGGGTGGCCGGTCGACCGCGGCGTCGCTCACCTGGAGGAGCCAGCCGCCCGACGTGCCGGTGACCGTCACCCGTACCGGCGGAGCACCGTGCCGCAGCCCGTTCGAGACCAGCTCCTCGAAGACCAGCATCAACCGGTCGAGGTCGTCGTCGCCGGGATCGGTCACGGCGGCCGCATCGGCCACCGCGGTGCGCAGCTGGGCGCGGCCGGCGCTGACCTCGGCCGCCGTCGCCGGCTCGCCCCGCCAGATGGGAGGCGCCCCCGCGTCGGGCGCCGGCGGTGGCTGGTGCGCCCAGAAATTCTCTGTCATCTACCTCTCCCGGGATGCCGGAGGACCGACATGCGAGAGGTCCTCGTCCCCGGGAGAGCTGTGGTGCACCCCGTCGAGCGACCGGACCCGTGCTGTTAGAGCTCCGTCGGCCTCGCGGTACCCACTCGCCGGCGCGGTAAGCGGCGTCCGGTGGCGTGCTGTCGAGACGGAGCCTCGGCGGGAGCGGGCCACCTCGACCTGCGGGTGAGCTGGTCCCTTCGACATGGGCGATGCGGTGCGTGCCCCGGAGAGCGCTTCCTCGGTGAGGCGCTCGGGGCACGGGTGGTCCCCAGCGTGCCGGAATCGGGTCGTCCGCGATCCGGTTGTCGACAGCGAGGCCTGTCCCGGTGGTGAGGGGGAGGCTCCGCGTGACCGGCCAGGGAGTTCCACCGGGACCGGTGCTGCTGGGGCTGGTCGACCGGCTGGCGCACGAGATGCTGGCCCGGTCGGACCCCGACGACGTCCTCGCCCGCGCCGTGGAGCTCGCCGTCGCGAACATCGACGGAGCGACCAGCGCCAGCATCACGGTGCTGGAGCGCCGGGACGTCTCCACCGCTGCCGCATCGGGAGACCTCGCCCGCGCCGGTGACTCGCTGCAGTACCAGCTGGGCGAGGGCCCCTGCCTGGATGCGGCGGCGGGCGCCGAGGTGGTGCACAGCCAGGACGTCGCCGAGGATCCGCGCTGGCCGCGCTGGGGGCCGGCGGCCGCCGCCGACCTCGGGGTGCGCAGCACGCTGTCGGTGCAGCTGCGGAGCCGCCGGAGCGCCTGGGGCTCGTTCAACGTCTACGGCCGGCAGCCCGACGCCTTCGACGACTCCGCGATCGCCCTGGCCGTCAGCTTCGCCGGCCACTCCGCCATCGCCCACGCGCGGGCGTCCGACCGGCGGAACCTCGAGGCGGCGCTCGTCACCCGCAACCTCATCGGCCAGGCCCAGGGCGTGCTGATGGAACGACACAAGATCACCGCCGACCGGGCGTTCGAGGTGCTCGTGGCGACCTCCCAGGGGAGCAACACCAAGCTCGTGGAGATCGCCCGGCGGGTCATCGAGACCGGCGTCAGCCCGCCCGACGTCGGCCGCTGATCCGGGCCCCTCCGCGGACCTCGACCGGGTTTTCTCCCGGCGGTGGGCATCACCGGCCGGGCCCGGGTACAGGGGGCCATCGAGCACCGTTGCCGAGCGCCGGAGCGCCGGTGCCGCGAGGTCGAGGAGGACGTCATGGCGGCGGACGAGGACACCGGCAACGCGCGTGGCACCGTCGTCCGGGGCCTGCGGAGCACGGTGGGGCGGGAGAGCACCACGTTCGGCTTCTCGATCCTGGTCACCGTCACCTTCGGGGTGTGCCAGGTGACCCAGGGCTCGCCGGACCTCCCGCACATCTACCTGTACGCGGCCGGTGCGGTCCTGTCCTTCACGCTGCTCGAGGGCATCCTCTCGAGGGGATTCCGGCGCCCGATGCCGCAGCACCCCACCCAGACGCTGGCGCTGGGTACGAGCATGAACATGCTGTCCGTGCTGGTGGGGATGGGCGCCGCGACGCTGGTCGGCGTCTGGTTCTCCCACCTCGCAGTCTGGGCGCTGGCGCCGTTCGTCGCCGGCGTCGGCTACCTGGTGACCGAGAGCCTGGAGGCCGCGATCGCGGAGCGGATCCTCGTCTCCGCCGGAGATCCTGAGGCCCAGGACGTGTCGGGGTAGGCGCCGGGGCGACGAAGGCGGCGGCGCCCGCGCAGGGGATCAGGCTCCGTCTGCCGTGTGCCGGCGACGTGAGGGGTGAACGCACCCGCACATCCCGGGGGCGCTGCCCGAGAGGAGCTCGCAGGTGCCGAGCCGCGTGGTGACAGCGGGGCTGCCACCGTTCGGGCGAGTGCGGCAGGATCGGCGAGCGTGCCGACCCTTCGCATCGCCGGAGGACGACGCCGCTGACGAGCTGCTCAGCCGCGACCCGCTCGCGCTGCTGATCGGGATGCTGCTGGACCAGCACATGCGTCAACGAAGCAGTCGAACCCTCGCACCCGGGGCAGGCGTCGGACGGGTGACGGATCATGGAAGGACGAGCCGCTCCATCTCCTGCCTGGTGATCTCGGCGATCTCGAAGAGGAGTCCGCAGCGTTGCCAGGCGTGACTCAGTGCCTGGACAGTTCGAGCCACACGTCACCGGCTGAACCTCGGGCGATCCCGCCGCCCAGGACGCCCAGCAGGTCGGAGGTCTGCAGCGACCGGCCGGCCGCTATGCCGAGCGCCAGTGTGGTCAGCGGCAGCGCGAGCAGTACGACGGCCGGAACCGGCCGTGCGCGGCGGGGTCGAGGCGCCGAGGTGCGAGCTGATCGACCGGCGTCAACACGTGAGCGGCGCTACGTCCGTCACCGGGGTGTCCCGGTGCCTCTCGTGAACCACGTGGACCACCCCGTGCTCGCACAGAGTCCTGTCCATTGGCTCGGGGACCGGGTGCCGCGTGCGGTCAGGGCGCTGCACTCCCGCGCTGGGGACGGCATGCCTGGTCGACGTGGGCAGACCGGTGGACACTGTGGTCCGTGCGAGGGGACTCGTCACGCATGCGCCGATTCGGCCTCCTCCAGGGGGTGGATGGTGATCGACAACGACGTCTACGACCGGCATGCGGCCAGCTGGTGGGACGAGGACGACCCGCTCAACATGCTGCACGGCAGCGTCACCCCGGGGCGCTTGAGCTACTTCGTCGCCGTGCTCAACCGGCTCGGATGTGACCCCGCGGGCCTGCGTGTGCTGGACATCGGCTGCGGCGGCGGCTTCCTCGCGGAAGAGTTCGCGCGGCTCGGCTGCCGAGTGGTCGGCGTCGACCCATCCGCGCCGTCGCTGGAGACCGCCCGTCGCCACGCTGAGGCCTCGGGACTGGAGATCGACTACCGCGTCGGCTCGGGGGAGGACCTCCCGGTGGAGGACGCGGAGTTCGACCTGGCCTACTGCTGCGACGTCCTGGAGCACGTCACCGACCTGGACCAGGTGATCCGTGAGACCGCGCGGGCGCTGAGGCCCGGGGGGACGTACTTCTTCGACACGGTGAACCGCACTGCCGTCAGCAAGCTGCTGGCCATCAAGGTCATGCAGGAGTGGCGCGCGACTCGTGTCTTCGACACGCCCGTGCACGACTGGAGCATGTTCATCCGGCCAGCGGAGCTCGAGTCCACGATGGCCCGCCACGGGCTGCAGCTGCACGAGGCGGTGGGGCTCGGACCACGGACGAGGAACCCGGTCGGTGCCCTCCTCGGGTTCGTCCGGGCACGGCGAGGACGGATGTCATTCGGAGAACTCAGCCGCCGCCTGGACTTCGGGCAGACGAGAAGCCGGGCAATGTCCTACATGGGCTACGCCACTCGGGTGGAGACCGCCTGAGCGACGCCGCGGATACAGCACGTGACCGCTGTCCCAGGGCGAATCCGGACCGAACGCTCGCGGTCGCGCGCCGCGCGTCGACGCCCAGCCGCTGGGGCACACTGCTCGGGTGCCGCAGCTCCGCATCGCCCAGGACGACGCCGCCGACGAACTGCTCGGCCGCGACCCGCTCGCGCTCCTGATCGGGATGCTGCTGGACCAGCAGTTCCCGATGGAGCGCGCCTTCGGTGCTCCGCGGCTGCTGGCCGACCGCCTCGGCGTGGAGGCGCTCTCGGCCGAGCATCTGGCGGCGATGGACCCCGAGGAGCTCGTCCGGGTGTTCCAGGGCCCTCCGGCGCTGCACCGGTACCCCGGCTCGATGGCGGGCCGGGCCCAGGAGGTGTGCCGCGCGCTGGTCGAGCGCTACGACGGCCGGGTCGAGGGGCTCTGGGCGGACGGCTGCGACGGCGCCACCCTGCTGAAGCGGCTCAACGGTCTGCCCGGCTTCGGCGCCCAGAAGTCGAAGATCTTCCTGGCCCTCCTCGGCAAGCAGTACGGCGTGACGCCGCCGGGTTGGCGGGAAGCCGCCGGCGACTACGGGACCGACGGCTCCCGGCGCTCGGTCGCCGACATGACCGGCCCCGAGTCGCTGGCCGAGGTGCGGGCGTTCAAGCAGGAGCAGAAGCAGGCGGCCAAGGCGGCCGCGCAGGGCTGACCGGGTCGCCTGCACCGGGCCCGTCCCAGTGGCACCATGGGGGCGGTCCGGAGAGCCGCAGGGGCGATCCCCCGCGGACACCGGCCAGCGAGGGGAAGGGTGCCCGTGGCCTCGAGCCAGCAGTTCCCGCGTACACGCAAGCCGGAGCCGGTGCTCATCACCGAGGCGGCCCCGAGCCTGGCCGAGCAGCAGGCCCGCCGGAAGCGGCGGTACGCGATCACGATGGCCATCCGTGGCGTCGCGCTCATCCTGGCCGCCGTCTTCTACAAGATCGTGTGGTTGATGGTCATCCTGGCGATCCTGGGCACCGTGCTGCCGTGGATCGCCGTCGTCATGGCCAACGACCGGCCGCCGAAGCCGCGGACCCGCCTCCAGGGCGTCGACGTGCGCCCCGACCGCGTCCTGGAGAACCCCGCCCGCTCCGGGCGGATCATCGAGGGCTGAGCGTCCCGGCCGGCGCCTGAACGTGGTGGCGGCCGATCGGGAGCCTCAGCGGCCGGCCCGACGTCGGGTCCACCACGACCCGGCTCTCCAGCCCGAAGACGGCGCGCACGCACACCTCGGTCAGCACGTCGGGGGGTCGCCGGCGGCGTGCAGGCGCCCGTCGGCCAGGGCGATGAGGTGGTCGGCGTAGCACGCGGCCATGTTCAGGCCGTGCAGCACCATGACGACGGGTCGTGCCGCGGGCCGGGTCGAGGTCGGCCAGCGGGGGCGACGAAGCCGATCGGCCCACCCGCTCACCGAGGCCGGCGGCGAGCTCGTCGCCCAGGGCCAGGGAGTTCAGGCTGCGGGCGGAGAGCAGGCTGACGGCGAAGCCCGCGGCGAGGAACGGCAGCACCGTGCCGACGGCCGGGGTCAGCGTGCGCCGGCGCGGCGCACCACCTCGGCCGCGCGGGCCAGCCCGGCATCGAGCGCCTCGCCGGGGGTGGGCCGCCGCCCATCCAGCCACGCGGCGAGCAGCCCGGCGGCGAACGCGTCGCCGGCGCCGGTGGTGTCGACGACGTCCGTGGGATGGGCGGGCCGGTGCACGAGCTCGTCGCCCGCCGCCCACAGGGCGCCGTCGGCGCCGAGCGTGACGACGGCGATCGCGTGCCGGGCGGCCAGCGCCCGCGCCGCCGCGGTGACGTCCGCGCAGCCGGTGAGCAGCCGCGCCTCCTCCGCGTTGGGGAGCACGAGCGTCGCGACGGCGGTGTCCGCGAGCCACCGGTCCACGCCGTAGGCGCGCAGCGGGCCGGTCGAGGCCGGGTCCACCGAGACGCTGCACCCGGCAGCCGCCGCCGTGCGCAGCGCGGCCAGCCCGGCGTCCCGGGGACCGGGGTCCAGCAGGGTGTAGCCCGACAGGTGGAGGTGGCCGCCCGGCGGGGGAGCCGGGACGTCGGCAGGGCGCAGCGCGAGGTTGGCGCCGCGGTCGGCCAGCATGCTGCGCTGCCCGTCGGGCTCCACCAGGCTGACGATCGTCCCGGTCGCCCCGCCGGGCACGGTGCGCAGCCGCAGCTCCACGCCGCCCGCCGTCAGCTCGGCGGACAGGCCGGCGCCGGCTGCGTCGTCCCCGATGCAGCCGGCCAGCAGCACCGGCGTCCCGAGGCGGGCCAGGTGCGCCGCCACGTTGGCGCCCGCGCCACCGCCACGGCTGACGATCCGCGCGGGCCGGTCCGACCCCGGCGCCGGCTCCCCGGCGAGGACGGCGACGACGTCGGTGGCCACGTCGCCGACCACGACGACCCGGGGCTGCACGGTCGCGCTCAGGCGGTGCGGGCGGCCAGCGCCGCGGCGATCCGGCCGGCCAGCTCCGCGTTGCGCAGCACCAGCCGGACGTTCACCTCCAGCGTCGCGCCCTCGCTGGCCCGGTGCAGGTGGTCCAGGACGAACGGCGTGACGTCCTTGCCGCGCACGCCCGCCGCATCTGCCGCGGAGAGCGCGTCGGCGATGACGCGGTCGTGCAGCTGCCGGTCCAGCTGTTGGTCGACCGGCAGGGGGTTGGCCACCACCACGGCCCCCGGCGCCAGCCCGCGGCGGGCCGCGAACACCGCGGCGGCCTGCTCGGGGTCGGCGACCGACCAGTCGACGGTCGAGCCCGAGTCCGCGACGTAGAAGCCGGGGAAGGTGGTGGTTCCGTAGCCGACCACGGTGACCGAGAGCGACTCCAGCCGTTCGAGGGTGGCCGGGACGTCGAGGATCGACTTCACGCCGGCGCAGACCACCACGACCGAGGTGCGGGACAGCGCCGTCAGGTCGGCGGACTCGTCGAAGGTCTCGACCGACTGCCGGTGCACGCCGCCCAGGCCGCCGGTCGCGAACACGGCCACCCCGGCCGCCTCGGCCAGCAGGGCGGTGCTGGAGACCGTCGTGGCGCCGCTCATCCCGAGCGCCGCGGCCACCGGCAGGTCGCGGACGCCCAGCTTGGCCAGGTCGGGGTCCGCGCAGACCCGGTCGACCTGGTCGGGGGTCAGCCCGACGTGCGGGGTGCCGTCGAGGACGGCGATGGTGGCCGGAACCGCGCCGCCGGCCCGGACCGCCGCCTCGACGTCGTCGGCGGCCTCCCGGTTGTCCGGCCGGGGGAGGCCGTGGGCGAGGAGCGTGCTCTCCAGCGCGACGACCGGCCGGCCGGCGGCGAGGGCGTCGGCGACCTCGGGGGAGAGGACCGGGCGGGGAGCGGTGGTCGGCAGCGGCACCCTGTCATCATGGTTCCCGGGTGCGCCGAGCACCGCGGCGACCCCGGCCGCGCGGCCGCCGCACGACCGCACCGTCGAGCAGGGAGCCCGCATGAGCAGCAGCGACATCCTCGAGCGGCCGGACGTCCGCGACTCCGACACCGGCAACGCCAACGAGGTCTTCCACTACGTCAAGAAGAACAAGATCGCCGAGAGCGCCGTCATGGGCACCCTCGTCGAGGCGTTGTGCGGCGAGGTCTTCCCGGTGACGAAGAGCCCCAAGCCCGGCAGCCCGGTGTGCCCGGCCTGCAAGGAGGTCTACGAGCAGCTCCGCAAGGAGTAAGGGGCCACGAGACCCCGCCCGCGTAGCGGGTGGACCGGTCGCGGGGGCCCGGAGGGCCTCCCGACCGGAACACGCGGAGGGCTCCACGCACCAGGGGCACGGCACCTGGTCGCGGTGCGGTCCGGAGGACCGCGATGTCATCGCGTCATCGCAGGCCGAGTCGGCGCGCCTCCTCGTCCAGCTTGGCCTGCCGCCGTTCCTGCCGGCGACGCTCGTGGCGGCGCAGCGGCGCGGGCCACCGCGCCTGGATCGTGGCGTTGAGCTCGGCGCCGAGCAGCACCGCCATCCCGAAGAAGAAGCAGAACAGCAGCGCGCCGATCGGTGCGGCCAGCGCTCCGTAGGGCAGCGCCACGGTCAGGATGTCGCTGACGTAGGCGCGCAGCAGCAGGGCGGCGACGAGGAAGAAGCCGAGGCTGAGCACCGCGCCGGGGAGCTGCCGCCGCCAGGGCAGCCGGTGCGGCAGGACGACGTGGAAGAAGCTGGTGAGCGCCAGCAGCATGCCGATGACCACCATCGGCCAGTAGACCGCGTTGATCAGCATGTCGGTGGTGTCCCGCCAGTTCTCCGGCACGAGTCCGACCAGCCTGCCGCGGCCCAGCACCAGCAGCGGCAAGGTCAGCACCGCCAGCAGCAGCCCCACGACGAAGAGCCAGAGCGCCATCAGCCGGGTGTGGATGGGGCCGCGCACGTCCCGCTGGTCGTAGGCGATCACGATCGTGTTCATGAAGGTCGCCGTCGCCGACGACCCCGCCCACAGCGAGAGCAGGAAACCGACGCTGACCAGCTCCAGCCGGCCGGAGCCGAGGATGTCGGCGAGCGTCGGGCGCACCAGGTCGTCGACGACGTCGGCGGTGAGCACCTGCGCCGACGCGTCGAGCAGTTGGGCCTCGATCTGGGCGACGGCGCCGCCGCCGATCAGCGAGCCCAGGTAACCGAGCGAGCCCAGCAGCCCGATGAGCAGCGGCGGGACGGACAGGATCTGCCAGAACGCCGCCTCCGCGGACAGCCCGATGATGCGGTCCTGCCAGGCCTTGGCCAGCGTGCGGCCGAGCACCTGCAGGGGCACCCGCAGCGGGCCCGGCCACCGGCGCACCCGGGAGGGCCGGGGCAGGTCGAGCCGCGTGGCACCCTGCGGGGCGGCGTGCTCGGCGGCCTCGTCCGCGCCGACCCCGGCGGGCGAGCCGCTGGGGAGGACGGCGCTCACCTGACCAGTGTGCACGCCCGGGCGTGCCCCGACCGGTGGGGCGCCGGGCTCGGCACCCCACCGGGTCGGATCGGAACGGGACGTCAGGCCGCCCGCGGGCGCGACGGGCGCCGGCCGCCCGGCGCCGGTGCGCCGCCCGGGACGGTGCCCTCGGGGCCGGGTGCCGGTGCCTCCGCGGGCACGCAGTTGATCACCGGCTCGGCGGCGTAGCGGGTGCGGAAGTCCTCCCGCTTGATCTCGGCGCCGGTATCGAGGTCGCGGAAGACGCGGGTGACCGTGATGTCGAAACCGGTGGACCCGGACTGCGGCTCGCAGGTGGGGCTGTCGGGCTTGTTCTGCACGACCGGCTCGCGGAAGTTGTAGCGCTCGCTGCTGATCGACTGGATCTCGTAGCGCTTGGTCCCGTAGAAGGTGACGGTGATCGTCCCCGGCGTCCACGCGGTGTCGACGTACACGGCGGTGTCGCCGTCGTTGCGCCACTTCAGGTCGATCGAGTCGTAGTAGACCGTCGCTTCGCGGCCGGCCGGGTAGCGGCTGATGTAGAAGCTGTGCGGCTTGTGGAAGACGTCCTCGAGGCCGGCGAAGAAGACGGCGTTGAACATCGTCGTGGCGAACTGGCTGATGCCGCCGCCCACGGCGGTGGTGAACTCGCCGTTGTTGATCACACCGGCCTCGACGTAGCCCTGCGCCACGCCGCGCGGCCCGGTGAAGCCGTTCAGGCTGAAGGTCTCGCCGGGCATGATGATCGCGCCGTCGACCTCCTCCGCGACCACCCGGATGTTCGTACCGCTGGCCGGGTTGCCGATGTTGGTGGTGAAGCTGGAGATCTTCTCGCGCACGCCGAGGGCCTCGGCCTCCTGGGTGGTGAACTCCGCCGGCACCGGGCCCAGCTCGGCGGTGACGGTCCGGGGCGCCTCCTCGGTCAGCACCGGCAGCAGCTGCTCGGCCAGCCGGGCCGGCGCGATGCCGGTCCCGTCCACCGACGGGACGACGTTCACCGCGTCACCGGAGACCTCGAAGGTGGCGTCCTGCGCGGGCGTGCCGAAGACCGACAGCTCGTCACCGAGGGCCGCCTGCAGCGCCTCGGGGTCCAGCCCGACGGCGAGCTCGCCGTCGTCCTCGGGCGTGAAGGTGAGGGAGCCGGCGATCGCCTCCACCGGCACCTCCGCGGAGGTGGCGCCGTCCTGGCTCACGACCTGGACCGGCGCCGACAGGGCGGGGGTGACCGTCTCGTCGAGGACGCGCTGGGCCTCCGCGGCGTCCACGCTCACCGGCGTCACCTCCACGGGGAGCTCGATCGGCGTGCTCGGATCGCCACCGGAGGCCAGCGCCTCGGTGATCGCCTCGGCCGAGCCCTCGCGGTCCAGCGTGCGGCCGTCCACCGGCTCGACGACCGAGGGGGTGGTGCCCTCGATGGCGATGGTGGCGTCCTGCGGGGCGCGGTCGACCTGAGAGGCGATGCCGTCGATCTGGGCCAGCAGGGCGGTCTCCTCACCGGTGATGACCGGCTCGACCTCGCGGTCGGAGAACAGGGTGACCAGGCGCGTCCACGGGTTGAGCGGCTGCTCCTCGGCGGCGTCCACGGTGCTCGGGACGTCGAGGGTGATGCCGGCCGTGGCGGGGGAGAGGGTGCCCGTGACGTCGGCGGCGGTGACCGTGTGGTCGGCGACGACCCGGGGGGCGAGCCGCTCCTCCAGCCGCTGGGCGGCCGACGCGGGCGACAGGCCGCCGACGTCCACCCCGGCCACCACCGTGTTCCGCGGCACCTCGCCGGAGGACGCCACCAGGTCGACGCCGTAGAGGACGGCCAGGGCGGCCAGGACGCCGGCGGGGACGAGCGCCGCCGGGCGGCGCCACCAGGGGCCCCGGGGGCCGTGCGCGTGGTCGTCGCCGGGCGGAGGGCCGTCCGCCCCGCCTCCAGGTGCCGCCCGCAGGGTGTCGAGGGTCGCGGCGTCCACGGGGGCGGTGGCCGTGGCGTCGGCGTCCGTGACCGGGGTGGCGACGGCGGTGCCCGCGCCGTCCTGGGCCGTGGGGTCGCCGGCGTCCCGATCCGGCCGGCGGGTGCTCTCGGGCTCCTCCGCCGGGGCCGACTCGGCGGCCGGCTGACCCCCGGCGGACGGGTCCTGCGCGGTCGCCGGGTCCTGTTCGGTCACGGTGTCCTGCCCGGCCGCTGCTTCCTCCGCGGTGGCCGGGGGCGCGGCGGGAGCCCCGCGCTGCCAGTCCCTGCCGACCGGACGGGTGTCGTCCGGGGCTGCCTCGTACGCCGGCGTCTGGCCGGTCGCCGGGGGCGGGGGCCCGTCCCCGACGTCGGGACGCATGCGCACCGTCTCGTCGGGTGCAGGGTGGTGCTGGGACATGGGGGTTTCCTCCGGTCGCCGCCGACCGGGGGTCCCCGGAGACGACGGAGCCGCCGGCCCGACGCCCGCACGAGGCGGGACGTCGGACGCGGCGGCGTCGTCGGGTGAGGCGGTCATCGCGGGCGCGACGATAGCGCCTCCCTCACGCAGTTACGCGCTGCTCGCCCTCAGTGTCGATGATGTCGACGGCGATGTCACGCAGCTTGCCCTCGTACTCGCGGGCGTGGTGTCCGCAGAACACGAGGTCGCTGCCGTTGGCGAGCACGACACGGACCTTGGCAAGTGCGCCGCAGCGGTCGCAGTGGAAGGGCACGACCAGGTCGTCGGCGGCGGGGGTCGTCGTCAGCGTCTGGGTCATCTGGGTCATCACTCGCTCTCTACCGCACGGACCCGCGGCTGCGGATCGGCCTCCTGCACAGCGCCAGGATGGCCCCTCGGATTCCCGTTCCGACCCGGTTCATCCCGGACTCGCCGAAAGAGATGAGTCCGTAACACACCGGGCGTGGGTGGAGCGGGTTCAGCAGGGGACGTCACTGGGGTGGAACTGAACTGGTGGTGCTCGTGCTGGTGATCATCTGCCGGGCCGGTGGTCGACCGGTCCGACCGTGGGTCCGCTGCTGTTCTGACCGGGCCCACGCTACGCCGTCTACCCGACAGCTGTCGGCGTACACGGTCGTGATCTCCCCGTGACCACTCCCGGGTGACGGCGGGACGGCTGAACGCGAGTGGCCCAGAACCAGGGAGGTTCTGGGCCACTCGCGTCCGGTGCCGGCTCAGTCCAGGTAGTCGCGCAGCACCTGGGAGCGGCTCGGGTGGCGCAGCTTCGACATCGTCTTGGACTCGATCTGCCGGATCCGCTCACGGGTCACCCCGTAGACCTGGCCGATCTCGTCCAGCGTGCGCGGCTGGCCGTCGGTGAGGCCGAAGCGCAGCCGGACGACACCGGCCTCCCGCTCCGAGAGCGTCTGCAGCACGCTGGTCAGCTGGTCCTGCATGAGGGTGAAGCTCACCGCGTCGACCGCCACCACGGCCTCGGAGTCCTCGATGAAGTCACCGAGCTGGCTGTCGCCCTCGTCACCGATGGTCTGGTCGAGGCTGATCGGCTCCCGGGCGTACTGCTGGATCTCCAGCACCTTGTCCGGGGTGATGTCCATCTCCTTGGCCAGCTCCTCCGGGGTGGGCTCGCGGCCCAGGTCCTGGAGCAGCTCGCGCTGGATGCGGCCGAGCTTGTTGATGACCTCGACCATGTGCACCGGGATGCGGATGGTGCGGGCCTGGTCGGCCATGGCGCGGGTGATGGCCTGGCGGATCCACCAGGTGGCGTACGTGGAGAACTTGTAGCCCTTGGTGTAGTCGAACTTCTCGACCGCGCGGATCAGACCGAGGTTGCCCTCCTGGATCAGGTCCAGGAACGCCATGCCGCGGCCGGTGTAGCGCTTGGCCAGGGAGACCACGAGGCGGAGGTTGGCCTCCAGCAGGTGGTTCTTGGCGCGCTCGCCGTCGCGGACGATCCAGTTGAGGTCGCGGCGCATCTGCGGGGAGAGCTTCTGGCCCTCCTCCTCGGCCTGGCGGAGCCGCTCGGAGCCGTAGAGGCCGGCCTCGATGCGCTTGGCGAGGTCGACCTCCTCCTCGGCGTTGAGCAGGGCGACCTTGCCGATCTGCTTGAGGTAGGCGCGGACGGAGTCGGCGGAGGCGGTGAGCTCGGCGTCCTTGCGGGCCTGCCGCAGCGCCTCGGACTCCTCCTCCTCGTCCCACTCGAAGTCGGTGCCGCCCTCGGCGGCCTCCTCCTCGGCGACGACCTCGACGCCGTCCTTGCCGGTGACGACCGTCTCGTCGAGCTTCAGCCCCTCGGAGCCGGCGTCGACGACCGCGACCGCGCCCTCCTCGGTGGCCACCGCGGTGAGCACGGCGCCCTCGCCGGTGCCCGGCGACGGGGTGATCGCCGGCTTCGCGCGGCCCTTGGCGCCGGCGGCCTTGGCCGGTGCCTTCTTCCGTGCGGCGGCCGGGTCAGCGGCCGCCTTCCTGGCACGGGTACCGGTTGCGGCCGTCCTGGCGCGCGGGGTGCTCGCTGCGGCTGCTTCCGGTGCTGGCTGATCGGCGGGCACTCAGGTTCCTTCCCGTGCTGGGTGCGTTCCCCGGGGGACCGTGTGGTCCGCGGGCAGCGGCTCCGGCCGGCGCTCCGCGGGGGAGGAGGACCCACGGGACCGGCGCGGCGTTTGGCCGCGATCGGGTCGGGGGATCCCTCCCGGCTGGGAAGCGACGGGCTGGGGCTCCACCATTGTAACGACGTCGCCGGGTGAAACCAGCGCCTCGCACCCGGGGCCCTCGCTCCGAGGGGGCGGGCGGAGCGACCCGGTGGGGTGACGCGGAGCGCCCGGTCGGCGCCCTGCGCGGTCAGGCCTCGGCGCGCTCGACGGCGGCCAGGGCGGCGCCGACGATGCCGGCGTCGTTCTGCAGCTCGGCGGGGACGACCGGGGTGCGCGTGGAGAGCAGCGGTACCCACTTGTGCGCCTTCTTGCTGACGCCGCCGCCCACGATGATCAGGTCCGGCCACACGCTGGCCTCGAGGACGTCGAGGTAGCGGTCGACGCGCAGCGCCCACTCGGGGTAGCTGAGCTCCTCCCGCTCCCGGGCGGCCGCCGAGGCGCGGCGCTCGCCGTCCTCGCCGTCGACCTGGATGTGGCCGAACTCGGTGTTGGGCACCAGCCGGCCGTCGACGAACAGCGCGCTGCCGATGCCCGTGCCGAACGTGAGCATGAGCACCACCCCGCGGCGGTCGCGGCCGGCGCCGTAGCGCATCTCGGCCAGGCCGGCGGCGTCGGCGTCGTTCAGCGTCTCCACCGGGCCGGGGATGCGCTGCGCCACCCCCGCGGCCAGGTCGGTGCCCAGCCAGCCCTTGTCGACGTTGGCCGCCGTGTGGGCGACCCCTGACTTGAGCACGCCGGGGAAGGTCACGCCCACGCGCCCGGACCAGTCGAACGAGCCGACGATCCGCGTGACGACGTCGAAGACGGGCTCGGGCAAGGAGGGCTGCGGGGTCTCGACCCGGAGCCGATCCCCGATCAGCCGACCCGCCTCCAGGTCGACCAGGCACCCCTTGATGCCGCTGCCACCGATGTCCACCCCGAAGCCCTGCACGCGGACAGGCTAGTAGAAGGCCCCCCTCGCCCCCCGCGACTCGCATGGGGCCCTGCTGCGAGGGGGGCCGCTGCGGCAGGATCGACCCATGAGCACCCCGCGCGCAGCCCTCACGGACCCACCGGCACCGGCCGGGCTGCTGGCACTGGCGGTCGCGGTCGCGCGCGAGGCCGCCGTCCTGGTGGCCCGCGGCCGGGAGTCCGCGGGGGAGCAGGTGACCACCAAGTCCAGCTCCGTCGACGTCGTCACCGCGGTGGACGCCGCCAGCGAGGAGCTGCTGGTCCGGCGGTTGCTGGAGGCCCGCCCGGACGACGGGGTGCTGGGAGAGGAGGGGGCCGCGCGCGAGGGCAGCAGCGGGGTCCGCTGGATCGTCGACCCGATCGACGGGACCGTGAACTTCCTCTACGACATCCCGGCCTACGCCGTCTCGGTCGCCGCCGAGGTCGACGGGGTCGTGCGCGCGGGCGCGGTGCTCAACGTCGCCACCGGGGAGCTGTTCACGGCGTCGGCCGGCGGCGGCGCGTGGCTGGAGGTGCCCGGCCGGCCGGTCCGCCGGCTGGCGGTCGGCACACCGGTGTCGCTGGAGCAGACGATGGTCGCGACCGGCTTCGGCTACCGGGTGGAGCAGCGCCGGGCGCAGGGTGCGGTCGTCGCGGAGCTCGTGACGCGGGTGCGCGACATCCGGCGGTTCGGCAGCGCGGCGCTGGACCTCTGCGCGGTCGCCGCCGGCCGGGTGGACGCCTACTTCGAGCTCGACCTGAACCCCTGGGACCACGCGGCCGGGGCGCTGGTGGCCGCCGAGGCCGGCGCGGTCGTGACCGGGCTGGGCGCTGCGCCGGTCGGGGAGCCGATGGTCGTCGCGGTGGCGCCCTCGGTGGCCGAGCCCTTCCTCGCGCTGGTCTCCGAGCTGCACCGCTGAGCGGAGGGCGAGGGCCTCAGCAGTCGGCGGGTGCGCTGTCCGGGGCGGTCAGCGCGGCCTCGACCTCCTCGGGCGGGGCGAGGCCGGCGAAGTCGGGGCCCAGCACCAGGTCGACGACGGCGTCGGCCCGGACGTCGCGGTAGGTCGTGGACCCGGGCACGAAGACGGTCAGGAACCGCGCGGCGTCCGCGCCGGGAGCCCCGTACCGCACCTCGCCGACGCCGGTGACCTCCCGGTCCGTCGGGTCGTTGGCCACCTCGTTGACGGTGAAGCCCCGGCCGGCGAGCTCGTCGGCCACCGTCTGCGCGAGGCCGCCCTGGCTCGTGGCGTTCAAGACGCGCACCGACACGGTGGCCGGGTCGAGGGACGGGGGCGCCGCCTCGGCGGTGGCGCAGGCCCGGGCGTCCGCGGCCCGCTGCTCCCGCTCCTGCTGGGCCACCGACCACCAGACCGCGCCGGCGGCCAGGGCCAGGACGAGCAGGAAGATCAGCGGGGGGAGCGGGCGACGGCCACTGCGCGGGCGCACCGGGGGCTGGGCGGTGCGCTCGGTCACGGGAGAGCTCCTCGGCGGGGACCCGGCAGGCGTGACGCCGGCCGGCCGGAACGGGACGGACGACGCCCGCGACTGGTGCGGACGGCGGTCGGTGCGAGCTTAGGGGCGGCGGGGCGTCCTAGATCGCACCGTCGTCCAGAGCGGCGCGTCCCAGCTCGACGCAGGGGTCGATCCGCTCCGCGTAGCCCGTGGTGTCCTTGCCCGCCATCGCGCCCGCGGCCGAGCGGGCCACGATGCCGGCGATGATCGCGGCGAACTTGAAGAAGCCGAAGGCCACGTACCAGTTGAGCTCGGACAGGTCGGTGCCCGTCCGGCCGGCGTAGCGCTCGGCCACCTGCTGCCGCGTCGGGAAGCCGGGCAGGGTGGTGACCGGGCTCTGCGACGACGGCCGCTGCTCGCCGGCCTCGGGCCAGTAGACGAGCATCATCCCGAGGTCGGTGAGCGGGTCGCCGACCGTCGACATCTCCCAGTCCAGCACCGCCTTGATGCGGCCCGGCTCGGCCGGGTCGAGCAGGCAGTTGTCGAGCCGGTAGTCGCCGTGCACGATGCCCGAGCCCTGGGTGGTGGGCACCGTCTCGGCCAGGCGGGCCGCCAGCGCGTCCAGCCCGGGCCGGTCCCGGTCACGGGTGGCGTCCCACTGCTTGGTCCAGCGCCGCACCTGGCGGGCGGCGAAGCCCTCCGGCCGGCCGAAGTCCGAGAGGCCGACGGCGTCGTGGTCGACCGAGTGCAGGTCAGCCAGCACGTCGACCAGCCGCTCACCGACCGCCCGGCGCTGCTCCGGCTGGTCGGCGTAGCCCGGCGGGAACTCGCGGACCACGTGCACCCCGACCACGCGCTCCATCACGTAGAAGGGCGCACCGAGGACGCCGGTGTCGGTGCACAGGTGCAGCGTCCTGGGCACGGGGACGGCGGTGCCGCCCAGCGCGCTGATCACCCGGTGCTCGCGGGCCATGTCGTGCGCGGTGGCCAGCACGGCGCCCGTCGGCGGCCGGCGCAGGATCACCGCGTCCTCGGCCGACCCGCCCTCGGGGGTCACCACGTAGGTGAGGTTGGACATGCCCGCGGCGATCAGCTCGACGGTGACCGATCGCCATCGATCGTCCCCGAGAGCAGCGGCCAGGTAGGGCCCGACGACGGCTGGATCAGCACCCGGGGGAGTCGACACCGGCGCAGGGTAACCTCTGGCGCTCCGCCGCCCGCCCGACCCTTCCCCGGTCCGATGTGTCACCTCCGCTGAGGCGGGCACAAATCGGGGCCGAACGGCGTTGGGGGGCTGCCGGCCTCTCCGCGAGGGGAGGCCGACGCAGTGGACGGGCGCCCCGTGCGGGCCGCTCCCACACCGACCCACCGGTCGCCCACCGGCGAACGGCCAGGACGACGGCGCGCACCCCGCGCCTCGTCAGACGAGCGGGCACGACGCCCGCGGAACCCCGGAGGAGGGGCACACCCATGGCCACCGACTACGACGCCCCGCGCCGCAACGAGACCGACGAGCTCGGCGAGGACTCGCTCGAGGAACTGAAGGCGCGGCGGGCCGAGGCCCAGTCCTCGTCGGTCGACGTCGACGAGACGGACTTCAACGAGAACCTCGAGCTCCCCGGCGCGGACCTGTCCAACGAGGAGCTGACCGTCCGCGTGCTGCCCAAGCAGGAGGACGAGTTCACCTGCTCGCGCTGCTTCCTGGTGCAGCACCGCAGCCGGCTCGCGTCCACTCGCGGCGACCAGCTGTTCTGCCGCGACTGCGCCTGACGAAGGACCCCCGTGCCCCCCACCGCTCGCAGGCTCGCGGCGGGGCCCTGCACGGGGGCCGTTCCATCCCGTCACCAGGGGGACCGATGACCGAGGGGCCGCGCACCGGGGCGCCGCGTGACGTGCCGCCGCCGCGCCCGGTCGCGCCGCAGGCCACCCCCGCGACGCCCGAGGAGAGCCCCCTCGCGCGCGCCGGGCGGGCTCTCGCCGACGCCGTCGCCGGGCTGACCGGCAGCGGCGCGGACCGGCCCGCCGGCGGCGGCCTGCGCGACGTCGTCGGCGCCGTCGCGGGAGCCGTGGCCGGCGCGTTCGGCAGCGGGACCCCCGCGCCGCCTCCCGGCCCGGCCGAGACCCGGGCCGCCGCTGGGGACGGCCGCGCCCCGGGCGCGCTGCTGGGCGACCTCCTGGCGGCGGCCGCGCCCCGGCTGCCGATCCGTGACGGGGACCGCCTGCGCGCCGCCCACCCCGGGCTGTCGGACGACGAGATCGCCGAGGCGCTCGTCCAGCGGGCCGCCCGCGCCACGTCGGGCATCGGGGCGGCCACGGGCGGCCTCTCGGCCGCCCACTGGTTCGCGCCGCCCTCCCTGCTGGCGGTCCCGCTGGAGCTGGGGGCCGAGACGGTCCTGGTCGCCGCCGTCGAGGTCGTCCTGATCGGCGAGCTGCACGAGCTGCACGGCCGGCGCGCCCCGGGGGACGCCGCCGAGCGGGCGCAGGCCTACCTCGCCGGGTGGTCGCTGCAGCGCGCCGTGCGGGACGGCGGCCCCGCCGGGCTCGGCACGGTTCTCGGGGCCGCGGGCCTGCGCGCCCTGCGGCGGCGCATGACCCGCCGGCTGGCCGGTGCGCTCCCCGCGGCCGCCCCCTTCCTGGTCGGCGCCGCCCTCTCGGGCCGGGGTAACCGCCGGGCGACCGAGACCCTCGCCCGCCGCATCCTCTCCGACCTGCGGGAGGGTCCGACCGCGTGAGCCGACCCGGCCTCCGGGGTGCGGGTCGCCGGCCTCCCTGCAGGGGCCCGGCGCGAGCCTGCGAGCGGTGGGGGGCAGGGGGGTCCTTATAGGGTCGGCGAGTGCCCGAACCCTCCGAGCTGGACGTGGCCGTCCGGCTCACCGCCCCCGACGGCGCGGTCCCGGCCTACGCCCTGGCCGGTGACGCCGGGGCGGACCTCACCGCGGCCGAGGACGTGGAGCTGGCCCCGTTCGAGCGCAGGCTCGTGGGTACCGGTGTGGCGGTGGCGATCCCCGAGGGCTACGCCGGTTTCGTGCACCCCCGCTCGGGGCTGGCCCACCGGCTCGGGCTCAGCATGGTGAACGCACCCGGGACCATCGACGCGGGCTACCGCGGGGAGATCATGGTCAACCTCATCAACCTGGACCCGGTGACGCCGCTGCGGCTCTCCCGCGGCGACCGCATCGCGCAGCTGGTGGTGCAGCCGGTGGCCCGCGCGCGGTTCGTGCCGGTGCCCGAGCTCCCCGCCAGCTCTCGCGGCGAGGGCGGCCACGGCTCCACCGGCGGGTACGGGCCCGCGGCGACCGGGTCCTCCGACACACCAGCACTCGAGGGGAACTGACATGCCGTTCGGACGGCGGCGCAACCGCATCGACCGCAGCCTGCGCGAGCGCGGCGTGCCCCCGGAGCCGCAGCAGCGGATCCGGGAGGTCGACGAGACGACGGGCCCCTGGGACGAGGCCGACGCACCCGAGGACGGCCTGGCGCGGATCGACCTGGGCGCCCTCCGGCTGCCCGCGCTGCCCGGGATGGACCTGCGGGTGGAGCTCAGCCCGCAGCAGAAGGTGATCGGCGCGACGCTGCGCCACGGCAGCTCGCTGCTCCAGGTCGCGGCGTTCGCCGCCCCGCGCGCGGCCGGCATCTGGGACGAGGTCCGGGCCGAGCTGGCCCGCACCGCCTCGGGCCAGGGCGCGTCCCTGCGCGAGCAGGAGGGCCCCTTCGGCATCGAGCTCGTCGGCACCGTCGTGGCGGTCGCACCGGCGCAGCCCGGGCAGCCGGCCCCGGCGGCGTCCCGGCGGCCGGCCCGCTTCCTCGGCGTCGACGGCCCGCGCTGGTTCCTGCGCGGTCTGCTGAGCGGCTCCGCGGCCGCGGGCGGCGAGGCGGAGGCGGCCGCGCTGGAGGCGGCCTTCCGCGGCATCGTCGTCGTCCGGGGCAGCGAGCCCATGCCGGTGCGCGAGCCGCTCCCGCTCGCCCTGCCGCCGCAGGCCGCGGCGCAGCTGGCGGCGCAGCAGCCGCCGCCGGGGGCGGCCCCGGGCCGGGCGCCGGCCGGCGGCCCCGCCTGACGACGCGATGCAGGGAACACCCGTGCGCGTCCACGTGGGCACACCGGCGGCCTACGCTGGTGCCGTGACGGAGACCCGACCGGCGGGCTGGTGGTCGCGCGCGGTGCAGCGACTCACCGCCGACGACCACACCATCGACGCCCAGGAGCTGCGGGCGGGATCGGCCAGCGCAGGCTGCGAACCGGTCAGCGCCTGCCGCAAGGGTGCGGTGGTCACGGTCACCGGCCGGCTCAAGTCGGTCGTCTACACCCCGCGCGAGACGGTGCCGACGCTCGAGGCCGAGCTGTTCGACGGTTCCGGTTCGGTGACCCTCGTCTGGCTGGGCCGCCGGCGCATCGCGGGCATCGAGCCCGGCCGGACGCTCACCGCGCGCGGGCGGTTCGCCGCCTTCGACGGCCGGCAGGTCATCTACAACCCCTGGTACGAGCTGAGCGCCGGCTGACCGCCGCGCGACGGCGGGCAGCCGCCACGCGGGGGACGGGCAGCGGACGAAGGGGACGAGCGTGACCGCAGCGGGCCGGACGGACGACGGCGAGCACGGTCCTGAGTCCGACGCCCCGGCGTCGGCCTTCGACCGGGAGCAGCTGCTGGCCCAGCTGGGCGGCTGGCGCGGCATGCTCGACGCCTCGCTGCCCACCGTGTCGTTCATCGTGGCCAACGGCATCGCGGGGCTGCGCACCGGCATCTGGGCGGCGGTGATCGCGGCGGTCGGGGTCTTCGTCCTCCGCCTGGCCCGGCGGCAGAGCGTGCAGCAGGCGTTCAGCGGGCTGATCGGGGTGGGCATCGCGGTGGCCATCGCGGCCAACACCGGCGAGGCCCGCGACTTCTTCGTGCTCGGGATCGTGCGGAGCCTCGTCGTCGGCGTGGTCCTCCTGGGGTCCATCCCGTTCCGCTGGCCCCTCGTCGGGGTCGTCGCCGAGTTCCTGGCGCCGAGCCACCTCGGCTCGATGGCGGGCCACTCGCTGCCCTGGAACCGGCGCTCGCGCGGGACGGAGCCCGAGGCCACCACGCCGGTGACCCCCGACCTGCGGGACGCGCCGCAGCTGCACTGGCGCCGCGACCCCCGGCTGTTGCGCGCCTACTCCTGGCTCACCGCGCTCTGGGCCGCCTCGTTCTTCCTGCGCGCCGGCGTGCAGTGGGTGCTCTACCGGGCCGACGAGGTGGAGCTGCTCGGCACCGCGTCGGTCGTGCTCGGCCTGCCGCTGACCGCCGTCGTCCTCGTGATCACGCTGTGGGTCGTCGCGCGGCTGCACCGGCACCGCACCCCCCCGGCTCCACCCGAGGCCTGAGTGCATGGCCCCCCTTGCAGGGGCCCGCCGCGAGCCTGCGAGCGGTGGGGGGCAAGGGGTCTTCGTTCAGGCGTGGATGCTGCCGGGGCCCTCCGGGGCGAAGACGTACTGCAGCTCCTCCTCGGTGTCGCCGTGCGACACGAACAGCAGCTCGTCGCCGGACTCCAGCGGCTCGTCGGGCGACGGGGTGATCACCCGGTCGCCGCGGAGGATGGTCGTGAGCACCGTCTCGCGGGGGAGCGGCACCTCGCGCAGCGGGCGCCCGACCCAGGCGGTGTCGTCGCCGAGGGTGATCTCGACCAGGTTGGCCGCGCCCTTGCGGAAGCTCATGAGGCGGACGACGTCGCCCACGGTCACCGCCTCCTCGACCAGCGCGGCCAGCACCCGGGGGGTGGAGACCGCGACGTCGACGCCCCACGCCTCGGTGTAGAGCCACTCGTTGCGCGGGTCCTTGACCCGGGCGACCACGCGGCCGACCGCGAACTCGGTCTTGGCGAGCAGCGAGACGACCAGGTTGGCCTTGTCGTCGCCCGTGGCGGCGACGACGACGTCGCAGGTGGCCAGCTGTGCCTCCTCCAGGGAGGAGACCTCGCAGGCGTCGGCCTGCACCCACTCCGCGCCCGGCACCGAGCGGGTGCGGACCTTGCGGCCGTCCTTCTCGATGAGCATGACGGCGTGGCCGTTCTCCAGCAGCTCCGTGGCGATGGAGCGGCCGACCGCGCCGGCTCCCACGATCGCGACCCGCATCAGTGCCCGCCTTCCTGGGGGCCGCGCTCGACGACCTCGTGCACCCGCGCGGTCAGCTCGTCGGTGACCGCGACGACCAGCTGGTCGCCGTCCTGCAGGACCGTGGTCGGCGTCGGCAGCTGGGCCTCGCCGAACCGGGTGAGCCAGGCCGCCCGGGCGCCGGTCGCCGCCTCGAGGGCGGCCAGCTTGCGGCCCACCCAGCGGTCGGTGACGGTCACCCGCACCAGCAGCACCTGCCCGGTCGGCTCCCGCCACAGCTCGCTCACCTTGACCGACAGCAGCTCGCGGAGCAGCCGGTTCACCGTCCACGGCACGGTGGCGACGCTCGGGATGCCCATGCGCTCGTAGACCTCGGCCCGCTTGGAGTCGTAGATCCGCGCGACGACGTGCTGGACGCCGAAGGTCTCCCGCGCCACCCGGGCCGAGATGATGTTGGAGTTGTCGCCGCTGCTCACCGCGGCGAAGGCGCCGGCGGAGTCGATGCCGGCGTCCAGCAGGGTCTGGCGGTCGAAGCCGAGCCCGGTGATCTGACGGCCGGCGAACTCCGGGCCGAGCCGGCGGAAGGCCTCGGGGTCCTGGTCGATCACGGCCACGCTGTGCCCGATCTGCTCCAGGCGCCGGGCGATGGCGGAGCCGACACGGCCGCAGCCCATCACGACCACGTGCACGCGTCACTCCCCGGAGTTTCCCGGTGGCGCCGGCGCCGACCGCCCGCGCATCACCGGCCGCGAAGCTACACCCGCCGGGCCCCCGGCAGCGGGCAGGACGCCGGTATCCCCCCTCGGGGCCAGGTGGCCCGAGTCACGCCCGCGGCGGCCCCGCGCGTCCGTACCATCGCGCCGTGCCGAACCTGTCCGATCTCGGACAACTCCCGAAACGCCTCGTCCTCGGCCGCCCCGTACGCAGCGACCGGGCGGGGGAGTCGTTGCTCCCCAAGCGGCTGGCGCTGCCGATCTTCGCCAGCGACCCGCTCTCCTCGGTGGCCTACGCCACGCAGGAGATCCTCATCGTCCTGACCCTGGCGGGGACGGCGTTCCTGTTCTTCGCCCCCTGGATCGCGATCGGCGTCGTGGTGCTGCTCACCACGGTGGTGCTCTCCTACCGGCAGGTCGTGCGCGCGTACCCGTCGGGTGGCGGCGACTACGAGGTGGCGGTCAAGAACCACGGGCAGTGGGCCGGCGTGACGGTGGCCAGCGCGCTGCTCGTCGACTACGTCCTCACCGTCGCCGTGTCGGTGTCGGCCGGGACCGACAACATCATCTCCGCGTTCCCCGAGCTGAACGAGTACCGCGTTCCCATCGCCCTGGCACTCGTGGCGCTGCTGGCGGCGGTCAACCTGCGCGGCGTCCGCGAATCGGGCCGGACCTTCGCGGCGCCGACCTACCTCTTCATCACCGGCATCATGATCATGGTCGTCACCGGCCTGCTGAAGTACTTCGTCACCGGGGGCGGCCTGGTCGCGGAGAGCGCCGCGTGGACCGTGCTGCCCGAGCCCGGCTACGAGGAGGTCACCGGCCTGGCGCTGATCTTCTTCGCGCTGCGCGCCTTCGCCTCCGGCTGCACCGCGCTCACCGGCGTCGAGGCGATCGCCAACGGCGTCCCGGCCTTCCGCCCGCCCAAGGGCCGCAACGCGGCGACCACCCTCGCCCTGATGGGCGGCATCGCGGCCACGATGTTCGCCGGCGTCACCGCCCTCGCCCTGCTCGCCGACGTGAAGTACGTCGAGCACACCTGCGACCTGGTCGGGTTCCCCGGGGACTGCGAGACCGACCCCCAGCGCACCGTCATCGCCCAGCTGGCCGCGGCCACCTTCGGCGGCGACACCTCGTTCGGCTTCTTCTACGTCCAGGCCGCCACGGCGCTGGTCCTGATCCTGGCGGCCAACACGGCGTTCAACGGGTTCCCGCTGCTGGGCAACGTGCTGGCCCAGGACCGGTTCATGCCGCGGCAGCTGCACACCCGGGGCGACAAGCTCGTCTACAGCAACGGCATCCTGCTGCTCGCCGGCTTCGCCGGGCTGCTCATCCTCGCCTTCGACGCCGACGTCAACCGGCTGATCCAGCTGTACATCGTCGGCGTCTTCACGAGCTTCACGCTGGGGCAGACGGGCATGGTGCGGCACTGGAACCGCGAGCTGCGCAGCGTCACCGACCCGGGGACGCGGGCCCGGATGCGGCGCTCGCAGGCCATCAACGCCGTCGGCGGCACCCTCACCGGCGTCGTGCTGGTGATCATCGTGACCACCAAGTTCACCCACGGGGCCTGGCTGGTGCTGCTGGCGATGCCGGTCCTCGTCGTGCTGATGAAGGGCATCAACCGGCACTACTGCCACGTGTCGGAGCAGCTGGAGCCCGACACCGACGCCCGCACCCTGCCGAGCAAGGTGCACGCCGTCGTCCTCGTCTCCAAGGTGCACAAGCCGACGCTCCGGGCGCTGGCCTTCGCCCGCGCCACCCGCCCGGACGCGCTGACCGCGCTCACGGTCAACGTCGACGACGGCGAGACCCGTGCGCTGCAGGCGGACTGGCAGCGCTACGACATCCCCGTCCCCCTCACGGTCCTGGAGTCGCCGTACCGGGAGATCACCCGCCCGGTGCTCGACTACGTGAAGGGCATCCGGCGGGACAGCCCGCGCGAGCTGGTGGTGGTCTTCGTGCCGCAGTACGTCGTCGGCCACTGGTGGGAGAACGTGCTCCACAACCAGAGCGCGCTGCGTCTGCGCGCCCGCCTGCAGTTCCAGCCCGGCGTGATGATCACGACCGTGCCGTGGCAGCTGGAGAGCTCGGTCGGCCACGACGACGACGGGCGGCGCGGCGGCCCCGCCCCGGGCGACCTGCGCCGCGGCTTCACCGACGACGAGGTGGACGTGACGCCGTATGGGTAAGGACCCCGGCGCCCCCCACGCCTCGCAGGCTCGGCGCGGGCCCCTGCGCCGGGGCCGTTCCAGTGCGTCACGTTCCGGCACGTCGCCGGACAAGGGTCTCGGGTGGGTGGGCCGGGAGTTCGAGGTGGCCGTCGGGCCGGTGGCGCACGGGGGGCACTGCGTCGCCCGGCACGAGGGCCGGGTGGTGTTCGTGCGGCACACGCTGCCCGGCGAGCGGGTGCGCGTGCGGGTCACCGAGGACCGGCACCCCGGCTTCTGCCGCGCCGACGCCGTCGAGGTGCTGGAGGCGGCGCCCGCCCGGGTCGAGCGCCCCTGCCCCTACAGCGGCCCGGGGAAGTGCGGCGGGTGCGACTGGCAGCACGTCGACCCCGCCGAGCAGCACCGGCTGAAGGCGTCGGTCGTGCGCGAGCAGCTGGTGCGGCTCGGTGGCCTGGACGCCGGCGACCCCGTGGTCGCGGGCCTGGTCGTCGAGGAGCTCCCGGGCGGGGCGCTGCGCTGGCGGTCCCGCGCGCGATTCGCCGTCGACGGCGCCGGCGCCCCCGGCCTGCGGCGGCACCGCTCGCACGACGTCGTGCTCCTCGACGACTGCCCGATCACCGTGGAGCCGGCCGCGCAGGCGGTGCTGGGACGGCGCTGGCCGGGTGCGGGCGCCGTCGACGTCGCGATCGACTCGACCGGCGCGGTGACCACCGTCCCGCTGGACCGCCGCGGCCGGCCGCGGGGGGCCGCGGTGGGGCGGGCGGGGGTGGAGGTCCCCCCCGAGCCCCCCGGCCGCGCCGACCCGCCGGCCGGGGGCCGGGGCTGGGAGGTCGATGGCAACCGC
>NZ_JBJHAE010000023.1:0-60751 GCF_054050895.1 Blastococcus sp. SYSU DS0669 | reverse complement strand
CGGCCGCCGGCATCCCCGTCGAGGTCGTCCCCGGCATCACCAGCGCCGTCGCCGTCCCCGCCCTGGCCGGCATCCCCGTCACCCACCGCGGCCTCACCCACGAGTTCGTCGTCGTCTCCGGCCACCTGCCCCCCGACCACCCCGCATCCCTCGTCGACTGGCCCGCCCTCGGCCGCCTCCGCGGCACCCTCGTCGTCCTCATGGGCGTCGACACCGCCCCCGCCATCGCCGCCGCCCTCATCCAGCACGGGCGCGCACCCGACACCCCCGTCGCCGTCGTCTCCGACGGCTCCACCCCCACCCAGCGCACCCTGCGCACCACCCTCGCCGGCCTCCCCGCCACCCTCACCGAGCACACCGTCCGCCCCCCGGCGGTCTGGGTCGTCGGCGAGGTGGTCGCGCTCGCGGAGGGCTAGGTGGGTACAGCTAGGCGCCCTCGGCCAGGCTCGCGAACACCACGGTGTTCTCGGTGCTGGTCCCCGCGGCCTCGTCGAACTCGCCGCCGCAGGTCACCAGCGCGACGTCGGCCTCCGCCGGGTGGCCGTTGAGCGCGTCCGAGAGCGCCGAGGTCCCCTTGTCCAGGCCGGTGAGGGGTTCGCCGAGCACGCTCAGCCGCAGGATCGCGCCCTCGGCGTCGCGCAGCACCACCTCGTCGCCGGGGGCGAGCTCGTGCAGACGGTTGAAGACGGCCTCGCCGCCGTCCTGCTGGTGTCCCAGGACCACCGCCATCCGACCCGAGCCGGGCGCCGGGCCGTCGGACCACCACGAGGTGGTCAGCATCGACTCCGGGACCCCGTAGCCGTCGACGGTCTGCCCGGTGAACGGGTTCTCGTAGGTCACCGTGCCGCGGGCTTCGACCACGGTGTCCACGCCGATGGCGGGGATGGCCAGCCACGCGGGCACGATCGGCCCCGCGGCCGCCTCCTCCGACAGCGCGAACACCGCGTCGTCCCCGGCCGGCGGGCGGGCGGTGACGACCCACAGCACCGCGAGGCCGGTCGCCAGGGTGACGAGGAAGGCCGCGACGGTGCGGAGGTCAGGCGCCCGGGTCGGCCGCACGACGGGACCTCAGCCGGCCGGCGCTCCCCGCACCGGCCACGACGGCGAGCGCCAGGGCGCCCAGCGCTCGGGGGACGCCGTCGTCCTCCTGCTCCGCACCGGTGGGGGCGTACCCGGGGTAGGTGACGGGCTGCGCCACCGGGTGCTCGACCGGCGCGGGCACTGCGGGCGCCGGGTCCGGCGAAGGAGCCGGCGGCTCCTCCTCGGCCGGCAGCGCCGGGACGCAGGTGGGCAGGGTCTCGGCCAGCAGCTGCAGGCCCTCGACGACGGCCGAGTCGCTGACCAGCGCGGGGTCGAGAGCGCCCTGCAGCTCCTCGCCGAGGCCGAGCAGCCCCTCCAGGCCACCACCGCCGGCCACGCCCTCGAGCGCGTCGCGGAGGTCGGCGACCACGTCGACCAGCTCGACGGGGACGGCCACGAGCCCCTCGGCCACCAGCTCGACGGAGTCCACGATGCCGGTCACGCAGCTCTCCGGGAGCCCGAGCGCCGCGGCCAGCTGCTGCAGCGCCGCCTCCAGCTCGGCCGGCACCGCCACGGCGGGCACGGGGTCGACGTCGGGCTCCCCGTCGTCGTCGCCGGGCTCCGCGCCCTCCTCAGCGGGTGCGCCGGGGAGGCCCGGGGCCTCGGGGACCACGGGCACGGAGCCGTCGCCGACCACGCCCTCCAGGATGTCGGTCACCGGCTGCAGCGGGTCCGCCGGCTCGTCCGCACGGGCGAGACCGGGAACGGCCACGAGCGCGGCGGCGAGCCCCGACGCGACCAGGGCCCGGCGGCCGCGCGGCCGTCCGGTGCGGTGCAGGGAACGCGACGACAAGGAGTGCCTCCCGGTACTGGTACGTGTGACGCCACTTGCACACACGTAACGAGGTCGCGCGCCGGAGGTGACGGATCCGTCCGTCTTCGCGGAGCGTCTTCGCTCTACGCAGCCGGACGGTGACGCCCACATGGCCGTCGGCGACGCCTCGCTCGGTGCACTTGTGCTGCGGATATAGCAGACCTACTATCTCGCGCACAGACGAGCGCACAGGGATGTGGCGGCATGGGTCCTCAGCGGGACACGTCAGGCGAACCGGTCGTCCGGACCCGGGGGCTGCGGATGGCCTACGGCGAGCAGGAGGTCCTCACCGGCGTCGACCTCGACGTCCGCCCGGGCGAGGTGGTCTGCCTGCTGGGTCCCAACGGCGCCGGCAAGACCACGACGATCGAGATCCTCGAGGGCTTCCGGCTGCCGTCGGCCGGCGAGGTGCAGGTGCTCGGGGAGGACCCGGCCACCGCGGGCGACGCCTGGCGCGCCCGCGTCGGCGTGGTGCTCCAGTCGTGGCGCGACCACGCCCGCTGGACGCCGCGCCGGCTGCTCACCCAGCTGGGCGGCTACTTCACGCCCTACTCGACCCCCGAGCGGCCCCGCCCGTACGACGTCGACCACCTGCTGGCCACCGTGGGGCTCGGTGAGCACGCCGACCGCAAGATCGGGACGCTCTCCGGCGGCCAGCGCCGCCGGCTCGACGTCGCCGTCGGCATCATCGGCCGCCCGGAGCTGCTCTTCCTCGACGAGCCGACGGCCGGCTTCGACCCGCAGGCCCGGCGGGACTTCCACGACCTGGTGCACCGGCTCTCCGACCTGGAGGGGACGAGCATCCTGCTCACCACCCACGACCTGGCGGAGGCGGAGAAGCTGGCCGATCGGATCCTCATCCTCGCCCACGGCCGGATCGTCGCGTCCGGCAGCGCGGAGGAGCTGACCCGCCAGGTCGCCGGCACGGCCGAGGTGCACTGGGCCTGCGGCAGCGAGCGCTACGTGCACCCGACCGACGACGTCGTCCCGTTCGTGCGCCGGCTCTTCGAGGAGCACGGCGACCGGCTCACCGACCTCGAGGTCCGCCGCGCCAGCCTCGAGGACACCTACCTGGCGATGGTGCAGCGCTTCGAGTCCGGCAGCCCGGCCGGACCGGTCCTGGAGGAGGTCGCCCGATGAACCCCACCCGGCACGCCATCGCGCTCGGCCTGCGCCGCGGCTGGACGGAGTTCCTGCTCAGCCTGCGCAGCCCGCAGGACCAGGGCTTCTACCTGTTCACCGCCGTCGGCACGCTGGCCTACCTCTGGTTCAACCGCGACAACGAGCTGGAAGGCACCGGGCTGATGTACCCGACGTACGCCCTGCCGAGCATCCTCGGGGCGCTGGTGGCCTTCGGCGTGGTCATCGGCCCGGCGTTCGCGCTGGCCATGGAGCGCGAGGACGGCACGCTGCTGCGGCACAAGGCGCTCCCCCACGGCATGCCGGGCTACGTGACCGGGCAGCTGACCTACCACTCCCTCGGCCTGTTCCCGTCGCTGCTGACCATCCTCGTGCCGAGCTTCCTGCTCTTCGACGGCCTGATGCACGGCGGCGCGGCCGGGTGGGGCACCGTCGCCTGGGTGATCGTCCTCGGCATGCTCGCCACCCTGCCGCTGGGCATGATCCTGGGGTCGGTGGTGCCGAGCACGCAGAAGGTGGGGACCTGGGGGATGCTGCCGGTCCTGCTGCTCACCGCCATCTCGGGCATCTTCTTCCCGATCCAGGTGATGTGGGGCTGGGTGCAGGCGGTCGCCCAGGTCTTCCCGATCTACTGGATCGGACTCGGGCTGCGGTCGGCGTTCCTCCCCGACTCGGCGGTCACCGTGGAGCTCGGCGACTCGTGGCGGACCGGTGTGACGGTGCTCGTGCTGGCCGCCTGGGCGGTGTTCGGTGCGCTGGTCACGCCCCGGGTGCTGCGCCGCATGGCCCGCCGGCAGTCCGGGTCGCAGGTGCAGGCGGCCCGCGAGGCCACCCTGCAGTGGGTGCACTGATCGGTGGCACCCGAACGACCCACCGGTGACCGCACCGGCGACGCCGTCCACAACCGGATCGCGCTGCTGCGCGCCGAGCAGCAGGTGACCCGGCGGGAGCTCGCCGACGCGCTCGGCGTCCACTACCAGACCGTCGGCTACCTGGAGCGCGGCGAGTACAACCCGAGCCTGCACCTGGCGCTGCGCATCGCCGAGTTCTTCGGCGTGCCGGTCGAAGCGGTGTTCTCGACCCGGCCCTTCCCCCGGATCACCGACCTCCACCGCGCCCCCGCCGAGGAGGGCCCCCGCACCGCCTGAGCCTCACCCGCGGGAATTGACCCCGGTGACGTGCTGGAACGGCCCCCTCGCAGGGACCCGCCCTGAGCCTGCGGAGGGTGGGGGGGCGACGGGGTCCTTCCTCAGATGTTGGCCCCGTCCGGGGGCGGACCCTCGGGCAGCGCCGCGGCGACGCCCGACCCCGACACCTCGGGGGCGTCCATGCCCACGCTGTAGGCGGTCATCGACAGCGAGCCGTAGGCGTACCCGTCGACGAGCACGTCGACCGGCGCGGAGGTGGCACCGGCGACGCCTGCGACGTAGAGCAGCGGGAGGAAGTGGTCCGGCGTCGGGACGGCGAGGTCGAAGTCGCGGTGCCCGTCCAGCCGGCCGAGGTCGGCGGGGTCGGTGAGCATGCGCTCCTTGGCGGCCTCGTCGAACCGCTGCGCCCAGTCGAAGCCGGCATCGGGCAGCGCCCGGCTGACGCCGCCGAGGTTGTGCACGACGTTGCCGCTGCCGATCACCAGCACGCCGTCCTCGCGCAGCGGCGCCAGCGCCGCCCCCAGCTGGAGGTGGTAGTCGAAGGGCTTCAGCGCGTTGATCGACAGCTGCACCACGGGGATGTCGGCGTCGGGGAAGGCGTGCATCAGCACCGACCACGTGCCGTGGTCGATGCCCCAGCTGTCGTGGTCGGCGCCGACCCACGTCGGGTGCACGATGTCGGCCACCTCCTCGTACAGCTCGGGCAGCCCCGGTGGCTCGTACCGCACGTCGAAGAGCTCCCGCGGGAAGCCGAAGAAGTCGTGGATGGTCCGCGGCCTGGGCATCGCCGTGACCGCGGTCGCCTGCACGTACCAGTGCGCGGAGACGACCAGGATGGCCCGGGGCCGGGGCACGGATCGGCCGAAGGCCCGCCAGGCCTCCGTGTAGCGGTTGCTCTCCAGGGCGTTCATCGGATTGCCGTGACCGAAGAACGCGGCAGGCATCACGGGCATCGCTGACCTCCGCTCTCGTGGCGTCGGCCGATCATCTCCCGCGGTGCCTCCCGGTGCGACGTCGCGGCCGCACCCGGAACGACCGCTCAGCGGGGCAGCCGGCGGGCCGCGTCCTCGAGCAGGATCCGCCGCTCGGCCGGCGGGCGGCGGGGGCAGGACAGGCAGGTCGCGCCGTGCGGGAGGCGGTCGACCAGGCAGCAGGACGCCCGCGAGGTGAACAGCACGCCGTCGACGTCGACGTAGCGGGGCGCCGGCAGCGGCGGACCGACCGCCCCTGCCAGCGGGACGGCGAGGGCGGTGACGGCGGCGACGTCCCCGAGGGCCCGCCCGAGGGTCAGCAGCCCGTTGGCCAGCGAGTCGGTGGCGATGGCCCACAGCGGCCGGGGCCGCATCGCCCCGGCCTCGGCCAGCGCGGGGATCACCGCCGACAGCGTCTCGCGGAGCCCGGTGGCCGGGTCCTTCCCGATCGCGGACGACAGCGCGGCCACCGGGAGCCCGCCCGGGCCGAGGAAGACCGTGACGTCCCCGGGCCGCCCCGACAGCGGCCGGCCGGCGGCCAGCCCGGCCAGCACGGGCGCCATGAGCACCGCCGACGCCGAGTACCACCACACCGTGGCCCGCACCCGCAGCTCGCCGGCGCCCCGGGCCGTGAGCAGGCGCCCCAGCAGCACCGGGTCGGCCAACCGCTCCACGGGGACGGCGACCGCCCCCGGCGGGGGGACCAGGCCGAGGGCCGCGGCGCCGGGGATGCGGGCTGCGACCTGCGCCTGCGGACCGCTCACCGGGCCAGTGTGGCCGGTCGTCGCTCCGCGCGTCTCGTGGGGCAGACGACCGGGCGCTACGGCCATACGGTGTGTCGTGGAACACGCTGCACCGCCGCGGGTGGCACGCGGCGCCGGACTCGGGAGGGACCCCATGAGCGAGACGACCCAGGTGGACGGCCGGACCTTCGCGCCGCCGGAGGCACTCGCGGCCCAGGCGAACGTCGGCCCCGACGTCTACGACGAGGCCGCCCGCGACCGGCTGGCGTTCTGGGAGTCCGCGGCGCGCCGGCTGACCTGGGACCGGGAGTGGGATGAGGTGCTCGACTGGAGCAACCCGCCCTTCGCCAAGTGGTTCGTCGGCGGCAAGCTCAACGTGGCCTACAACTGCGTCGACCGGCACGTCGAGGCCGGGCACGGCGAGCAGGTGGCCTACCACTGGGAGGGCGAGCCGGGCGACACCCGCACGATCACCTACGCCCAGCTCAAGGACGAGGTGAGCAAGGCCGCGAACGCGCTCACCGAGCTCGGCGTGAACGCCGGTGACCGGGTGGCGATCTACCTGCCGATGATCCCCGAGGCGATCATCTCGATGCTGGCCTGCGCGCGCATCGGCGCGGTGCACATGGTCGTCTTCGGCGGCTTCTCCGCCGACGCCCTGGCGAGCCGGCTCGACGACGCCGGCGCCGTCCTGGTCATCACCGCCGACGGCGGCTACCGCCGCGGTGCGCCAAGCGCCCTCAAGCCCGCCGTCGACGACGCGGTGGGCCGCAGCCCCGGCGTCCGCAACGTCCTGGTGGTGAAGCGGACCGAGCAGGACGTGGAGTGGACCGAGGGCCGCGACCTGTGGTGGGACGACGTCGTCGGCCGGCAGTCCACCGAGCACGCGTGCGAGTTCTTCGACGCCGAGCACCCGCTCTACATCATGTACACCTCGGGCACGACGGCGAAGCCGAAGGGCATCCTGCACACGTCCGGCGGCTACCTGACCCAGGTCGCCTACACGCACTGGGCGACGTTCGACCTCAAGCCCGACACCGACATCTTCTGGACGGCGGCCGACGTCGGCTGGGTGACCGGCCACAGCTACATCGTCTACGGGCCGCTGGCCAACCGGGCCACCTCGGTCATGTACGAGGGGACGCCGGAGACGCCGCACCGCGGCCGCTGGTTCGAGCTGATCCAGAAGTACGGCGTGACGATCCTCTACACCGCGCCCACGGTGATCCGCACGTTCATGAAGTGGGGCGAGGACGTCCCCGCCGGCTTCGACCTCAGCTCGCTGCGGCTGCTCGGCTCGGTCGGCGAGCCCATCAACCCCGAGGCGTGGCTCTGGTACCACGAGCACATCGGCGGCGGCCGCTGCCCGATCATGGACACCTGGTGGCAGACCGAGACCGGGGCGCACATGCTCACCCCGCTGCCCGGCGTCACCACCCTGACGCCCGGCTCGGCCCAGCACCCCTTCCCCGGCATCTCCGCGAAGGTCGTCGACGACGAGGGCAACGAGCTCACCGACGACTCCACCGGGCTGCTGGTGCTCACCGAGCCCTGGCCGGCGATGCTGCGCACCATCTGGGGCGACGACGACCGCTACGTGGACACCTACTGGTCGCGGTTCGGCACGAACGTCTACTTCGCCGGGGACGGCGCCAAGAAGGACGCCGAGGGCAACATCTGGCTGCTCGGCCGGGTGGACGACGTGATGAACGTGTCCGGCCACCGCATCTCCACGACCGAGGTGGAGTCCTCGCTGGTCGGCCACCCGACGGTCGCGGAGGCCGCCGTCGTCGGCGCCAGCGACCCGACCACGGGCCAGGGGATCGTCGCCTTCGTCATCCTCCGCGGGAACGCCGAGGACTCCGGCGACGAACTGGTGCAGACGCTGCGCAACCACGTGGCCCGCGACATCGGCCCGATCGCCAAGCCCCGCCAGATCATGGTCGTGCAGGAGCTGCCCAAGACCCGCTCCGGGAAGATCATGCGCCGGCTGCTGCGCGACATCGCCGAGAACCGGGAGCTGGGCGACGTCACCACGCTGACCGACTCGTCGGTGATGAACATGATCAAGGAGAAGCTCCCCGCGGCCCCCGCGGAGGGCTGACCCCACGGGCATAGGAAGCTCTCCCTGCGTCTCGACCCACGGGACCGCAGGGAAAGCTTCCTCTGCCTCGCCGAGATCAGGACGCGGTCCCGGTGATCATGGGGCACGATCGTCCTGACCAGCACCGCCCGACCGGAGGAGAGCCACCCGTGGCCCACAGTGTGTCGACCACCCGCACCGACGGCAGCAGTGCGGCGGCCGAGCCCTCCATCGGCACGCTGGTGCAGAGCGCGATGGCCGACGTCTCGACGCTGGTGCGCAACGAGATCGAGCTCGCCAAGGCGGAGATCGGTGCCTCGGCGAAGAAGGGCGGCATCGGGGCCGCCTCGTTCGCCGCGGCCGGCGTGCTCGCCGCCTTCGCCGGCATCTTCTTCTTCATCGCCCTGGCCGAGTTCCTCACCTGGCTCGGCCTCGCGCGGTGGATCTCCTACGCCATCGTCTTCCTCCTGCTGATCACGCTGGCCGGCATCGCGGCCCTCGTCGGGAAGAAGATGATCAAGAAGGTGGAGAAGCCGGAGCGCACGATCGAGTCCCTGCGCGAGCTCCCCGAGGTCATGCACCGCGAGGCCCCCGGCGCCCGGCACCGCGAGGTCCCCGTCGTGAGCGGCGGCAAGGTGGAGCTGCGCGGCAACGGGCCCTACCGGGTCTGAGGCCGATGACCGTCCCGCCGGACGGCCGTCCCGACGCCATCAGCGTCCTGCTCCCGGGTCCGTGGACCCACCGCGACATCTCCGCCAACGGCGTGCGGCTGCACGCGGCGGAGGCCGGGGACGGGCCGCTGGTCCTGCTGCTCCACGGCTTCCCGCAGTTCTGGTGGACCTGGCGCGCCCAGCTCACCGGGCTGGCCGAGGCCGGGTTCCGGGTGGTGGCGCCGGACCTGCGGGGCTACGGGGCGAGCGACAAGCCGCCCCGCGGGTACGACCTGCCCACCCTCTCCTCGGACGTCGCGGCGCTGGTGCGGGCGCTCGGTGAGCGCGACGCCGTCGTCGTGGGGCACGACTGGGGTGGCCTGCTGGGCTGGACGGCGGCCGCGCTGCACCCGCGGGTGGTCCGCCGGCTGGTGGTCGTCTCGACGGCGCACCCCCGGCTGCTGCGGGCCGGCATGACCGACCGCCGGCAGCGCCGGGCGCTGCGGCACACGCTCGGCTTCCAGCTGCCGCGGCTGCCCGAACGGCGGATGACCCGGATCGACGACGACCCCGTCGCCGACCTGATGCAGCGCTGGGCCGGCCAGGAGTGGGCCCGCACGGCCGACTTCGCCGCGGCGGTGGAGCGCTACCGCGCCGCGGCGCGCATCCCGCAGGCCGCCTACGGGGCGATGGAGTACTACCGCTGGGCCGGCCGGTCGCAGCTGCGCCCCGACGGGCTGCGCTACGCCCGCCGGATGGCCGCCCCCATCACCGCTCCGACCCTGCAGCTGCACGGCGCGGACGACCCCTACATCCTCCCGGGGACGGCGCGCGGCTCGGGCCGCTACGTCGCAGGCGCCTACGAGTGGCGCGAGCTCCCCGGCATCGGCCACTTCCCGCAGGAGGAGTCCCCCGGCGAGATCACCCGGGCCATCGCCGCCTGGGCCGCGTAGCGCAGCGGAGCGGCCCGCGGTGAGCGGATGGAACGGCCCCTGGTGAGCGGCTGGAACGGCCCCTTCGCAGGGCCCCGGCCTGAGCTTGCGAAGGCTGGGGGGCGAAGGGGTCCTTCTACTCGCAGGGCCCCGTCGGGACCTCGGTGCGGGCGACGTTGCCCGCCTCGGCGGCCCCGGCGACCTGGGGGCCGGTGAGCGCGTAGCCGGTCTGCGGGTCGTCGATCGCCGAGGCGAAGACCACGCCGAGCACGCTGCCGTCGGGGGCGAACAGCGGCCCGCCGGAGTTGCCGGCGCGCACCTGGCCGAACAGGGCGTAGACGTCGCGGACGACGGTCTGCGTGTTGCGGAAGTCGGGGCCGCTGATCTCGCCGCGGTCCCGGACGCGGGCGGGCCCGACGTACAGCGGCCCGCCGCCGGGGAAGCCCATGATGATCGCGTCGTCGCCGGAGTCGGCCGTGCCGGCGCTGAACCGCAGCGGCACCTGCGGCAGCCCGGGCACGGCGAGCACCGCGACGTCGATCTCCTCGTCGACCACGACCGGCACTGCGTCGTACTCCCGGCCCTCGGCGACCACGACCGGGTCGCTGACGCCGGCGAGCACGTGGGCGTTGGTCATGACGCGTTCCGGCGCGTAGACGAAGCCGGAGCCGTCGATCTGCCGCGAGCAGGACGGCGCCACGCCGCGGATCCGCACCACCGAGCCCTGGACGGACTCGACCACGGTGCTGTTCTGCAGCTCGGGGTCGGGGGCCGGGACCTCGCGCGCCTGCGTGGGGGTCAGCGGGTCGAGGACGTCGGGCAGCCCGCGCCGGTCGATGGCCTCGCGCAGGTCCTCGTAGACGGTGCGCACCTCGTCGGGGACGACCTCGTCCACGGCCTGCACCAGCGCCGACTGACGCACCTGCCCGGCCACCTGGGGGAACGGCGAGCTGGCCAGCGGGGAGGCGACCATCCACGCGACGAGCAGCACCGCGGCCGCCGACACCACCGCTCCGGCGACGGAGTCGACCATCTTGGCCGGCTCCCAGGTGACCCGGGAGCGCAGCGCCCGGCCCGCCGCCCCCGCCAGGATCTGGCCGAGTAGCGCTCCGGCGAGCACGACCACCAGCGCGGCGAAGACCCTGCTCACGCTGGAGCCGTCGATGCGGTCGGCGACCGGCCCGGCCAGCTGCGCGCCGAGGACGGCCCCGCCGAGGAAGCCGAGGATCGAGGTGGCCGAGACGAGCAGGCCCTGCCGGAACCCGGAGAGGGCGAACACGAGGGCGAGCGTGATGAGCAGCAGGTCGACCAGGGACACCGCTACCCGCTGACCGTCATCGTGCCCACCTGCCCGAGCTGGAGGTGGAAGGTGCAGGCGAAGGGGTACTCGCCCGGCGTCGTCACCTCGAACTCGATCGTCTCCTCCTCGCCGGCGGCGAGCAGGGAGATCCCGGCGTCGACGGGCTCGGGCAGCTCGGCGTCGGTGAACTCGAGGTTGTGCGGCATGCCCTCGGCGACGTTCACCAGGGTCAGCCGCACCGTCCCCGGCTCGACGGTGAAGGTGGCGGGGGTGAAGACGTAGTCGTCCTGGGTCTGGAGGGTGACCTCCTGGACGCCGTCCTCGGCGATCGTGACCTCACCGAGCCCCTCGGCGGCCGGCGCCGCGGTCGTCTCCGCCGCCGCGCCGCCACCGCCGCCGCCGCACCCCGTGAGCAGGGCCAGCGCGACCGCGACCGCCAGGGCCTTCTCGCGCGGGCCCGCCGCGAGCCGGCCAGCGGTGGTGGGCAGGGCGGTCCTCCTCGCGCTCATCGGGGCCGAACCGTACGCGCCGCGGCGCCGTCGGGCGCGGGATCGGCCACCGTCGGCGCGGCGGTGTCGCTCGACGGGTCGTCGTCCCCGGAGCCGGGCAGCGTGTACGGGCGGAGCCGCACCGGGTCGATCGGCCGGACGTCGGCGGCGTTCCACGGCCGGGCCAGCCCCGCGGCCTCGAGGATCGCGTCCAGCAACCCGGCGGTGAAGCCCCACACCTCCATGTCGGCGACGCAGAACGCCGGCCCGATGAAGCCGGCCGGGTGCCGCACGCGGTAGCGGTTGGCCGGGTCGACGAGGTCGGCCAGCGGCACCCGCGCCACGCGGGCCACCTCGTCCGGGTCGCCCACCGTGACGTCGCGCGGGTCGTCCCACCAGCCCACGACGGGGACGACCAGCCGGTTCGACGGCGGCACGAAGAGCTCCTGGAGCGTGGCCACGACCCGCACCCCGTCGGGGTCGACGCCCGCCTCCTCGTGCGCCTCGCGCAGCGCGGTGCCCACCGGGAAGTCGTCCCCCGGGTCGACCCCGCCCCCGGGGAACGCGGGCTGACCCGCGTGGCTGCGCAGGTGCGCGGACTTCTCGATCAGCAGCAGGTCGGGCCCGGCCGGCCCCTCGCCGAACAGGATGAGGACGGCGGAGCGGCGCGCGGTCGCGGTGGCCTGCGGCATGCGGTGGCGCAGCGGGAGGTCGTCGGCCCGCTCGACCAGCCGCTGCAGGTACGCGGGCAGCCCGTCGGTGGCGGTCACAGCTGCACCCCCAGGTGCTCGGCGACCAGCCCGCGGAGCTCCTCCACCGAGCTGACCGGACCGGCTTCGGTGTGCACCAGCCCGCCCTCGGCGTCGAGGAAGTAGGTGAACGGCAAGGCGTTCAGGCCCAGCTCCGCCATGAGCTGCCCCTCGCC
This sequence comes from Blastococcus sp. SYSU DS0669, assembly GCF_054050895.1. NCBI lineage: Bacteria > Bacillati > Actinomycetota > Actinomycetes > Geodermatophilales > Geodermatophilaceae > Blastococcus > Blastococcus sp. SYSU DS0669. The sequence goes on along the minus strand of NZ_JBJHAE010000023.1, from coordinate 48,477 downwards.
GTCGTACGCGCTGGGGAAGGTGACGCCCGCGTCCTGCGCGAACGAGGCGGCCTGCGGCAACCCGTCCTTGCTGATCACGCCGACCATCCGGACGCGGTCACCGGCGAGCTCGGAGAACCCCTGGAGCAGCGGCATCTCCTCCCGGCACGGCGGGCACCAGCTGCCCCAGAGGTTGACCACGGTGGGGACGCCGGGGGCGCGGGCCAGGTCGAGGGACCCGCCGCCGGGGCAGTCGAAGGACAGCGGGGGCAGGAGCTCGGCTCCGGCGGCCGCGGCGCCGGGCTGCTCGGGGCAGGCCGTCAGCGCCTCGGCCGGCGGGGACGACGACGGCGCAGCGGCCGCTCCCCCGCCGTCGTCCGAGGTGCAGCCGGCGAGGGCGAGCAGCCCGACCGCGGTGAGGGCGAGGCGGCGCATCACTCGGTGTCCGAAGCGCTCGGGGTCTTCACGAGCGCGAGCGCCAGCTCCGGGTCGACCGGGCCGATGCCGAACGAGGGGCACCACCGGGCCAGGCCGCAGGCGCCGCAGGCGGCCTTCTTCGCGTGGCACACGCGGCGGCCGTGGAAGATCACCCGGTGGCTGAAGTCCGTCCACTCCTTCTTGGGCACCAGCTGCGCGATCTCCGCCTCGACCTTGACCGGGTCCTCCTCCGCCGTCCAGCCGAACCGGCGGACCAGGCGGCCGAAGTGGGTGTCCACGGTCAGCCCCGGGACGCCGAACGCGTTGCCCAGCACGACGTTCGCCGTCTTGCGCCCCACGCCGGGCAGCGTCACCAGGTCGGCCATCCGGGCGGGCACCTCGCCGTCGAAGCGCTCGACGAGGGCCTGGCTCAGCCCCAGCACCGAGTTCGCCTTGGCCCGGAAGAAGCCGGTGGGCTTGAGGATGGTCTCCAGCTCCTCCCGGTCGGCGCCGGCGAGGGCGACCGCGTCGGGGTAGCGGGCGAAGAGCGTCGGCGTCACCTTGTTGACCATCTTGTCGGTGGTCTGCGCCGACAGCACCGTGGCGACCAGCAGCTCGAAGGCGTTGGTGAAGTCGAGCTCGCAGTGCGCGTCGGGGTGGATGACGGCCAGCTCGCGGGCCATGCGGCGGGCCCGGCGGGTGCGGGCCAGCGGGGTCTCCCCCGGGTCGTACGGCGACGCCCCGGTCAGTGCGGCTGGGGTGGGGCGCCGGACCCGGGTGGGGCGCGCGTAGGCCGGTGAGGACGCGGGGGCGGACACGCGGTCGAGGGTATGCGGCCCGGCTGACCGTCTCCCGGCGTGCCATGATCGAGGACGGTCCGCTTCCCCCGTCCCGCCGACGAAGCAGAGGAGATCGGGATGGTCGCCCTCAGTGTCATCCTCTTCCCGCCGCTGCTGATCGCCTTCCTGCTGGTGATGGAGCGGGTCGAGGAACCCCTCCGCCGCCCGGCGTCGCCGCGCGAGGTCAGCGAGTTCCTGGACACGGCCACGCCCGGCGAGGTCGACACCCTGGCCACCTCGGGCATCCGGCGGGCGCTGTTCCGCTGGCGGCGTCGCCGGCACCGCAGCCGGCGTTCCGAGAACCCGCCCCTGGTCTGAGCGGCCCGGCTGTGGCGCCGGTCATCTCGCTCCGAGGAGGGACGACCGGACCACCGAACGGGTGACCGACCGCACAGCCACCTAGACTCACGTCGGGCGCGGGCACCCCTGCGCCCGCAGACAGTGCGAGAGGACGTGCAGTGGACGAGGTGCTGGCCCAGTCGGGGCTCTTCCAGGGGCTCTCCGAGGATGCGGTGGACCCCGTCATCAGCCGTCTCGAGACGATCACCCTCCCCCGGGGTCGGGTGATCTTCAACGAGGGCGAGCCCGGCGACAGCCTCTACATCGTCATGACCGGCAAGATCAAGCTGTCCCGCCGGTCGCCCGACGGCCGGGAGAACGTGCTCGCGGTCATGGGCCCCTCCGACCAGTTCGGCGAGCTGTCGGTCTTCGACCCGGGGCCGCGCACGGCGACGGCCACCGCCGTCACCGACGTCAAGCTGGCCCGGATGCCGCAGTCGGTGCTGCTGCCCTGGATCGAGGCGCACCCGGAGATCGGCGAGCAGCTGCTGCGCGTGCTGGCCCGGCGCCTCCGCCGCACCAACGACTCGGTCGCCGACCTGATCTTCACCGACGTCCCCGGCCGCGTGGCCAAGGCGCTGCTGCAGATGGCCGACCGGTTCGGCAGCCGGGACAACGACGGGCTGCGGGTCAAGCACGACCTGACCCAGGAGGAGCTGGCCCAGCTGGTCGGCGCCTCCCGCGAGACGGTCAACAAGGCGCTCGCCGACTTCGTGCACCGCGGCTGGATCCAGCTCCAGGGCAAGTCCGTCGTCGTCCTCGACGAGGAGCGCCTGCGCCGCCGCGCGCGATGACGGCATCCCACCGCTGAACGCCAGAGGCCCAGAACCGCGACGGTTCTGGGCCTCTCGCGTTCAGTGCTGCGGGCAGGGGTGACGGCACCTGGCCGCGGTGCGACGCGGAGCGTCACGAGGGAAGCGGCACGGCCAGCCGGATGCGGGTGCCGTCGGGCAGCACCGCCCAGCGGCCGTCGGGGGTCTCCTCGAACCGCGGGCTGATCGGGTGCATCGGCTCCGGCGGGGAGCCGGCCAGCGCGGCGGCCACGTCCGGGAACCCTGCGAGCTGGCCCAGCGTGTGGGACGTCGGCGGCAGCATCGGGCGGGTGCCGCCGTGCAGCTCGGCCAGCGCGGCGGCCGGGCTCAGCCAGGCGGCCTCGTCGGCCTCCCCGGAGACGTCCCGCGCCTCCTGGCCGACCGGCAGGGCGGCGGCGAAGAACTTGGTGTCGTAGCGGCGGGGCTCGACGGGCGGGGTGATCCAGTGCGCGAAGGGGCGCAGCAGGTCCGACCGCAGCACCAGCCCCCGGTCGGCGAGCAGCTCGGAGAGCGACAGCTCGCGGCTGAGCAGCCCCTGGCGCTGCCGCTCCCAGTCGTCGCCGGAGACGTCGGGCACGACGCCACCGTCCGGCAGCCCCGCCAGCAGGACCCCGGCCTCCTCGAAGGTCTCGCGCACCGCGGCGCAGACCAGCTCGCGCGCCGTGCGCTCGTCGCAGCCGAAGGCGGTGGCCCACTGCGCCGGGGTGGGGCCGGCCCAGCCGATCTCCGTGTCGCCGTCGCGGGGGTCGACGCCCCCGCCGGGGTAGGCGGTCATCCCGCCGGCGAAGGGCATGCCCTTGGTGCGCCGCAGGAGGTACACCTCCAGCCCCGGCTCGCCGTCGCGCAGCAGCAGGACGGTCGCCGCCTGCTTCGGCTCGGCGCTCACCTCAGCTCGACGGTGAGCTCGACCTCCACGGGCGCGCCCAGCGGCAGCTCGGCCACGCCGACGGCGCTGCGGGCGTGCTGCCCGGCCTCGCCGAAGATGCGGCCCAGCAGCTCGCTGGCGCCGTTGACGACCCGCGGCTGCCCGGTGAAGCCTTCGACGCTCGCGACGTAGCCCACCACGCGCACGATCCGGGCCACGGAGTCCAGCCCCACCAGGTCGTCGACGGCCGCCAGCGCGTTCAGCGCGCACACCTTGGCGTCGGCCGCGGCGGCCTCGACGTCGACCGACCCGCCGACCTTGCCGGTGCGACGCAGCCCGCCGTCGACGAACGGCAGCTGGCCCGAGGTGAACACCAGCGACCCGGCCCGCACGGCCGGCACGTAGGCGGCGACGGGCGCCGCCACCGCCGGCAGCCGGATGCCCAGCTCGGCGAGCCGGGCGTGCCAGCCCTGCGCCGGCGCACCGGGCGCGGTCACACCGGCCGCTTGAGGTAGGCGACCAGCTGCTCGGCGCCACCAGGGCCGGGGAGCACGGTCACCAGCTCCCACCCGTCGACGCCCCAGGAGTCGAGGATCGCCTTGGTGTTGTGGATCAGCAGCGGGATGGTCGCGTACTCCCACTTCTGGCGGGCAGTTTCGCTCATGACCCCGACGCTAGCGCAGCCGGTGACCTGACCGGGCGGCCCCGTGCAGGGCCCCGCTCCGAACCTGCGAGGAGTGGGGGGCACGGGGTCCTTCTCCTAGGCTGGGGCGGTGCCCCCCGAACTGACACCCGCGCGCCTGCACGTGGTCACCGGCAAGGGCGGGACGGGCAAGACCACCGTCGCCGCAGCGCTGGCCCTGGCACTGGCCGCCGACGGGCGCTCGGTGCTCCTCGTGGAGACCGAGGGCCGGCAGGGCATCGCCCAGCTGTTCGACACCCCGCCGCTGCCCTACGAGGAGCGGCGGGTGGCCGTCGCCCGCGGCGGGGGCGAGGTGAAGGCGCTGGCCATCGACGTCGAGGAGGCGCTGCTGGACTACCTCGACATGTTCTACAACCTGCGGCGGGCGGGCCGGGCGCTGCGGAAGATGGGCGCCATCGACTTCGCCACCGCCATCGCCCCGGGGCTCCGCGACGTCCTGATCACCGGGAAGATCAAGGAGGCGGTCACCCGCCGCAAGGACGGCCGGCACGTCTACGACTTCGTCGTCGTCGACGCGCCGCCCACCGGGCGGATCACGCGCTTCCTCGGGGTCACCGGGGAGATGTCGCAGCTGGCACGGTCCGGCCCGATCAAGACCCAGAGCGACGGCGTCATGGCGGTGCTGCGCTCCCCCGAGACGGCGGTGCACGTGGTGACGCTCCTGGAGGACATGCCCGTGCAGGAGACCGCGGACGCCATCACCGAGCTGCAGGCCGCCGGGCTGCCCCTGGGCTCGGTGGTGGTCAACATGGCCGCGGAGCCGGTGCTGCCGCCGGAGGCCCTGTCCCGCGCGGTCGCCGGCGAGCTGACCGCAGCGGAGCTCGCCCCCGCGCTGGGCGCCGCGCACCTGCCCGGCGCCGAGCAGCTGGCCGAGGCACTGGTCTCCCAGGTGGTGGAGCACGCCCGCCGCTGGGCGTCGCAGGACGCGCTGCGCGCCCAGGTCGAGGGGCTCGGCCGCCCGATCGTCGAGATACCGCTGCTGCCGGGCCCGATGGACCTCGGCTGCCTCTTCGAGCTCGCCGGCCGGCTCGAGGACCACCTGGCCGCGGCGGTGACCCGCTGATGGCCGCGGACACGACGGCGGCCCGGGCGGCCGCCGGGTCCCGTGCGCCCCGCGAGGCGCCGGCGATGGACCTGGCCGCGCTGATCGAGGACCGGCAGACCCGCATCGTCGTCTGCTGCGGCGCCGGCGGCGTGGGCAAGACGACGACGTCCGCGGCCCTCGCGCTCGCCGCCGCGGAGGCAGGGCGCACCGTCGTCGTCCTGACGATCGACCCGGCCCGCCGGCTGGCCCAGTCCCTGGGGCTGACCGAGCTGGACAACGAGCCGCGGCAGGTCGACGTCCCCGGGGCGCCGGGCGAGCTGCACGCGATGATGCTGGACATGAAGCGGACGTTCGACGACATCGTCACCGCTCACTCCACGCCCGAGCGCGCCCAGCTGATCCTGGACAACCCCTTCTACCAGGCGCTCTCCTCCTCCTTCGCCGGGACGCAGGAGTACATGGCGATGGAGAAGCTGGGCCAGCTGCGGGCCAGCGACCAGTGGGACCTGATCATCGTGGACACCCCGCCGTCGCGGTCGGCGCTGGACTTCCTCGACGCCCCGAACCGGATGGGCCGCTTCCTCGACGGCACGATGATCCGGCTGCTGATGGCGCCCAGCCGGGCCGGGTTCAAGTTCGCCAGCGCCGGTTTCCTGCTGTTCAGCCGGATCGTCAGCAAGATCCTCGGCGGCCAGCTGCTGCGGGACATCTCCGCGTTCGTCTCCGCGCTGGACACCATGTTCGGCGGGTTCCGGGAGCGCGCCACCGCGACGTTCGAGCTGCTGCGCCGCCCCGGCACGTGGTTCGTCGTCGTCGCCGCCCCCGAGCCGGACGCCCTGCGCGAGGCCTCCTACTTCGTCGACCGCCTCTCCGCCGAGGGGATGCCGCTCGCCGGGCTCGTCGTCAACCGCACCCACCCCCCGGCCACCACGGCACTGTCGGCGACGCGGGCCGAGGGCGCCGCCGAGGAGGTCGCCGAGAGCGGCGACGACGGCGCCGCGCTGGCCGCCGCCGCGCTGCGGGTGCACGCCGAGCGCATGCAGCAGGCCATCCGCGAGCAGCACCTGGCCGACCGCTTCACCAGCGCCCACCCCGACGTCGCGCTGCGGACGGTGCCGGCCGCCGCCGGCGACGTGCACGACCTCGAGGGGCTGCGGGTGATGGCCGAGGCGCTGACCGGGCCGGACGACGACACGCCGACCGGCACGCCCCGCACGCGCGTCCTCCCCGCGCGCCGCGCCTGAGCACGGCTCTCACCCGTCCGGGCGACGTACCCTGACCGCGATGTCGGAGAACGCGCGCGCCACGACCCGTCTGCTCGCCAAGCTCGCCGCGACGATCGTCGTCGCCGGTGCGCTGCTGGCCGGACTCATGCTGCCCTGGATCGGAGGCACCGGCCTGGCGGCACGCAACTCCGTGTCCCTGCTGGACGCCCTGCCGGTGGAGCTCACCGACAAGACCCCTGCGGGCGTCACCCGGGTGCTGGCCTCCGACGGCTCGCTGATCACGAACTTCTACGAGCACAACCGCACCCCGGTGACCTCCGACCAGATCGCCGACGTCATGAAGCAGGCCCTCGTCGACATCGAGGACTCCCGCTTCTACGACCACAACGGCCTCGACGTGCAGGGCACCATGCGCGCGCTGGTGCGCAACGTCGCCGCCGGTTCGGTCCAGGAGGGTGGCTCCACCCTCACCCAGCAGCTGGTGAAGCAGACCCTGCTGCAGACGGCGACGACGGAGGAGGACCGGGAGGCCGCCGACGCCGAGACAGTCGGGCGCAAGCTGCGGGAGGCGCGGCTCGCCCTGGCCCTGGAGGACACCTACTCCAAGGACGAGATCCTCACCCGCTACCTGAACATCGTCTACTTCGGGCAGGGCGCCTACGGCATCCAGGCCGCCGCCCAGCGCTACTTCAGCGTGAACGCCGCGGACCTCACCCTGCCCCAGGCGGCGATGCTCGCCGGGCTGGTGCAGAGCCCGTTCTACGACGAGCCGATCAACAACCCGGAGAACGCCCAGATCCGGCGCAACCAGGTGCTGCAGCGCATGCACGACCTGGGTCACGTCACCGAGCAGGAGCTCGCGGAGATCACCCCGCAGCCGGTGCAGGTGGCGCCGGGCCAGGCACCGCCGAACGGCTGCATCGACGCGACCATCGGCGGCTTCTTCTGCGACTTCACCCGGCAGCACCTGATCCAGGACCTGGGGCTGACCAAGGCGCAGCTGGAGAAGGGCGGGCTGACGATCACCACGACGCTTCGCCCGGACATGCAGATCGCCGGCGACCAGGCCGTGCTGGACACCGTGGCCATGGGGGCGGGGACCGTCGCCGTCTACGACGTGATCGAGCCCGGCACCGGCAAGGTGCTCGCGATGAGCGTCAACCGCCGCTTCGGCTGCGACGCCCCGGACTGCGAGTCGGTCAACTTCGCGACCATCCCGACGAAGGGTTCGGGGTCCACCTTCAAGACCTTCGTCGCGGCCGCCGCGCTGGAGCAGGGGCTGCCGGCCAGCCACACCATCACCACGAACGAGCCCTACCGCTCCACGGTCTACGAGAGCTACAACCCCGAGACCCGGCGGATCGAGCCGTACTCGGTCGGCAACGTGGGCAACAGCTACCCGCGCACGCTGACCATGACCCAGGCGCTGTACATGTCCTCCAACACCTACTTCCTGGCGCTGGAGGACGCGCTCGGCCGCATCGAGCCGGCCGTCCGCATGGCCGAGCGCCTGGGCATGACCTTCGACTACTCGGTCACCCAGACCCCGGCGCAGCAGATCATCGACGAGAACCGGCCCTCCTTCGCCTTCGGTACCGACGGCGTGAGCCCGCTCGACCTGGCCAACGCCTACGCGACGATCGCCGCCGGCGGGGTCAAGTGCACCCCGACCCCGGTGCTGTCGATCACCACGCCGAACGGCGAGCCGCTCCTCGGCGAGGACGGGCAGCCCGTGGTCGGGGAGAACGCCTGCGAGCAGGTGATCGAGCCCGGCCTCGCGAACACGCTGAACCAGATGATGATCAAGGACGTCCAGCCGGGGAACCCGCTGCAGACCGGTGCCCGCGCGCACATCCCCGGCCACCAGATCGCAGGCAAGACGGGAACGGTGAACGAGCGGGATTCCGTGGCCTTCGTGGGGACGACGCCCCGGTTCGCCGCCAGCGTCATGCTGTTCCGCCCGCGGGACACCAACGACGTCGGCAGCTACGGCGGTGGGCTGCCGGCCGGCATCTGGCGCCAGGCGATGGCGCCGATCCTGACCAGCCAGGAGCCTGTGCCGTTCCCGCCGGCCGACCCGCGGTACGCCGGTCGCGGCGTCGACGCCCCGCCGGAGGTCAGCAGCCCGTTCCGGCCCGACGACAACGCGTCCAGCCGTTCGGGCAACCGGTCCGGGAACACCGGCGGCAGCACCACCCCACCGCCGGCGCCTGAGGCACCGCCGCAGCCGGAGCAGCCGGCCGGGACGGAGCAGCCGGCCGAGCCCGCGACGGAGCAGCCGGCGGCCGAGGCCGCGACGGAGCAGCCGGCGGCCGAGGCCGGGATCCCGGCACCGGACACGGACGAGGTCACCGTCACGGACTGACCTGGCCCACGACGAGGGGCCGGACCCACGGGTCCGGCCCCTCGCGCGTCCTCCGGGCGGTGGTCAGCCGAGCTGGCGGCGGACCTCCGCGGCGACCCGGGAGCCCTCGGCGCGGCCGGCCACGACGCCGTTGGCGGCGCCCATGACCTTGCCCATGTCCTTCATGCCGGAGGCGCCGGTGCGGGTGATGACGTCGGCGACGATCGCGGCGAGGTCGGCGTCCTCGAGCTGTGCGGGCAGGTAGCCGGCCAGCACCTCGCCCTCGGCCTGCTCGCGGGCGGCCTGCTCGGTGCGCCCGGCGGAGCCGAAGGCCTCCGCGGCCTCGCGGCGCTTCTTCGCCTCGCGGCGGAGCACGGCCTGCACCTCGTCGTCGCTGAGCTCGCGCGACTCCTTGCCCGACACCTCCTCGGCGCTGACGGCGGCCAGCACCATGCGGAGCGTGGCGGTGCGCAGCTCGTCGCGGGCCTTCATGGCGGTGGTCAGGTCGGTGCGCAGCTGTTCCTTGAGGTCGGACACGGCTCCAGCCTGACACGACGCCGTCCCCGGGTGCGCCCGTAGGCTCGGCGGGTGCGCTGGTACACCGCCCTCCCCACCGCCGCCGTCGCCTCGGGCGCGGCCGTGACCGCCTACGCGAGCCTCTACGAGCGCACCCGCTGGACCCTGCGCCGCTTCGACGTCCCGGTGCTCGCCCCCGGGTCGGCCCCGCTGACGATCCTGCAGCTCTCCGACCTGCACATGACGGCCGGGCAGCGCAGCAAGCAGGAGTGGGTCGCGGGGCTGGCCGCGCTCGAGCCGGATCTGGTGATCAACACCGGCGACAACCTCGCGGGCTTCGACGCCGTGGCGCCCACCCTGAGCGCGATGGACCCCCTCATGGACCGGCCCGGGGCCTTCGTCCTCGCCAGCAACGACTACTTCGCCCCGCGGCCGAAGAACCCGTTGAAGTACTTCAAGCGCGACCACAAGCGCGTGCACGGCGAGGAGCTGCCCTGGCAGGACCTGCGCGACGGCATGCGCGGGCGCGGCTGGCTGGACCTCACCAACGCCGCGGGCGAGCTCACCGTCGGCGGACGGCGGATCGTCTTCGCCGGCGTCGACGACTCGCACCTGCGGCGGGACCGCTACGACCTGGTCGCCGGCCCCGCTGACCCTGCGGCCGACGTCCGGATCGGCCTGGCGCACTCTCCCGAGCCGCGGGTGCTCGACCGGTTCGCCGCCGACGGCTACGACCTGCTGCTGTGCGGCCACACCCACGGCGGCCAGCTGCGGGTGCCGTTCTACGGCGCGCTGGTCACCAACTGCGGCATCGACCGCGACCGCGTGCGCTGGCTGCACCGCTGGGCGGAGCCGACGCCGGAGCACCCGGCCGGCACCTGGCTGCACGTGTCGGCGGGGCTGGGCACCAGCCCCTATGCACCCGTGCGCTTCGCCTGCCCGCCCGAGGCGACGCTGCTGACGCTCACGGCGCGGCCCTCCTGAACCGCCGGTCCCCCGCCGCCGAGCCGCCCCGCGCCTAGCGCTAGACTCGTCGACGCACCTCGGGGTGTGGCGCAGCTTGGTAGCGCGCGTCGTTCGGGACGACGAGGCCGCAGGTTCAAATCCTGTCACCCCGACCCTCAGCTCAGGGGCCGCCGCGAGGCGGCCCCTGAGTCGTTCCCGGGCCGCTGCGAGGATGGACGCGTGACCGCTGAGCAGACCGCATCCGCCGCCCTCCCCCCCGAGGTCACCGCCCGCTGGCAGGCCCGCTTCCGCGCTCCCCGGGTGTCGCTGCCCGACTGGGCCGAGGACGCGCCCCACCGGAACCTGTACAGCTCCGACGTCAGCGGCGTCGTCGAGCAGTACGCCTGGGACCGCGAGACCGGCACCCACCGCCAGGTCACCGACCGGCCCAACGGCACGCTGATCGCGACGCTGGACCGCGACGGGTCGACCATCTGGTGGTTCGCCGACACCGACGGCGACGAGTTCGGCGTCTGGACGACCCAGCCCTTCGAGGGCGGCGAGGACACCGTCGCCGTCCCCGAGGTCGGTCCGGCCTACCCGGCAGGGCTGGAGCTGGGCCGGGAGCTGGTCGCGATCGGCCGCAGCACCGACGACGGCAGCGAGCTGTGGGTGGCGCCCACCGGCGGGACGCCCCGCGTGGTCTACCGGCACCCCGACCCGGCCTCGGTCGACGCGCTGACCCGCGACGACGAGCTGCTGGTCGTCTCGCACTCCGAGCACGGCGACCCGCGCTACCCGGCGCTGCGCGTGCTGCGGACCTCCGACGACGCCGTCGTGGCCGAGAAGTGGGACGGCGAGGGCCGCGGGCTGCACGCCCTGGAGTTCGCGCCGCTGCCCGGTGACCGCCGGCTGCTGGTCGGGCACGAGCGCCGGGGCCGCGAGGAGCTGCTGGTCTGGGACGTCGCCGCCGACTCCGAGACCGAGATCGTGCTCGACCTGCCCGGCGACGTGACCGCCGGCTGGTACCCCGACGGCTCGGCGCTGCTGGTGGGCCACGACCACGCGGCCCGCAGCGAGCTCTACCGCTACGACCTCGCCACCGGTGCGCTGGAGAAGCTGGACACCCCGCCGGGCGTCGTCCGCGGCGCCACCGCCCGCCCCGACGGCACCGTGGAGCTGGCCTGGTCGAACTCCGAGCGCCCGCCGGTCATCCGCCGCGCCGACGGTCCCGTGGTGCTCTCGGTCTCCGACCAGGAGCCGCCCGCGGCCTACCCGGTCGAGGACCGGTGGGTCCCCGGCCCGGGCGGCGAGGTGCACGCGCTGCTGGTGCGCCCGGCGGGCGACGGGCCGCACGCGACGGCGTTCCTGGTGCACGGCGGCCCGGAGGCGGCCGACGACGACTCCTACCGCGCCCGACGGGCGGCCTACGTGGACGCCGGCTACGCGGTCGTGCACGTCAACTACCGGGGCTCGACGGGCTACGGCTCGGCCTGGCGCGACGCGCTGACCGGGCGCCCAGGGCTCACCGAGCTCGAGGACGTCGGCGCGGTCTACGACGCGCTGGTGGCCGAGGGCGTGGTCGACCCGCAGCGGGCGCTCCTCAGCGGCGGCTCGTGGGGCGGGTTCCTCACCCTGCTGGGCCTGGGCACGCAGCCCGAGCGCTGGGCGGCCGGGATCGCCGAGGTCCCGGTGGCCGACTACCTGGCCGCCTACGAGGACGAGATGGAGGGCCTGCGGGCCTACGACCGGGCGCTGTTCGGCGGCTCCCCGGAGGAGGTGCGCGACGTCTACGTGCGCTCCTCCCCCATCACCTACGTCGACGCCGTCGCCGCGCCGGTGCTGGTCGTCGCCGGCGCCAACGACCCGCGCTGCCCGATCCGGCAGATCGACAACTACCTGGGCGAGCTGGAGCGGCTGGGCAAGCCGCACGAGGTCTACCGCTTCGACGCCGGTCACGGCTCGCTGGTGATCGAGGAGACGATCCGCCAGGTCGAGGTGGCGCTCTCCTTCGCGCTACGACACGTGAAGCCATAGATCCCGCGGTGATCATCGTCATCCGGCTGCGCCCACCGGCGTGGCGGGCAGCCGGATGACGATGATCAACGACGGGAGGCGGCGATCAACTCGGCGATCTGGACGGTGTTGAGGGCCGCGCCCTTGCGCAGGTTGTCGTTGCTCACGAAGAGCACGAGCCCGCGGCCGTCGTCCACGCTCTGGTCCTGCCGGATGCGGCCCACGTAGCTGGGGTCGCGACCGGCGGCCTGCAGCGGGTTCGGCACGTCGGAGAGCTCGACCCCGGGCGCCGCCCGCAGCAGCTCGGTGGCCCGCTCGACCGAGAGGGGCCGGGCGAACTCGACGTTCAGCGACAGCGAGTGCCCGGTGAACACCGGCACGCGCACGCAGGTGCCCGCGACCCGGAGGTCGGGGATGCCGAGGATCTTGCGGCTCTCGTTGCGGAGCTTCTGCTCCTCGTCGGTCTCGAAGGAGCCGTCGTCGACGACGGAGCCCGCCATCGGGAGGACGTTGAACGCGATCGGGGCGACGTACTTCACCGGGTCGGGGAAGGCCACGGCCGACCCGTCGTGGGCGAGCGCGTCGGCCTTCTCCACCACGGCCTTCGCCTGGCCGTGCAGCTCCTCGACGCCGGCCACCCCGCTGCCCGAGACCGCCTGGTAGGTGCTGGCGACGATCCGGGTCAGCTGCGCCTCGTCGTGCAGCGGCTTGAGCACCGGCATCGCGGCCATGGTGGTGCAGTTCGGGTTGGCGATGATGCCCTTGCGGATCTCGCCCAGCGCCTGCGGGTTGACCTCGCTGACGACCAGCGGGACGTCGGGGTCGCGCCGGAACGCCGAGCTGTTGTCGATCACGGTCACGCCCGCCTCGGCGAACCGCGGCGCCTGCGCCCGCGAGGTGGTGGCCCCCGCGGAGAAGATCGCGATGTCCAGCCCCGCCGGCTCGGCGGTGGCGGCGTCCTCCACGGTGATCTCGCCGCCGGCCCAGGGCAGGGTGCTGCCGGCCGAGCGGGCGGAGGCGAAGAAGCGCAGCTCGTCGAGGGGGAAGGCGCGCTCCGCGAGGAGGTCGCGCACCACCCGCCCGACCTGCCCGGTCGCGCCGACGATGCCGACGCGCAGCCCACCGTTCGTGCTCATCGTCCGGTCCCTCCGTAGACCACGGCCTGGGCCTCGTCGGTGCCCAGGTCGAAGGCGTCGTGCACCGCGCGGACGGCGATGTCGACGTCGGTGTCGCGGCACACCACGGAGATGCGGATCTCCGAGGTGCTGATCAGCTCCAGGTTGACACCCGCGTCGGCCAGCGCGCCGAAGAACTTCGCCGAGACGCCCGGGTGGGAGCGCATGCCCGCACCCACCAGGCTCACCTTCCCGATGTGCTGGTCGAAGCTGACGTCGGTGTAGCCGACGGTGTGCTTGACCTTCTCGAGGGCGGCCAGCGCGGCGGGGCCGTCGCTCTTGGGCAGCGTGAAGGAGATGTCGGCGAGCTTGGAGGCCTCGGCCGACACGTTCTGCACGATCATGTCGATGTTGACCTCGGCGTCGGCGAGGACGCGGAAGATCTGCGCCGCCTCGCCCGGCCGGTCGGGCACCCCGAACACGGTGATCTTGCCCTCGGAGCGGTCGTGCGCGACGCCGGAGATGATCGCCTGTTCCACGGTGAGGTCCTCCATCGAGCCGGTCACGGTCGTGCCGGGGAGCTGGGAGTAGGAGCTGCGGACGTGCACGGGGATGCCGTAGCGGCGGGCGTACTCGACGCAGCGGAGCATGAGCACCTTGGCCCCCGAGGCGGCGAGCTCCAGCATCTCCTCGTAGGTGATGGTGTCGAGCCGCCGGGCGTTCGGGACGATCCGCGGATCGGCCGTGAAGACACCGTCGACGTCGGTGTAGATCTCGCAGACGTCGGCGTTCAACGCCGCCGCGACGGCGACGGCGGTGGTGTCCGAGCCGCCGCGCCCCAGCGTGGTGATGTCCTTGGTGTCCTGGCTGACGCCCTGGAACCCGGCGACGATGACGACCGACCCCTCGTCGAGCGCCGACTTGAGGCGGCCCGGGGTGACGTCGATGATCCGCGCCTTGCCGTGGCTGGACGTGGTGATGACGCCGGCCTGCGACCCGGTGAAGGAGCGGGCCTCGTAGCCGTGCTCGGAGATCGCGATCGCGAGCAGCGCCATCGAGATCCGCTCGCCGGCGGTGAGCAGCATGTCCAGCTCGCGACCGGGCGGGTCGTCGGTGATCTGGCTCGCCAGGTCCAGCAGCTCGTCGGTGGTGTCGCCCATGGCGGAGACCACGACGACCACGTCGTCGCCGTTGTTCTTGGCCGCGACGATCCGCTCCGCGACGCGCTTCATGTGCTCTGCGGAGGCGACGGACGAGCCGCCGTACTTCTGGACGACGAGGGCCACGGGACATGAGGCTACCGAGGTCGTCCACGGCACGAGCGCTTGCATCCGGCGGGCCCGACCGTTGTGATCATCGCGTGGACGATCCGAGTCGCTGGCTGCTCACCGCGGAGGAGCGCGGCAACCCGGGCACCCCCCTCCCCGCCTGGACCGACGGCAACCTGGTCCGTCCGCTCGTCCACGGTTCGGCGTACTTCCAGCGGCTCGTCGAGGTGGTCGAGCAGCTGGGCGAGGGCGACCGCCTCTGGTTCACCGACTGGCGCGGCGACCCCGACCAGCGACTCCGCCCGGAGGGGCCGACCGTGGACGAGCTGTTCAGCGCGGCCTCGCGCCGCGGCGTCGACGTGCGCGGTCTGGTGTGGCGCTCGCACACCGACGCCCTCTCCTACAGCAAGGAGCAGAACCGGTCGCTGGACCGGGAGATCGAGGAGGACGGCGGGAAGGTCGTGCTCGACCAGCGCGTGCGCCGGGTCGGCAGCCACCACCAGAAGATCGTGGTCATCCGCTGCCCCGCCGACCCCTCGCTCGACGTCGCCTTCGCCGGCGGGATCGACCTGTGCCACAGCCGCCGCGACGACGCCGTGCACGAGGGCGACCCGCAGGCGGTCGACATGGCCTCCGGGTACGGGCCCACCCCGCCGTGGCACGACGTGCAGGCCGAGATCCGGGGGCCGGCGGTGGCCGTCCTGGACACCGCGTTCCGCGAGCGCTGGGACGACCCGACCAGCCCCGTGCAGGGGAACCCGATCGCGTACGTCGTCGACCGGTTCCGCCACGCCCGGCTGGACCACTCCCCGCTGCCCCCCGAACTGCCGCCGCCGCCGCCGTGCGGTCCGCACCTCGTGCAGACCCTGCGCACCTACCCGAAGATCCGCCCGCGCTACGACTTCGCCCCCGAGGGCGAGCGTTCCATCGCCCGGGGGTACACCAAAGCGGTCAAGGAGGCCCGGCGGCTGATCTACCTGGAGGACCAGTACCTCTGGTCCTCGGAGGTCGCGCAGCTGTTCGCCGACGCCCTGACCGACAACCCCGGGCTGCACCTGGTCGTCGTCGTCCCCCGGATCCCCGACCAGGAGGGCGCGTTCAACGCGACGCCGCAGTACGTCGGCCGCCGGCAGGCGATCGACCTGTGCATCCGGGCGGGCGGGGTGGACCGGGTCCACGCCTTCGACGTCGAGAACCACGCCGGGACGCCGGTCTACGTGCACTCCAAGGTCTGCGTGGTGGACGACGTGTGGGCCAGCATCGGCAGCGACAACTTCAACCGCCGTTCGTGGACCCACGACAGCGAGCTCTCCACCGCGGTCCTCGACACCACCCGCGATCCCCGCGAGCCGTTGGACCCGGCCGGGACGGGCGACGGCGCACGCACCTTCGCCCGGGACCTGCGGCTGGAGTTGGCCCGCGAGCACCTCGACCTGGCGGCGGACGGCAGCGAGGACGAGCTGCTGATCGACCCGGAACGCTTCGTCGCGACGCTCGAGCAGCGGGCCGGTGCACTCCAGGAGTGGCACGACGGCGGACGACGGGGAGCCCGGCCACCCGGACGGCTGCGACCGCACCGGCCGGAGAAGCTCGGCCGGCTGACCAGGCTCTGGGCCACGCCGGTCTACCGGATGCTGGTGGACCCCGACGGCCGACCGCTGCGCCTGCGGCTGCGCAAGCAGTTCTGACCGGCTGACGGGGCGACGGCCGGAGGCGCGCCGCCCCGCCAGCGGTCAGGCTCTCGTCAGGCCACCATGCCGTGCGGATCCAGCACGTACTTCTTCGCCGCGCCGCTGTCGAAGTCGGCGTACCCCTGCGGCGCCTGGTCGAGGGGGATGACCGTGGCGTTCACAGCCTTCGCGATCTGCACCTTGTCGTGCAGGATCGCCATCATCAGCTGGCGGTTGTACCGCATGACGGGGCACTGGCCGGTGGTGAAGGACAGGGACTTGGCCCAGCCGGTGCCGAGGCTCAGCGACAGGGAACCGACCTTGGCCGCCTCGTCGATGCCGCCGGGGTCTCCGGTGACGTAGAGGCCCGGGATGCCGATGGCCCCACCGGCGGCCGTCAGCTCCATGAGGGAGTTGAGGACCGTGGCCGGCGCCTCGGTCGCAGCGCCCTCACCGTGCCCGCGGGCCTCGAAGCCCACGGCGTCGACCGCGCAGTCCACCTCGGGGACGCCGAGGATCTGCTCGATCTGGTCCTTGGGATCGCCCTTGGAGATGTCCACCGTCTCGCAGCCGAAGCTGCGCGCCTGCGCGAGCCGTGCCTCCACCAGGTCGGCGACGACGACGACGGCCGCCCCGAGCAGCTGCGCGCCGACGGCGGCGGCCAGGCCGACCGGCCCCGCACCGGCGATGTACACCGTGGAGCCGGGCTTCACCCCGGCCGTGACGCAGCCGTGGAACCCGGTCGGGAAGATGTCCGAGAGCATCGTGAGGTCGCGGATCTTCTCCATCGCCTGGTCCCGGTCGGGGAACTTCAGCAGGTTCCAGTCCGCGTAGGGAACCATCACGTACTCGGCCTGACCGCCGACCCAGCCGCCCATGTCCACGTAGCCGTAGGCGGCGCCGGGGCGGGCGGGGTTGACGTTGAGGCAGATCCCGGTCTTGCCCTCCTTGCAGTTGCGGCACCGGCCGCAGGCGATGTTGAACGGCACCGAGACGAGGTCGCCGACCTCGATGAACTCGACGTCGCGGCCCCGCTCGATCACCTCGCCGGTGATCTCGTGCCCCAGCACGAGGTTCTCGGGAGCGGTGGTGCGGCCCCGCACCATGTGCTGGTCACTGCCGCAGATGTTGCTGGTGACGACCTTGAGGATGACCCCGTGCTCGGTCTTGCGGCCGACGTTCGCGGGATTCACCCCCGGGCCGTCCTGCAGTTCCAGCTTCGGATAGGGGATGTCCTGCACCTCGACCTTGCCGGGGCCGGTGTAGGCGACGCCTCTGTTGCCTGCCATGTGTCCGTTTCCCTCCATGAGCCTGGATGCGCGGCGGGCCGGGCCCGATCCGCGCCGTGCTGCGACGCTCCTGACCGCACTGCCGGGTGCGGTCGCCGACTCACCTCCTCCGGTCGCGCCGGTCCACGTCGTGCGGTCGGCCTGCTGACGGTCGGTCGCGGCAACCGGTGACCCCGCACCGGCGCGCCGACGAGCCGGGCCACCCGGGAGTGCCCACGTCGGTGCAGGGGAGGCGGCGGGCCCCGGTGAGGACGACGGTCACCGAGGGGTCGATGTGCGCCTCGGACGTGGTCCCGGACGGACGGGTGACCAGCGCGTTCACCCGGGGCCTACGTGGTCGGGCTCTCCGCCGCCGACGGTCCGAGCCGCCACGCCGGGCCCCGGACGGGGCACCACCAGCAGTGCCGTCCCGACCAGGTCCGCGGCACGACGCCGGTCGATCGAGCCCGACATGACGCCCCCCTCTGGACGCTCATCCCGCACATGTGTCGCACGTCACACTCTGGCCCCTGGTGACCTGGCGCGCAACGCACGCGGCCCCCGGCGCGACGAGCGCGCGTGCTGCCGATCCCCGCCGTGGACCGCCCGTGCGCTGCGATCAGGGCCGATCCGCTGCTACCGTGGCGCCGTGCGCGGCAGCCTCCTGCTTACCCGCCGCGGCGAGGCCCTCTCCTAGGTCGGCTTCCTCGCCGCGGGGTTCCGGCGTCCCCGGCGTCCGCTGACCGTCCCCGGAGCCGTGCGCACTCCGCGCACGGCAGCCCGTACCAGGAGCCCTCCCCCCATGAGCGAGACCCACCCGCACGCCCGGCACCCCCAGCAGCCGTCCGGCATGCCGATCCACCGCTACGCGCCCTTCGCCCCGGTGGCGCTGCACGACCGCACCTGGCCCGACGTCGTGACGACGCAGGCCCCGCGCTGGTGCGCCGTCGACCTGCGCGACGGCAACCAGGCGCTGATCGACCCGATGACGCCCGACCGCAAGCGGCGGATGTTCGAACTGCTCGTCCGCATGGGCTACAAGGAGATCGAGGTCGGCTTCCCGGCGGCGAGCCAGACCGACTACGACTTCGTCCGCCAGCTGATCGAGGACGACCTGGTCCCGGACGACGTGACGATCCAGGTGCTCACCCAGGCCCGTGACGAGCTGATCGAGCGCACCTTCGAGTCCCTGCGCGGGGCGAACCAGGCGATCGTCCACCTCTACAACTCCACCTCCACGCTGCAGCGGCGGGTCGTCTTCGGCTCCGACCGCGCCGGCATCGTCGACATCGCCGTCCACGGCGCGCAGGTCGTGCGCAAGCTCGCCGAGCAGATGGGCGACACCGACATCCGGTTCGAGTACTCCCCCGAGTCGTTCACCGGCACCGAGCTCGACTTCGCCGTCGAGATCTGCGACGCCGTCACCGACGTCTGGGAGCCCACCCCCGACCGGCCGACGATCCTCAACCTGCCGGCCACGGTCGAGATGGCCGAGCCGACGGTCTACGCCGACCAGGTCGAGTGGATGCACCGCCACCTGGGCCGGCGCGACTCGGTGATCCTGAGCCTGCACCCGCACAACGACCGCGGCACCGCCGTCGCCGCGGCCGAGCTCGGCTACCGGGCCGGCGCCGACCGCATCGAGGGCTGCCTGTTCGGCAACGGCGAGCGCACCGGCAACGTCGACCTGGTCACCCTGGGCCTGAACCTGTTCAGCCAGGGCATCGACCCGCAGATCGACTTCTCCGACATCGACGAGATCCGCCGCACCGTCGAGTACTGCAACCAGCTCGGCGTCCACGAGCGGCACCCCTACGGCGGCGACCTCGTCTACACCGCCTTCTCCGGCTCCCACCAGGACGCCATCAACAAGGGCTTCAAGGCGCTGCAGGCCGACGCGACCGCGGCCGGGGTCCCGGTCGAGCAGCAGACGTGGGCCGTGCCGTACCTGCCGATCGACCCCAAGGACGTCGGTCGCAGCTACGAGGCCGTGATCCGGGTGAACAGCCAGTCCGGCAAGGGCGGCGTCGCCTACATCATGAAGACCGAGAACCACCTGGACCTGCCGCGCCGGCTGCAGATCGAGTTCAGCGCCGTCGTCCAGCGGCACACCGAGGACGAGGGCGGCGAGGTGACCGCCGAGCAGATGTGGACGGCGTTCTCCAACGAGTACCTGCCCGACGCCGACGCCCCGTGGGGGCGCTTCTCGCTCAGCGGCCACCGGCACACCGCGCACGCCGACCAGCTCGACGAGGTGGTCGTGGAGCTCGTCGACTCGGGCGTACCGGTGACGGTGGAGGGCCGCGGCAACGGCCCGATCGCCGCGTTCGTGGACGCGCTGAAGACCGTCGACGTCGACGTCCGCGTGCTGGACTACGCCGAGCACGCCATGTCCGCCGGCGGCGACGCCCGCGCGGCGGCCTACGTCGAGTGCGCCGTCGGCGACCGGGTGCTGTGGGGCGTGGGCATCGACCCGAACATCCTCACCGCCTCCCTGCGCGCCATCGTCTCCGCGGTCAACCGCGCTGAGCGCTGATCCGGCCGGGACGGGGCGCGCCGCTCAGCGCGCCCCGTCCTCCCGCTCCTCGCGGCGGCTCTCCGCCAGCGCCCGCCCCGGGTCCTCCGGCGGGGCGTCGGCCGGCTCGTCCCCGCGGTAGACCCGGTCGGGCCGGCGTTCGGTGTGCAGCTCGTCGACCAGCAGCAGGTCGCGGCGCACGTGCCGGCGCCGGTAGGCGACCCGGCTGATCATGTGCGCGCTCACGGGTGCGGTGAGCATCTGGAAGACCGCGACCAGCAGCAGCATCCACGTCGCCGACCAGCCCTGCAGTCGGATCGCTCCCCCCACCATGATCAGCAGGACCCCGAGCACCTGCGGCTTCGTGCCCGCGTGCATCCGGGCGAGCACGTCGGGGAAGCGGAGCAGCCCCAGCCCCGCGGTGAGGCACAGCACCGAACCCAGCAGCACCAGCGCGACGGCGATCCCGTCGCCCACGGTCTCGACGTCGTTCACCGCGACACCTCCCCGTCGGCCGGCCGGTCGTCGACGTCGATCCCCTGCGTGCCCAGGTTCGAGTGGATGAGCATGCCGCCGATGTAGCGGGCCACCGACACCGAGCCGACGAACGCCAGCAGCGACACCACGACGAGCACGGGCACCACCGTGGGATCCCGCTCCAGCGTCGCGTGGACGGCCAGCCCGGCCGCGATGATCACCAGCAGCGTGTCGGTCGCGACCACCCGGTCGAGCAACGAGGGGCCCAGCGCCAGCCGCACCAGCGCGAGCAGCGCCCCGGTGCCCAGCAGGAGGTAGGCCGCCCAGTAGACGACGGTCACGGTGTCCTCCGCCCCTCGCCGACGGAGTCGGTCGGGGCGCCGGCGCTGACGGCCGCCACCTCGTCGGGCGAGCCGAACGCCCGGACCACGCGCTCCTCCATGGTCAGCACCGACTCCCGCTGGCGCTCCACGTCGCGCGCGTCGGTCACGTGCAGGACGTGCACCGCCAGCCGCCGCTGCTCCCGGTCCATGTCGATGACCATCGACCCGGGCACCAGCGTCAGGGCCTCGGTGATGATCGTCAGCAGCAGGTCGGAGTCCGTGCGCAGCTGGACCATGATGATCGCGCTGCGGCTGATGCCGCTCGGGCGCACCGTCTGCCACGCCACCTGGGCCCCGGAGGTCACCAGGTCCGCCAGGAAGGTGCCGACGAACGCCAGCAGCCGGACCGGGCGCACGGTGACGCCGCCGACCACCGGCGGCAGCGGCAGCAGCAGCGTCACGGCCAGCGCGACCACCGCACCGGACAGCAGGTTGGCCCACGACCACGTGCCCCAGAGCAGGTTCCACACCAGCACCAGCCAGACCAGCAGGGGCAGCTGGTGGCGCAACTGGTGGGCCATGCCGCTGCCTGCGCTCTCGCGCGGCACCCCGCTCACGGGGCGTTCTCCGCGTCGACGACCGCCGTCACGTACGGACGGCGGTCGAGCAGGTCGCCCGCCGCGCGGTCGGCCACCGCGTACAGCGGCCCGGCCAGGACGGTGAGCGACACGGTCACGGTGACCATCGCGGCGGTGGCGGCGAGCATGACCCGCGGCAGCGGCCGGTCCGGCCGGACCTGCTCCGGGTCCTCGCCGAAGCCGTCCGTGGCCGGCGTCGTCGCCGTCGCCACCGCCGTGTGCCGCTCCCAGGCCGCCCGCCGCGCCGCCGAACGGCCGGGACCGGCGGCGTTCGCGGCACCCGGGGCCGTGGCATCCACCGGTACCGGCTCCCTGTCGTCCGTGGGCCCGGGGCCGTCGGCCTGCGGCTCACCGGGCTCGGGCGTGGGCGGCTGGGGCAGCGGCTCGGGGTGGAGCTCGGGCCCCGCGTCCGCCGCCGCTGCCGCGTCGGTGTCCCCGGCCGGCGCATCGGCCGGTGGCCGCCAGAACGCCCGGGTCCACACCCGCGAGACCGCGAGCAGGGTGAGCAGGCTGGTGACCGCGCCACCGGCCACGAGGACCAGGGGCAGCCACCCGCCGTCGGCCACGCCAGCCTCGAGCAGCCCCAGCTTCCCGATGAACCCGGAGAACGGGGGGATGCCGGCCAGGTTCATGGCGGGGACGAAGAAGAGGACGGCGAGCAGCGGCGAGGCCTTGGCCAGGCCGCCCAGCCGGTCGACCGCCGTCGCCCCGCCCTGCCGCTCGACCAGACCCGCGACGAGGAAGAGCGTGGTCTGGATGGCGATGTGGTGGACGACGTAGAAGACGGCGCCGGCCAGCCCCGCCCGGGAGGCGAGCGCGATGCCGAACACCATGTACCCGATGTGGCTGACCAGGGTGAACGACAGGATCCGCCGGATGTCGGCCTGCGCCACGGCGCCGAGGATGCCGATCAGCATGGTGGCCAGGGCTGCCCACATGAGCACCGTGTCCAGCCCGCCACCGGGGAAGAGCAGCGTCTGCGTGCGGATGATCGCGTACACGCCCACCTTGGTCAGCAGCCCGGCGAACACCGCGGTGACCGGAGCGGGTGCGGTCGGGTAGCTGTCGGGCAGCCAGGCCGACAGCGGGAAGACCGCCGCCTTGATCGAGAAGGCGATCAGCAGCAGCGCGTGGATGAGCAGCTGCGTGCCCTCGGGCAGCTCCCCCAGCCGCCCGGCCAGCTGGGCCATGTTGACCGTGCCGGTCGAGGCGTAGACCAGGGCGATCGCGGCGAGGAACAGCAGCGAGCTGAGCAGGCTGACGATGATGTAGGTGACGCCCGCGCGGATCCGGGGTGCCGAGCCGCCGAGGGTCAGCAGCACGTAGCTGGCGGTCAGCAGGATCTCGAAGCCGACGTAGAGGTTGAACAGGTCGCCGGCGAGGAAGGCGTTGGCCACGCCCGCCATGAGCACCAGGAACGTCGGGTGGAAGATCGACACCGGCGCCTCCTCGTCGCCGTCGGCCGCACCCTGGCCAACCGCGAAGACGAGCACGCCCAGGCCCACGGTGAAGGCGACCACGAGCATCAGCGCCGACAGCCGGTCGACGACCAGCACGATGCCCAGCGGCACCTCCCAGCCGCCCAGCGACACCGCCACCGCCCCCTGGGCGTCGGCGAGGAAGAGCAGCGCCACCGACACACCGAGGACCGTGGTCAGCACCAGGATGCTCAGCGTGCGCTGCACCCGCGGGTGCCGGCCACCGACCAGCAGGGCGGCCGCCGCGCCCAGCAGCGGCAGCAGCACCGGGAGCGGGCTGAGGATGCCGGTCACGAGCGCCTCCGCCGGGTGGGCGGCAGGTCGACGTCGTCGGACGGGACGCCGGCGTAGTGCCGCCGCAGCAGCTCCTCGACGTCGTCCCCCTCGCCGTGCAGGCTGTCGGCGTGCCCGGCCGGCCGGTCCTCGGGGGCGAGGTCGTCGGGGTCGATCTCGTCGGCATCGGTGCCCGAGCGGGCAGCCACCCGCCGGTCCTCCTCGTCGATCCCGACGACCTCCTGGCGGACGAGCCGCCAGGAGCGGTAGATCAGGGCCAGCAGGAACGACGCGATGCCGAAGGTGATGACGATCGCCGTGAGGACGAGCGCCTGCGGCAGCGGGTCGCTCATCTCCTCGGGCTCGGCGAAGCCCACGATGGGCGCAAGCCCCGTCGGCCCCCCGGCGGAGAGCAGCAGCAGGTTGGTCGCGTTGCCCAGCAGCAGGAAGCCGAGCAGGACGCGGGTGAGGCTGCGGTCCATGAGCAGGTACACGCCGGCGGCGTAGAGGCCCGCGACGATGACCGGCAGGACGACGGTCGGGGTCATCGGAGCACCACCTCGTCCGCGCCGACCTCGATCGGGTCATTCTCGTCGGCCTGGCGGTCGAGCTCCGCCCCGAGGCTGCGGAGCACGTCGAGGACCAGGCCGATCACGATGAGGTAGACCCCTGCGTCGAAGAAGAGCGAGGTGACGAGCTTGACGTCGCCCAGCACCGGCAGCGTCGTCTCGAGGATCGCCGTCTCCAGCACCTCGGCGCCGAGCACCAGTCCCATGGCGCCGGTCCCGCCGGCGAACAGCAGCCCCGCGCCCAGCAGCAGACCCGGGTCGACCGGCGCCGCCTCGCCGAGCTCGTAGCGGCCGCCGGCCAGGTAGCGGAGCACGAGCGCCAGCCCCGCGACGAGCCCGCCGGCGAAGCCTCCGCCCGGCTGGTTGTGCCCGCTGAACAGCAGGTAGACGGAGAACACGACGATGGTGTGGAACAGGATGCGGGTGATCACCTCGAGCACCACCGAGCGCCGCTCGGGCGAGAGCGCCGCCGTCGCCGAGAGCCACTGCCGCCGGGGCGCCCGGCGCGACCGGCGGGCGGCGCGGGCCGCCCGCACCGGGTCCAGCCGCTCCACCACGCCGGTGCGCCGCCGGAGGAAGACCAGGCTGGCCACGCCCGTGGCCGCGACGACCAGCAGGGAGATCTCACCGAGCGTGTCCCACGCCCGGAGGTCGACCAGCGTCACGTTGACGACGTTGCTGCCACCGCCGATCTCGTACGCCGCCTCGGGGAAGTCGACCGACACCGGCGTCGCCTCGCGGGCGCTGAGTGTCACCGCGCCGACCGCCCCCATGAACAGCCCCACGCCCGCGGCGATCACCCCGCGGACCGCCCGCTCGCCGGGCCGGTGCCGCTCGGAGATGTCCTTGGGCAGCTTGCGCAGGACGAGCACGAAGACGACCAGGGTGAGGGTCTCGACGAGGAACTGGGTGAGCGCGAGGTCGGGGGCGCCCTGCAGGGCGAAGAGGACGGCGAGGCCGTAACCGGTGACGCCGACGACCAGCACCGCCGACAGCCGCTGGCGGATCCGCAGCGCCATGACGGCGGCGAGCAGCACCACCGCCCCGACCAGCGCCTGGATCGGGGTGTCCCACGCCCGCCACTCCCCCGGCCACGGCGCCCGGAACAGCAGGATCGACCCGGGCAGGGCCAGGACGACGACGAGGATGGTGCCCAGGTAGGCCGGCAGCGAGCCGCGCTGGGTGGTGCCGGTGACCAGCACCGCGAGCCGGTCGAGAGCCTGCATGGTGTTCCAGTAGCCCTCGTCGGCCGAGGCGCCGACGGCCCGCCGCTGCTGGAAGCGGAACACCGCCGAGCGCGCGGCGAAGAGCGCCGCGCCGCCGAGCAGGGTGAGCGCCGACAGCGCCAGGGCCGGCTGCCAGCCGTGCCACAGCGCCAGCTTCTCGGCCTCCTCGGCCACGAGCGGCAGCCCGTCGGCGTACCCGGCGACCAGCGGCTCGAGCACCGGGCTGAACGGTCCGGCGAGCAGCCCGGTCAGCGCCAGCGCCGCGGGGGCGGCGAGGAACAGCGCGTGCGGCGGGTGGAGCAGCTCGGCGGGCTCCTCCGGTTCCAGGCCCGGCTTGCGGGCGAAGGCGCCCCACAGGAAGCGCAGCGTGTAGGCGGCGGTGAGCACCGAGCCGAGCACCAGCCCGACGAGGACGACGACGGCCGCCGTCCGGTCGGGCAGCCCGCCGTCCCACAGCGCGGTGAACGCCGCCTCCTTGCCGACGAACCCGAGCAGCGGGGGGACACCGGCCATGCTGAGCGCGGCGAGCGTCCCGATCGCCGCCACCACGGGCAGCCGCCGGCCCAGCCCGGACAGCCGGCGCAGGTCGCGGGTGCCGGTGGCGTGGTCGACGACCCCGACGGTGAGGAAGAGCGTGGACTTGAACAGCCCGTGCGCCAGCGTCATGGCCAGCCCGGCGGCGGCCAGCTCCCGGCTCCCCCCGCCGACGAGCACCATGAGGAAGCCCAGCTGGCTGACCGTGCCGAAGGCCAGCAGCAGCTTGAGGTCGTTCTGGCGCAGCGCGCGGTAGCCGCCGACCAGCATCGTGGCCAGGCCCAGACCGAGCACGACCGGCCGCCAGCCGGGCACGTCGGCGAACCCGGGGGCCAGCCGCGCCACCAGGTAGATGCCGGCCTTCACCATGGCGGCGGCGTGCAGGTAGGCGCTGACCGGGGTGGGCGCCTCCATGGCGGCGGGCAGCCAGAAGTGGAACGGGATCATCGCGGACTTGGTGACCGCGCCGACGACGACCAGCATCGTCCCGGCCACCAGGAGCGGACCGCTGCCCGGGTCGGCGACCACCTCCGACAGCAGGTAGCTGCCGCTGGTCTCGCCGAGCATGATCAGCCCGACGAGCATGGCCAGCCCGCCCGCGGTGGTCAGGATGAGCGCCTGGCTGGCCGCCCGCCGGGCCGCCAGCTTCGCCCCCGAGCCGCCGATGAGCAGGAACGAGAAGACGGTCGTGAGCTCCCAGAAGACGTAGAGCATCAGCAGGTCGTCGGCCAGGACCAGGCCCAGCATGGAGCCGGCGAACGCGGTGAGGTTGCCGGCGAACCGCGGCGTCCCCTCGTCGCCGGGCTCGAAGTAGCGCGCGCAGTAGACCATCACCAGCGCGCCGACCCCGGTGACCAGCAGAGCGAAGGTGAGCGACAGGGCGTCCAGCCGGAGGGCCACCTCGAGGCCGAGGGCCGGCACCCAGGGGACGGTCTCGGTGACCTCGCCGCCGCCGGTCACCGTGGCCAGCCGGGTCAGCACCCACGCGAAGCCCACCGCCGGCACCAGCGCCAGCGCCAGGAAGGCGTTCCGGCCCCACCAGCGCACGAGCAGCGGTGCCACCAGCGCGGCCAGCAGGTGCAGCAGCAGGACAGCGAGCACGGGTCTCCGGGAGTCTCGGTGGGCTCGGGGACGACCACAGACGTCCGGGGACGGCCGGCGGTGGCCTCAGATTACGGCCGGACCCCGACGTCCGCCCGACGTGACCAGCCCGCTCGCGCAGGCGAAGGCCACCGCGCCCGACGCGCCCCGCCGCCCCGCCGCCCCGCCGCCCCGCCGCCCCGCCGCCCCGGCGATGATCAGGTTGCCTGATCATCGAGCGTCCTCCCTCACCGTGCGCCGTGAGGGAGGACGCGCCGCCGTGAGGGAGGACGGCGGCCGGGCCACGCGAGGGAAGACGACGAGCGCTCAGCCCTCGGCGGTCTCCGCCGCGGCCAGCCACTCCTCCTCCACCTGCTCCTTCTCCGCCTGCAGCTCCTTCAGCCGGGCGTCGAGCTCGGCGGCCTTCGCGTAGTCGGTGGCCGCCGCCGCGAGCTGCTCGTGCAGCTTCTTCTCGTCGGCGTCCAGCTTGAGCATCCGCCGCTCCAGCTTGGCGGCCTCCTTCTTCGCCGCCCGCGCCTCGGCCGCCGACACCGCGGGGGCCGACGTCGAGGGCGCGCCCACCGGACGCGGACCGTCGCTCCCGTCCGCCGTGGTCAGCGGGGCGCCGCCGGCCGCTCGGCGCCGCAGGTACTCCTCCACCCCGCCGGGGAGCTCGGCCAGCGTGCCATCGCCGAGCAGCGCGACCACCTTGTCGCACACGCGGTCGACGAAGTACCGGTCGTGGCTGACCACCAGCACCGTGCCGGGGAAGCTGTCGAGCAGGTCCTCCAGCGCCGTGAGGGTGTCGATGTCCAGGTCGTTGGTCGGCTCGTCGAGGATCAGCACGTTGGGCTCGGCCATGAGCAGGCGCAGCAGCTGCAGCCGCCGCCGCTCGCCGCCGGAGAGGTCGCCGACCGGCGTCCACTGCCGGTTGGCGAGGAAGCCGAAGCGCTCGGCCAGCGACGAGGCGGAGATCTCCTGGTTGCCGATGCGGGCGATGCGCGCGACCTCCTGCACCGCCTCCACCACCCGGAGCGCGCGCGGCAGCTCGGTGACGTGCTGCGACAGGTACGCCGGAGACACCGTCTGCCCGACGACGACGGATCCCGAGTCGGGCTGCGTCTCGCCCACGAGCAGCTTGAGCAGCGACGTCTTGCCCGCGCCGTTGACCCCGACGATGCCGATCCGGTCACCGGGGCCGACGTGCCACGTGAGGTCGCGGAACAGCGTCCGGGGGCCCTCGTCGGTGGGCACGGCGTAGTCGACGTCCTCCACGTCGTAGACGGTCCGGCCCAGGCGCCGGGCGGCGAAGCCCTTGAGCGCCATCGAGTCGCGGGCCGGCGGCTCGTCGGCGATCAGCGCCTGCGCGGCCTCGATGCGGAACCGGGGCTTGCTGGTGCGGGCCGGCGGGCCGCGGCGCAGCCAGGCCAGCTCCTTGCGCACCAGGTTCAGCCGCCGCTCCTCGGTGACCGAGGCGATCCGGGCGCGCTCGGCCCGGGCCAGCGTGTACGCCGAGTAACCGCCGTCGTAGGAGTGGACGTCGCCGTCAGCGACCTCCCACGTGGTGGTGCAGACCTCGTCGAGGAACCACCGGTCGTGGGTGACGACGACGAGGCCGCCGCTGCGCTGCTTCACGTACTCGGCGAGCCACGCCACCCCCTCGACGTCGAGGTGGTTGGTGGGCTCGTCGAGCACCAGCAGGTCCAGCGGCCGGATGAGCTGGGCGGCCAGCGCGACGCGGCGACGCTCGCCCCCGGACATCGGCGCCACCGGCGCGTCCAGCCCCAGCCGGTCGAGCTCCAGGCCGGTCAGGACCGAGCGGACGGCGGGGTCGCCGGCCCACTCGTGCTCGGCGGCGAACATCGACGGGGGCAGGACGACGTCGCGCACCGTCGTCCCGGGCGGGAGGGTGCCGGACTGGTCGAGCACGCCCATCGCGAGGTCGCCGCGGCGGGTCACACGGCCCGAGTCCGGGTCGTCGGTGCCGGTGATCAGCGACAGGAGCGTGCTCTTGCCGCCGCCGTTGCGGCCGACGATCCCGATCCGCTCGCCGGCTGCGACGCCGAGCGAGACGTCCTCGAGCACGACGGTCGTGCCGTGGGCCTTGTGCACCCGCTCGAGGTTGACCAGGTTGAGGGGCGCGCTCATCGGCTGCTGCGGGGAGGAGTCATGGGCCCTCAGTATCCGACGGACGCCCCGTCCCGGACCACGGCGGCCCCGGCCGCGGTCGACCGGGGCAGCCGCAGGCAGCCCAGGGCGCCGAGCGCGACGACGCCGGCGACGACGAGGAACCCGGTCCCCGTGCTGGCGGCCGCGGCGAGCGGGGGCACGGTGAGGTTGCCGACGATCCCGCCGACGGCCAGCGACAGGGACATCGCCGAGACCGCTGTCGCCCGGTGCACGGCGTCGACACGGGTGTGCAGGACGGCGCTCAGCAACGGCCAGACCGCGCCGTGCGACAGGTAGTACAGGGCGAAGCCGGTCGCGGCCGGCGCGAGCGCGTCGGGCCCGGCGACCAGGGCGAGCGCCGAGCCCCCGAGGACGAAGAGAACGACGCCGGCCGCCGCGGTGGAGCCGCGCAGCAACCGCCGCAGGTGCGGAGCGAGCACCGCCCCCACCGCCGCCCCGCCGAAGGAGATCGCCAGGACGACGCCGTACACCGCGGCGCCGTCGTCCCGGCCGCCGGTCAGCTCGGCGAACCGCACGGGGCCGAGCAGCTCGCACACGACCAGCCCGACGCCGCCGACGGCGGTCAGCAGCAGGACCAGCCGCATCGGCCCGTCGGTCACCGACAGCCGCACCGCGCCGGCCAGCGTGCGCGGCAGCGCCCGGGCCCCGGCCGCGAGAGCGCCCCCCAGGCTCCCCTCGCGTGTGGCACGGTGCTCGGTCAGCAGTCGCAGCACCGCGGCGACGTACACGACGTCCAGCACCGCCGCGCCGAGGTAGGGCAGCGCGAGCCCCTCGGCCCCGGAGCTCCCGAGCAGCGAGGGCAGGAAGCCGCCGACGACCGCGCCGACCGCGAGGCTGGCGCCGTCGGCGGCCGAGTGCTTCGCCAGGCCCGGGGCGACGTCCGCCTTCGGCTCCAGCCGGTGCACCGTGTCGACGTACCACGCCTCGAGCGGGCCGGAGTCCAGCACGCGCCCCAGCCCGAGCGCGAGGACGCCGACCAGGAAGCCGGTGAACGTCGTCGCCGTCGCGATCAGCAGGCAGGAGGCCAGGTGCAGCAGGGCGCCGGCGACCACGACGGGGCGGCGGCCGAAGACGTCGGCCAGCCCACCGGTGGGGAGCTCCAGTGCGACGACCACCACCCCGTGGACGGTGAACAGCAGGCCGATCTCGGCGAGCGTGAGGCCGCGCGCCTGGGCGAGCAGCACGGTGATCGGCGTGGTCAGCCCGACCGGCAGCCAGCGCAGCGCCGTCAGCCCGACCAGCCGCCGGGTCGCGGAGCGGACGGTGGCCGGGCCGGTCACGACGGCCACTCGGGGACCGGGAGCACGTCGAGCAGGACGCAGACCTGCTCACCGCCCTCGGCGGGCGCGCCGGCCGGGTGGGCCTCGACCCAGCGGGCCAGCGTGGCGGCCAGCTCCTCGCTGAGCGCGCGGGCCTGCTCGGGCGTGAGCCGCAGGGCGTAGTCGTTCAGCGAGGCGGCGTCGGCCCAGGCAGGGTCGAGCCGCTCCCGCTGCGCGTACCAGGCGTCGACCACCGCCGCCTGCCGGTCCACCTGCAGCCGGGTCATCTCCTCCTGCACCTCCGCACCCCCCTCCTGGGCGAGGAGGTCGGCGGCGCGCCAGCTGGTCATCCGGTGACGGGCCCGCCACCAGCGCTCGCGGCCTGTCCCCTGGTCCTCGACCTCCTCGACGAACCCGTGGGCGGCGAGCTGCCGCAGGTGGTAGCTGGTCGACCCACTGCTCTCCCCCACCGCTCGCGCCAGCCCGCTGGCCGTCGCGGGGCCCTGCAGGCGCAGCAGGCCGAGCAGGCGGTTGCGCAGGGGGTGGGCGAGCGCGCGCAGGGCCCGGACGTCGGTCACGCGGACGGCCGGCTCGAGCGGGCTGGTAGGCGGGGTCACGGCTGCAGCGTAGGGATGCAAAGACTCCTTTGCAAAGATCCCTTTGCGTTCGCTCGCCGACGCGTTCTGGACACCGGCCGCATCGGCCGCCGAGGGGCCACTGCGCAGATCTCGTCTGCCGGAAGAGGGGAAGACAACGGGCGCATGCGGGGTTAGGCTCACCACTAGTTGAGCCCTCAATCAAGGAGGCCGGCATGCCCGCCGTGACCGTCGAGGACACCACCACCCTGCCGCGGGTCCCGCTGCCCGCCCCGCGCACGGTGCGCCGCCGCACCCGGTCGGTGACGACGGCGCCGTCGGGCTTCGAAGGGGAGGGCTTCCCCGTGCGCCGGGCCTTCGCCGGGGTCGACCTGAGGGCGCTCGACCCGTTCCTGCACATGGACCAGATGGGCGAGGTCGAGTACGCGCCCGGCGAGCCCAAGGGCACCAGCTGGCACCCGCACCGCGGCTTCGAGACGGTCACCTACCTCATCGACGGGACCTTCGAGCACGCCGACTCCCACGGCGGTGGGGGCACGATCAGCAACGGCGACACCCAGTGGATGACGGCGGGCGGAGGCGTCCTCCACATCGAGCGCCCGCCGGAGCACCTCGTGACCAGCGGCGGCCTCTTCCACGGTCTCCAGCTCTGGGTCAACCTGCCCAAGGCGCAGAAGTGGGTCGAGCCGCGCTACCAGGACCTGCGGGCCAAGGAGTCGGTGCTGCTGGCCAGCGCGGACGCCGGCGCCCTGCTGCGGGTCATCGCCGGCGAGGTCGGCGGCCACACCGGCCCGGGCTCGACGTACACGCCGATGGCGATGGTGCACGCCACGATCGCCCCCGGCGCGACCATGGACCTGCCCTGGCGGCCGGACTTCAACGCCCTCGTCTACGTCCTCTCCGGCGCCGGCTCGGTCGGCATCGACGGCGCCCCGGTGCGGACCGGCCAGCTCGCGGTGCTCGGCCCCGGCGACACCGTCACCGTGCGCGGCGCGGTGCACCAGGAGTCGCGCACCCCGGCGCTGGACGTCGTCGTCCTGGGTGGCCGGCCGATCAACGAGCCGATCGCCATGTACGGGCCGTTCGTCATGAACACGGCGGACGAGGTCAGGGACGCGTTCGCCGACTACTCCGCCGGCCGGCTGGGGTCCATCCCGGCGCAGCGCGTCGAGGGACCGGTTCCCCACGGCGACGTCCGGGGCGAGACTGCAGGCGACGCCGAGCGGTAGGAGCCGCGCCATGAGCAACCTCGAACCGCGCCCACCCGCCCACGGCCTGGGCGGGCTGGCGGGGACCACCGCCGGCCCGGCCCTGGACCTGCTGCCGGGCAGGGAGGTCATGCTCGGCGAGAGCGCCCGCGTGCGCCGGCTGCTGCCGACGCTCGGCCGCCGGATGGTCGGCGCCTGGGTCTTCGTCGACCACTACGGCCCCGACGACGTCACCTCCACGCCGGGCATGCAGGTGCCGCCCCACCCGCACACGGGGCTGCAGACGGTGTCGTGGCTGCTGGACGGCGAGGTGCACCACCGCGACTCGCTCGGCAGCGACGTCCGGTTCCGCCCCGGCGAGCTGGCGCTGATGACGGCGGGGCACGGCATCGCCCACTCCGAGCAGTCGCCGGCCACCCACCCGCGGTTCCTGCACGGTGCGCAGCTGTGGGTGGCGCTGCCCGAGGGGGACCGCGAGGTCGCCCCGCACTTCGAGCACCACGCGGCGCTGCCGGGTTTCAGCTCCGACGGGCTGACCGCGACCGTGCTCATGGGCTCCTTCGGCGGCGTCACCTCGCCGGGGCGCGCGTACACCCCGCTGGTCGGCGTCGACCTGGACCTCATCGCCAGGGCCGACGTCGAGGTCCCGCTGGAGCCGGAGTTCGAGTACGGGCTGCTCACCGCCTCGGGGTCGGTGTCGGTCGACGACGTCCCGCTCGAGCCGGGCGCGATGCTCTACCTCGGCACCGGCCGGCGGAGCCTGCGGGTGCGGGCGGGTGCGGCGTCCCGGTTGCTGCTGCTCGGCGGCGAGCCGTTCGAGGAGCGGCTGGTGATGTGGTGGAACTTCGTCGGCCGGTCGGGCGAGGAGATCGCCGAGTACGCCGAGGAGTGGAACGCGGAGTCCCGGCGCTTCGGCACGGTCGTCGGCTACGACGGCGACCGCCTCGAGGCCCCACCGCTGCCACCGGTCCCGCTGGTCGCGCGCGGACGGGTCCGGTAGTGGCCGCCGACCCGCGGCTGCTGCAGTTCGTCGCCGAGCAGCGCTGGGGCGTGCTCGCGACGATCAAGCGCGACGGCCGGCCGCAGCTCTCCAACGTCGGCTACGCCTGGGACGACGGCCTGATCCGCGTCTCGGTGACCGCCGACCGCGCCAAGACCCGCAACCTGCAGCGCGACCCGCGGGTCACCCTGCACGTGGCGTCGAAGGACTTCTGGACCTGGGTGGCCGTCGAGGGCACCGCCGAGCTCACCGCGGTCGCGCAGGACCCGCACGACGCCGCGGTCGAGGAGCTGATCGCCTACTACCGCGGCATCTCGGGCGAGCACGAGAACTGGGACGAGTACCGGGCGGCGATGGTCGCCGACCGCCGACTGGTCGTCCGGTTCCGCCCGGAGCACGCGTACGGCCAGCTGCCCGGCTGACCCCGGCGTCGCCGGTGCGCCCCGTTCGCACCGGCTACCGGGTGCACATCACCCGGCCGGGACCTCCATCACCGAGAACGGCGCGCCCCACGGGTCGGCGACGACCGCGAAGCGGCCGTACTCGGTGTCCTCGGCCGGCAGCAGGACCTTCCCCCCGGCGGCGGTCACCGCGGCGACCGCGTCGTCGGTGGAGGCCACCGCGAAGCAGCTCGCCCAGCCCTTCGGCGCCCCGGGAACGACGCCGCCCAGCCCGCCGAGCGGATCGCCGTCGGTGGCGAAGGTCGTGTAGCCCTCGGCGGCGGGGACCTCCTCGAACCGGAACCCGAAGACCGCGGTGTAGAACTCCCGAGCCGCAGCCGGGTCGTCCGCCGCCAGCTCGTTCCAGACCAGCGAGCCGGGCTCGTTGTACCGCTGCACGCCGGTGTGCGAACCGGACTGCCAGAGGCCGAACGGGTTCCCCTGCGGGTCGAGCGCGACGACCATCGTGCCCATCGGCCCGACCTCCATCGGCTCCACCAGCACCGTCCCGCCGGCCTCACGGATGCGGGTGACGGCGGCGGCCGCGTCGTCGGTCGAGAAGTAGGTGGTCCAGCGGGGCGGGTCGTCCGGGTCCATCTGCGGGCCGAGCCCGGCCACCTGGAGCCCGTCCTTGTGCGCGTTCAGGTAGCCGCCGAACTCTGGCTCGCCGCCGGTGTACTCCCAGCCGAGCAGGCCGGCGTAGAACGTCTTCGCGGCCTCCAGGTCGGCGGCTCCGTAGTCGATCCAGCAGGGGGTTCCGGGCGGCCAGGGGGTCTCACGGGTGGGCATGGGTGCCTCCTCCTGTTGTGGGGGAGGTCACCATCCCACCGGGCACCGACAGTTCGGCGGGGTCAGAACGTCCCGCCGCCGCTGCGGCCGCCGCCGCCGAACGAGCCGCCGCCGCCGAGGCCCCCGCCGCCGAAACCACCGCCGCCGCCCCGGCCGCCGAAGCCACCACCGAAACCGCCGCCGAAGCCACCCGAGCGGCCGCCGAACCCGCGGCCGCCCCCCAGCAGGATGCCGCCGAGGACCAGGCTGCCGAGGTCGACCCCGCCGCGGCGGTAGCCCCCGCCGTAACCACCGAAGCCGCCCGGGCCGCCGGGCCCGTACCCGGAGCGCCACCGGTCGACGTCGTCCTGCGCGAGGTCCAGCGCGTGCTGGGCGAGCAGCCCGGCCTGGTGCGCCTCGCGGAGCGCGCTCACCGGGTCGGTACGCCCCAGCTCGACGGCGGCCTCCAGGTGCCGCTGCGCCTCGGCCAGCCGGGTGCGCGCCTCCGGCCCCACCGCCCCGCGCCGGGTGTCGACGAAGTCGGCGGCGGCGCCCACGGCCGAGCGGGCGGTGAGCAGCGCCTGGTCCAGCGCGGCCGCGGCCCGGCGCGCCTGGGTCTGGGCGTCACGGGCCGCCGACAGCGCCTCCTCCAGCGCGGCGTCGGCGTCCTCCAGCTGGCGCAGCGCGGCCAGCGGGTCGCCCGGGGAGCCGTCGGCCGGCCGCAGCGCGGCGTCCGCCGCCGCCAGCGCGGCCTCGGCGCGGGCGATCTGCGGTGGCAGGCCGCTGCGGTCGCCCCCGGCCACCAGCGACCGGGCCTCGGCGAGGTCCTTCTCCGTCTCCGCGCGCGCCGCACCCACCCGGTCGGCGGCCGCGGCGAGGTCGGCGGCCAGCCGGCCGACGGCGTCCAGCAGCGTGCCGGTCTGCGCCACCGCGTCCTCCGCGGCGCGGATGTCGCCCACCGCCTCCCCGCTGCGGCCGGCGGCGAGCGCCTCCCGGGCCTCCCGCACCTCCTCGTCGGCGGCGTCGAGCCGCGCGGCGGCCTCGGCCACGTTGTCGGCGACGGCGGTCACGGCCCCGCCGGAGTACCGCTGCCGGAGCCCCGCCAGCCGCTGCTCCTCCTGCGGCAGGCGCGCCCGCAGCGCCGCGATGCGCGGCTCGAGCCCGGCGAGCACCTCCGGGGCCGTGCGCTCCAGGTCGCGCAGCTCCTGGAACGCCGCGCTCTGCTCGTCGAGGCGGCCGCCGGCGGCGCCGGTGAGCGCCAGGATCTCGGCCAGCATGCGGCGCCTCGTCGGCTCGTCCTCGGCGACGTCGTCGTCCAGCTCCTGCCGCAGCGCGAAGGCGCGGCCGAGGTCGGCCTTCGACCGCGCCAGCGCCGCGTCGAAACCGGCGACCGCCTCCTCGCCGTACTGCGACCGCGCGAAGTCCAGGTCGAGCTGCGAGGTCTTCATCGCCTCGTCGAGCGAGAGCAGCGACTCGCTGGCGCGGCCCTGCAGCTCGTCGGTGGGCACGCCCTCGTACGGGTCGGGCTCGGCCCGCCGGCGGCGCGGCGGCAGCGCTCCGCCACCGCTGCGGCGGGACCGGGCGAGCAGGTAGACGCCACCCCCGACCACCGCGATGCCGCCGAGCACCAGCAGCGCGCCCCCGCCACCGGAGCCGTCGTCGGCGGCCACCGCCGGCTCCTCGCTCGCCGCCGTCCCGCCGTCGCGAAGCAGGTCGGCGAAGGCGGCCACGCCGCCGGCCCAGTCCCCCTCGGCGAGCTCCGGGGCGACCTGCTCGTCGGTCAGCTCGTCGAAGGCGTCGCCGGTGACCGGGAAGTCTGCCGGCCGCACGGTGCCGTACCGCTCGTCGTCCACCGCGACGGCGAGGAGCGCATCCTGCTCGCCGAGCTGGCTGAGCTCGGCCGTGGCCTGGGCCCACTCCCCCTGGTCGGCGCCGTCGAAGCTGGACACGAAGACCACGTACAGCTCCGTGCCGGTGTCCGCGCGGAGGTCGTCGAGCACGTCCTGGACCTGCGCGGCGCCGCCGCCGAGCGCACCGACCTGGTCGGTCACCTGGTCCGTGAGCCGGAACGGGGGGACCGCCCACGCGGGGCCGCCGCCGAGCACGAGGACGGCGAGCACCGCCAGGACCACGCACAGCCGGCGCACGGGTACCTCCTGGAGCGGCGGACGTCGGTCGGCAGAACCCTACCGACGGCGGAGGGGTCCGGCCCGGCCGCGGTGGGTAGGGCGGTCGCGCCGCCGAACGCCGTCCGCGAGGAGACCCGCGTGCCCGAGCCCGACTCGATCCCCGCCGCCGACCTGCCGCCGCGGGCGGTCCGCCCCGTCGGCGGCTGGGCCGTGGGCAACCGGGGGGACGACCGGTACTTCGCCGTCTCCCGCCGGTGCCGCCACCAGCTGGCCGACCTCGCCGACGGCAGCGTGGACGCCGACGGGTGCCTGGTCTGCCCGTGGCACCAGAGCCGGTACGACGTGCGCACCGGGGAGATGGTCGACGGGCCCCGCGGGTTCCTGGGCTACCACGGGCCGACGCCCGGCTACAGCGGCCTGGTCCGGCTGCTGGGCAGCATCGCCCGGCTACGCGTCCGCCGGGCGGTCCGCCGCGGCGACGACGTCGTCCTGACCGACTGAGGCATAGGAGGCTCTACCTGCGTTCCCGGGCCCGGAGACGCATGCACAGCTTCCTGCGCCCCGGAAGGGGCGAGGCGGTCAGCCCTGCTCCTGCCGCGGCAGGGGCTCGTCGCGACCGAGGAACGGGGTCGGGTCGTCGTCCCCGGTGCGCCCGCCCGTGTCCGGCCCGGTGGCCGCACCCGCGTGCAGCACCTCCTCGGGGGGCCGCGGCCGCAGCACGCCGTCGCGGATCTCCTCGGCCCAGTGGCAGCTGACCAGCCGCCCCGGGCCCAGCTCCCGGAGCACCGGCACCTCGTCGTCGCAGCGCGTCTCCTGCCGCCAGGGGCAGCGGGTGTGGAACCGGCAGCCGCTCGGCGGGTCGGCCGGCGAGGGCAGGTCGCCGGCCAGCAGGATCCGCTCCCGCTGCTCCTCGATCTCCGGGTCGGGCACGGGGACGGCGCTCATCAACGCCCGGGTGTAGGGGTGCAACGGCTGCTCGTAGAGGTCGTCGGCCGGCGCCTGCTCCACCAGCGAGCCCAGGTACATGACGCCGACGACGTCGCTGATGTGCCGGACGACGGCGAGGTCGTGCGCGATGACCAGGTAGGTGAGCCCCAGCCGCTCCTGCAGCTCCTCGAGCAGGTTGAGCACCTGGGCCTGCACCGAGACGTCCAGCGCGGAGACCGGCTCGTCGGCGATCAGCAGGTCCGGCTCCAGGGCGACGGCGCGGGCGATGCCGATGCGCTGCCGCTGGCCGCCGGAGAACTCGTGCGGGTACCGGCGCAGCGCCGCCGAGGGCAGCCCGACGGCGTCCAGCAGGCCGCGGATCTTCTCCGCGATCCCGGCCTTGCCCCCGGCGAGCCCGTGGGCGTGGAGCGGCTCGGAGAGCAGCGACTCCACGTTCTGCCGCGGGTCCAGGCTGCCGAGCGGGTCCTGGAACACCATCTGCATCCGCTGGCGCATCCGGCGGAGCGGCTCGCCCGTGAGCGCGGCGACGTCGGTGCCGTCGAACAGCACCCGGCCGGAGGTCGGCTCCTCCAGCCGCAGGATGGCGCGGCCCAGCGTCGACTTGCCGCAGCCGGACTCCCCCACCAGCCCGTAGGTGGCGCCGCGCTGCACGGTGAGCGAGACGCCGTCCACGGCCTGGACGTGGCCGACCGTGCGGTCGAAGAAGAGCCCCTTCCGGATCGGGAAGTGGACCTTGAGGTCCTCCACCCGGAGGAGGTCCTCCTGGCCGGTGGCCGGGGTGCCGGCGGTCGGGGCGGCGGTCATCGGGCGGCTCCGGAGGCGGTGGCGCCCGACGGCGCGGACGGGTGCTCGATCGGGTGGCGGCAGCGCAGCTCCCGGCCAGGGCCGTCCGGCACCAGCGGCACCGTACTGCCCGACACCTCGGTGAGGCAGTCGTCCTGGGCGTTGTCGCAGCGCGGCGCGAAGGCGCACCCCTCCGACCACGGGATGGCGTCGCGGGCCGAGCCGCGGATGGGCGTGAGCGGCGCGCCGCGGGCGGAGTCCAGCCGGGGAACCGACGCCAGCAGCCCGCCGGTGTAGGGCTGGCGGGGGCGGGCGAACAGGTCCCGCCGGTCCGCGGTCTCGATGATCTTCCCGGCGTACATGACGTGCACCCGGTCGCAGAGCCCGGCGACGACGCCGAGGTCGTGCGTGATCATCACCAGCGCCGTCCCCGAGTCGACGACGAGCTCGCGCAGCAGTTCGAGGATCTGCGCCTGGATGGTGACGTCGAGCGCCGTCGTCGGCTCGTCGGCGATGAGCAGCCGCGGCGCGCAGGCCAGCGCCATCGCGATCAGCGCCCGCTGCCGCATCCCGCCGGAGAGCTGGTGGGGGTACTCCTTGAGCCGGCGTCCGGGGTCGGGGATGCCGACCCGGTCGAGCAGCCGGACCGCCTCGTCCCTGGCCTCGGCCTTGCTCATGTCGCGGTGCTCCAGCAGCACCTCGGTGACCTGCGTGCCGATCGGCACGGTCGGGTTCAGCGAGGAGAGCGGGTCCTGGAAGACCATGCCCATGTCGGCGCCGCGCAGCCCGCGCAGCACGTGGTCGGGGGCGTCGACGAGGTCGTTCCCGTCGAAGCGGACCGAGCCGGTCACCTCGACCCCGCGCCGGGGCAGCAGTCCCATGATCGCCAGGGAGGTGACCGACTTGCCGCAGCCGGACTCCCCCACCAGGCCGATCGTCTCCCCGGGCGCCACCGAGAAGCTGACGCCGTCGACGGCGAGGGTCGGCTGCTCGCCGCGGCGGGTGAACCGGACGGCGAGGTCCTCCACCTCGAGCACCGGTGCCTGCAGGGGGCTCACCTCCGGAACTTCGGGTCGAGGGCCTCGCGCAGCCGCTCCCCGAGCAGCGTGAAGCCGAGCGCGACGACGATGATGCACAGCGCCGGCCAGACCGCGAGCGCCGGGCGGATGGACAGGAAGTCCTGGGCGTTGGCCAGCATGGCGCCCCACTCGGGGCGGGCGATGTCGGGATCACCCAGGCCGAGGTAGGACAGCGCCGCGGCCTCGATGATCGCCGTCGCCAGGGACAGGGTCGCCTGGACGATGACGGGCGAGAGGGAGTTGGGCAGCACGTGCCCGAACACGATCCGGCTCTTCTTCACACCCAGTGCCCGCGCCGCGAGGGCGTAGTCGCTGCCGCGCTGGGCGAGCATCGAGCCGCGCAGCAGCCGGGCGAAGATCGGCACCTGGACGACCGCGATCGCGATCATCAGCGCGTACTGGTTCTGCCCCAGCAGCACCGAGATGGTGATCGCCATGAGCAGGCCCGGGATGGACAGGAGGATGTCGACGAAGCGCATGACCGCGGTGTCGACCCAGCCACCGAAGGCGCCGGCCAGCACGCCCAGGGCCATCCCGGCCACCAGGCCGAGCACGGTGGACACCACACCGATCATCAGCGACTGCCGCGAGCCGTAGATCAGGCGGGAGAGCAGGTCGCGGCCGAGGTTGTCCACGCCGAGGGGGAAGCCCTCCTGCGACCCGGGGATGGTGCCGGGTCGGATCTCCGACAGCAGGTACTGGGTGACCGGGTCCTTCGGCGCCAGCAGCGGCGCGAACGCCGCCACGACCAGGAAGACCAGCACGATGACCGCGCCGGTGATCGCCACCGGGTCCCGGCGCAGCCGGCGGAAGGCGCTGCGGGTCAGCGACAGCCCGGCATCGCCCTCGGGCAGCTGGCCGGCCCGGGCCGCGAGGGCGTCGATGCGCTGGCGCTTGTAGTCCCCGAGCGCCGTCACCGCTCCGCCCCCCGGTCCGGATCCGCGAGCGTCATCGGACCCTCACCCTCGGGTCGAGCAGGCCGTAGGAGATGTCGACCAGCAGGTTCACCAGCACGTACACGATCGCCAGCATGAGGATGAAGCCCTGCAGCACGGCGAAGTCCCGGAGCCTGATCGCGTCGTACAGCGTCGAGCCGACCCCGCCGAACGCGAAGACCGTCTCGGTGAGCACGGCCCCGGACAGCAGCAGGCCCGTCTGCAGGCCGATGGTCGTCGAGACGGGCAGCAGCGCGTTGCGGACGATGTGCCGGCGGCGCACCGTCGCCATCGCCAGCCCCTTGGCGTTCGCCGTCCGCACGTAGTCCTCGTTGACCACGTCGAGCACCGAGGCCCGGGTGATCCGGACGATGATCGCCAGCGGGATCGTGCCCAGGGCGATGGCCGGCAGCACCAGGTGCATCAGGGCGTCCCAGGCGGCGTCCCACTCGCGGGTGAGCAGGCCGTCCAGGACGTAGAAGTTGGTGATCCGCGTGGCGTCGATGCGCACGTCCTGGCGCCCCGACCCGGGCAGCCAGCCCAGCTCGACGGCGAACAGCAGCCGGAGCAGGTAGGCGAGGAAGAAGACCGGGATCGCGACGCCGATGAGCGACCCCACCACGGAGGCGGAGTCGAGGAACGTGCCGTGCCGGCGCGCGGCCAGGTAGCCCAGCGGGATGCCGACGCCGATGGCGAAGACCATCGCCAGGAGGGTCAGCTCGATGGTGCCGGGGAAGCGCTCGAGGAAGACGTCGGTGACCGGCCGCCCGTACTGGGTGGAGTTGCCGAAGTCGAGCTGGACGGCGCGGCCCAGGAAGCGGAAGTACTGGACGTAGAGCGGCTCGTCCAGGCCGAACAGCTCGTTGTACTGGGCGATGGCCTCGGGCGTGGCGCGTTCACCGAGGGCCGCCTGGGCGGGCCCTCCCGGCAGCGCGCGCAGCCAGGCGAAGAGCAGGACGGAGAGCCCCAGCAGGATCGGGATCAGCTGGAGGAGCCGCCGGACGATGAAGCGGAGCACGTGCTCGGACCAGCCTTTCCGGAGAGCGCTGTCCTGTACCGGACCGTCGACCGCGCCGGCGGTGGCGTCGCTGCCACCGCCGGCGCGGTCGAGG
Source organism: Blastococcus sp. SYSU DS0669 (assembly GCF_054050895.1). Classification (NCBI taxonomy): domain Bacteria; kingdom Bacillati; phylum Actinomycetota; class Actinomycetes; order Geodermatophilales; family Geodermatophilaceae; genus Blastococcus; species Blastococcus sp. SYSU DS0669. Next base: position 7,550 of record NZ_JBJHAE010000023.1, on the reverse strand, counting down.
TGGGACGGGCTACTCCTCCAGGGAGACCGTCGAGAAGTCCTCGGCGGTCAGCGGGCTCGGCTCCAGCCCCTGGACGTTGTCGGCCACGACGAGCGCCGGCGGGGAGTGCGAGATCGGGACCGCCGGGAGGTACTCCTTGATCAGGCGGTTGGCCTCCTGGTACAGCTCGGTCCGGTTCGCCGGGTCGGGCTCGGCGTCGGCCTCGGCCAGCGCCTGGAAGATCTCCGGGGCGCTGAACGCGCCGAACTCCGCGGACGCCTGGTTGTTCTGGTCCTCGGCGAAGAAGGTGCCGATGAAGTTGTAGGCGTCGTTGTAGTCACCGGTCCAGCCGAGCAGGTGGATGTCGGCCTGCCCCGCCTGCACCGCCTGCAGGTAGTCCGGGTTCCACTGCAGCGCGACCGGCTCGATGTTCAGGCCGACCTCGCGCAGGTCCTCGGCGATCACCTGGAACATCGCGGCCGGGTCCGGCAGGTACGGCCGGCTGACGTCGGTCGGGTAGTAGAACCGCAGGGTGGTGCCGGTGGCGCCGGCCTCCTCCAGCAGCTGGCGGGCCCGCTCCGGGTCGTACTCGTAGGTCGGCACGTCCTCGGCCCAGCCGTCGACCGTCGGCGGCATGAAGTTCGTCGCCACCTCGGCGCCCTCGGGGAGCAGCGAGTTCACGATGGTCTCGCGGTCGATCGCGTGCGCGATGGCCTGCCGGACGCGCGGGTCCTGCAGCGCGGGGTTGGCCTGCGTGCCCTCGACGTTCCCGCCGTTGAAGCCCAGGTACAGGATGTTGAACGGGTCGCGGACGAGGACCTGGAAGCCCTCGCTCTCGAGGGTGTCGTAGTCGGCGGGCGAGACGAAGTCGTAGCCGTCGATCGTGCCGGCCTGCAGCTCCTGCCGGCGGGTGTTCCCCTCGGGGATGGTGCGGAAGATGATCTCGTCGAGCAGGGCCGGCTCGCCCCAGTAGTCCTCGTTGCGGACGATGGTGACCTCACCGTTGCCGCGGTCCCAGCTGTCGAACTTGAAGGGGCCCGTGCCGGTCGGGTGCTCGAGGGCGTACTCGGTGTAGGTGATCGCGTCCTCGGAGCCCGACAGGTTGTCGGCGTCGTACTCCTGCAGGGCCGTCGGGCTCTGGATGGAGAACGCCGGCAGCGACAGCGCGGCGGGGATCTTGCTGGTCACCTGGTTGAACGTGATGACCGCGGTGTTCTCGTCGACGGCCTCGCAGCCCTCGTAGATCCCGGGGTTGTCGCTGTTGGCGAAGCCGCCGAACACGGCCTGGTAGTAGTACGAGGCGCTCGGGCTCTGGGCCAGGCCCTCGAAGTTGTGCCAGCGGTCGAAGTTGAAGCACACCGCCTCGGCGTTGAAGTCCGTGCCGTCGTGGAACTGCACGCCCTCACGCAGGTTGAAGGTGTACTCCAGGCCGTCCTCGCTGACCTCCCAGTCCTCGGCCAGGGCCGGGACCAGCTCGGTCGTGCCCGGCTCGTTCGTGAGCAGCCCCTCGTGGATCTGGCGGGCGATCCGGAACGTCTCGCCGTCGCTGGCGAACGCCGGGTCGAACATGGCGGGGTCGCCGGCGGCGCCGAAGACCAGCGTGCCGCCGGACTGCGCTTCGCCCCCCTCGCCGCCGCCCTCGCCGGAGTCCCGGTCGCTGGAGGCGCAGGCCGAGAGTGTGACTGCGGTGAGCGCCGCCGCGGATGCGGCGAGCGCTCGGCTGGTACGACGACGTGTCATCGCGGAAGACCTGCCTCCTCGGCCACGGCGGGCCGGACGAGTTCCGGACGTGGAGCCTGCGGACGCGAAGGCGTCCACGGGCGCCTGTGGACCCTAGGCGGCGCCCGTCGCTCCACGGCAGGCCCGATCGTCCATCGAAACCAAGCCGTGACCTCAGCCACCGGCGGGGAGGCCGACGCGGTCACGCCGTGACGCCGCGGGACTCCGGCCCGTCGTCAGGCGGGCATCGAGCACCTTGGTGAGGTGCTGGAACGGCCCCGCTGCAGGGGCCCGCCGCGAGCTTGCGAGCGATGGGGGGCAGCGGGGTCCTTTGTCAGGCGTCGATGCGGCGGCGGCCCTCGAAGGCCCTGCCGAGGGTGACCTCGTCGGCGTACTCGAGGTCGCCACCCACCGGCAGACCGCTGGCCAGCCGGGACACGGCCAGCCCCATGGGCCCGACCAGGCGCGCGAGGTAGGCAGCCGTCGCCTCCCCCTCGAGGTTGGGGTCGGTGGCGATGATCAGCTCCTTGACCGCGCCGTCCATCAGCCGGGTCATGAGCTCCTTGACCCGCAGGTCGTCCGGGCCCACCCCGTCGATCGGGCTGATCGCGCCGCCGAGCACGTGGTAGCGGCCGCGGAACTCCCGGGTGCGCTCGATGGCGACGACGTCCTTGGGCTCCTCGACGACGCAGAGCACGTCCTCGGCCCGGCGCGGGTCGCGGCAGATGCGGCACTGCTCGGCCTCGGCGACGTTGTAGCAGGTCACGCAGAAGCGGACCGACTCCTGGACGCGCGTCAGCGCCGCCACCAGGCGGCTGACGTCGGCGGACTCGGACGACAGCAGGTGGAACGCGATGCGCTGGGCGCTCTTGGGCCCCACGCCGGGCAGGCGACCGAGCTCGTCGATCAGGTCCTGGACGGCACCCTCGTACACGGTGCTCCTCGGGTGTGCGAAGTGGATCGGGCGGGTGCGCCCGATCAGAGGCCGGGCAGCCCCAGGCCGCCGCCCAGGCCACCGGCGAGCGGCCCCATCCGGCTGGCGGTCAGCTCGTCCGCCGCGCGCTTGGCGTCCCGGACGGCGGCGACGACGAGGTCCTGCAGGGTCTCCAGGTCGTCGGGGTCGACGGCGTCCGGCGCGATGGTGAGCGCGGTGAGGTCGCCGTCGCCGGTCATCGTCGCCGAGACCAGCCCGCCACCGGCGGTGCCCGTGACCTCGGTGGCCGCCAGCTCCTGCTGGGCGGCGGCGAGCTGCTGCTGCATCTGCTGCGCCTGCTTCATGAGCTGCGACAGGTCGGGCTGCTGGCCTCCGGGGAACATGCCACGAGAGTAGGCCGCGGGTGCGACAGGTGAGGGCGCGCCGCCCCGGGTGCTGCCTGCGTCGAGTTGCCGGCCCCGCCCCCTGCAGGGATCCGACGCGGGCCTGCGAGCGGCGGGGAGCAGGGGGGCCTTCGTCAGCTGTCGACCGGGCGGGCGCCCAGCTGCGCCCGCAGCAGCTGCAGCGCCGCCTGCTCCTGGTCGACGGCGGGTGCGGCCTCCCGGCCGTCCCCGTCCGCCCCCTCCGTGGCGCGCTCGGCCATGAGCTCGCGCGCCTCGGCCGCCTCCGCCGCCCGGGCCGCCTCGCGGGCGGCCTCCGGTGCGGCGTTCCGGGCGCCGGGGGTGGCGGGCCCGGCACCGTCGACGACGGCGTCGATGCGCCAGCGGACCCCGAGCAGCTCGTTGAGCGCCTCGCGGAGGACGTCCTTGTTCAGGTCGTCCCCCAGCCGGCGGGCCAGCGCCGGGGACGAGGTCGACAGCGTGAGCACGCCCGCCGAGAGCTGGTGGACCTGGGCGTTCTTCAGCAGGGCCTCGGTGGTGCGCTTGTGCTTCTTGACGATCGCGAGCAGCTCGGGCCACACCCGGCGGACGTCGGTCGTGGTCAGCTCGCCGTCACCGGCCGGCTCCGGGTTGGCCGACACCACGGGCGTCGGCTCGCCGCCGCGCGGGGCGGGCGAGGACTCGGCGGCGGCGCGGGGCGGGGACGCCGGAGGCCGTGGCTGCTCCACCCGTGCGGCGGCGGCCCGGGCGGCGGCCGGCTGCGCGGGGTGCGGCCAGTCCTCGTCGTCGGTGGGCTCGGGCGGCAGCGGGATGTCCGGCTCCTCCGCCGTCACCCGGGGACGAGGGGTGGGCGGGTCGGCGGCGGGCGGTGCTGCCGGCGCGGGCGGTGCTGCCGGCCGGGGGCGGCTGCCCGGCTCGGCGGTCTCGGGCCAGTCGGCGGTCGCCGCGGGACGCGGTGCCCCGCCGCCTGGGCGCGCGGTCTCGGGCCAGCCGTCGGCCGCCGGCGCCGGGGTCGACGGCGCGGGGGTCGCCGGCGCGGGGGCCGACGGCGCCGGGGTCGAGGACGCGGCGCCGGCCGGCAGCGGTGCCGGAGCCGATCGTGCGGGGGCTGCCGGTGCCGGCGCGGCGGCTGCGGGGGACGCGGGCGCGGACGTGGGGGGCGCGGCGGCGGCCGGCGGTCGGGTGTCCGGGCGCGCGACCGCCTGCTCCGCCTGCGACCGGCGGACGAACTCCCGCTTGGGACCCGACGGCGTGGGCTGGCCCGCGTCGGGGCCCGCGGCCGGGGTGGCGTCGGCCGGGGCGGCGTCGACCCGGACGGTCTCGCGGTGGCCGATCTCCTCCCGCGGCCGGCCGGCGTGCTCGCCGGCGATCGACATCCGGCGCTCGAGCCGCTCCAGGCGTTGCAGGGTCGCGGCCGCCGACCCGTCGGTGGCCGGCAGCAGCATCCGGGCGCAGACGAGCTCGAGCAGCAGCCGGGGCGCCGTCGTCCCCCGCATCTCGGTGAGCCCCTCGTGCACGGTGTCGGCCATCCGCGAGAGCGTCGCCGAGCCCAGCGCCTGCGCCTGCTGGTTCATCAGGTCCAGCCGGTCGGGCGGGCAGTCGAGCAGGCCGTTGCCCCCCGCGTCGGGGACGGCGTCGAGCACGATCAGGTCGCGCAGCCGGTCGAGCAGGTCGGTGGCGAAGCGGCGGGGGTCGTGCCCGGCCTCCACCACGCGGTCGACGGCGCGGAAGACGCCCGGCGCGTCGTGCGCGGCCAGCGCGTCGATGGTCTCGTCGAGCAGGGCGTCGTCGGTGACGCCGAGCAGCCCGACGGCGGTCCTGTAGGTGACGCCCTCCGGCCCGGCGCCGGCCAGCAGCTGGTCCAGGATCGACAGCGAGTCGCGGACGGAGCCACCGCCGGCCCGCACGACCAGGGGGAAGACCGTCGGCTCGACCTGCACGCCCTCGGCGGCGCAGGTCTTCTCCAGCAGGGTGCGCAGCGTCGTGGGCGGCACCAGCCGGAACGGGTAGTGGTGGGTGCGCGACCGGATGGTGGGCAGCACCTTCTCCGGCTCCGTCGTCGCGAAGACGAAGACCAGGAACTCCGGCGGCTCCTCGACCACCTTGAGCAGGGCGTTGAAGCCCTGCGTCGTCACCATGTGCGCCTCGTCGACGATGTAGACCTTGTAGCGACTGCTCACCGGCGCGAAGAACGCCCGCTCGCGCAGGTCGCGCGCGTCGTCGACGCCACCGTGGCTGGCCGCGTCGATCTCGATGACGTCGAGCGAGCCCGGCCCGTCGGGGGCGAGCGCCACGCAGGAGCCGCAGACGCCGCACGGCGTGGACGTCGGCCCCTGCTCGCAGTTCAGCGAGCGGGCCAGGATCCGCGCCGAGGACGTCTTGCCGCAGCCGCGCGGACCGCTGAAGAGGTAGGCGTGGTTGATCCGGCCGCCGTCGACCGCGTTCACCAGCGGCGCGGTGACGTGCTCCTGCCCGACCACCTCGGCGAAGGTCGCCGGGCGGTACTTCCGGTAGAGCGCCAGTGCCACGGACGCAGGTTACGCGGCGGGACCGACACCACCGACGAAGCGCCGGGCGGGCCCCCGCGCGGCCGGGCGGACGTCCCCGGCCCGCTGCGGTCGGCGGTGCCGACCGGCTGTTATGAGACCGATACATACCGGTATGGGGCGGGACCGGTTCCTCGGGGCGTCCTCCTGACGAGACCTACCTCCGGAGGAGCGAGTGACCGAACACAGGGACGCGGAGTTCACCGACTTCGTGGCCGACCACGGCGGGCCGCTGCTGCGCACGGCCTGCCTCGTCACCGGGGACGCCCACCTCGGTGAGGACCTGCTCCAGACCGCTCTGGCCAAGGCCTACGGGTCCTGGGACAAGGTCCGCCAGGCCGACCACCGGGTCGCCTACGTGCGCCGGCTGATGATCAACGCGCATCTGAGCTGGCTGCGCCGCCTGACCAACACCGAGCGGGTCCTCGAGACCTTCCCCGACGTCGGCGGCGGCGACCCGCAGAGCGCGCACGCCGAGACCGACGAGATGCGCCAGGCGCTCCTCCGCCTGTCGCCACGGGTCCGCACCGCCGTCGTCCTCCGGTACTTCGAGGACCTCACGGAGGCGGAGACCGCACAGCTCATGGGCTGCTCGCGCAGCACCGTCAACAACCACGTCGCCAAGGGACTGAGCACGCTGCGCGGTCTGCTCGATCCCCGCACGGACGACGACCTCACGCCCGCGTCGGGGAGGCACCAGTGAACGACCACGAGACCACCGTCCTCCGTTCCCGCTTGACCGCGCTGGCCGACGACATGACGCCACCGCTCGACGTCGTGGGTCTCGTGCGGGACGCGAGCCTCCGGCACCGGCGGAAGCGCCGCGGCCGCCTGGCCCTCCTCGCCGTCACCACCGCGACCGCCGCGGTGGCGGCCGGAACCGTGGTCGCGGTCGACGCGCTGACCGCGGACCGCGGGCAGGAGGTGGCGCGACCGACGCCGGTCCGGACGTCCACCCCGCCCCCGCCGGTCTCCGCCACTCCCGCGGCGGAGCCGACCGCGCCGGTCACGGGCTGGGAGATCCGCACGTTCGAGGGCGTCACCTTCGAGGTCCCGCCCGGCGCGCGTGCGGCCGACACCATCGACCCGGGACCCGCCCCCTCCTTGTTCGACGGCCCGTCCCTGACCTGGAACGGCCCACGCCTGGGCGGTGACGTGTACGCCGAGGTGCAGATCACGCAGATCGAGACCTACGAGGGTGGCCTGTACCCCGCCGATGGTGGCGACTGGTTCACGGTCGCGGGCGCCGACGCCGCCTACGGCGGTGTCGACGCAGCCAGCCGGAGCGACGGCGCCGGCGCCGAGGTCGCGACGACGTCGGTCTGGCTGTACCTCCTGGACGGGGACCGGCAGTTCCGGGTCTCCGCCCTCCTCCCCGGCGGGGACACCGGTGTGCAGATGGCCGAGCGCGTCGTCGCCTCGCTCGCCGTCACCCCGGCCGCCGTGGAGGAGGACCCGGGCGGCGCCCACCAGCCCTCGACGGCGTGGGAGAGCCGCACCGTCCAGGACATCACCTTCTCGGTCCCGCCGGGGTCCAGTGCCCCCGAACACCGGACCGACTCGACGCTCATCTGGTACGGCCCGCAGGTGGACGGCCAGGCGACGTTCCTCACGCTGGACGTGACCCCTCTGCTCCCGGGCCAGTCGGTGGGCGACGGGTACGCCCGGACGACGGTCCCCGGCACGCAGGAGGCCTGGGTGATGACCGACCTCGGCACCATGAACCCCGGCATCGCGACGTTCACGGTCTGGATGCACGACGGCCGTCGGAGCATCAGTCTCGGGGGGACCCTCCCCCTCGGTCCCGGCAGCGAGGAGACGATGCGACGGGTCGTGGAGTCGGTCGTCGTGGGCTGATCGCCGAGGCTCCCGGTCGTGGGGGGGGGGGGGGGGGGGGGGGGGGGGGGGGGGGGGGGGGGGGGGGGGGGGGGGGGGGGGGGGGGGGGGGGGGGGGGGGGGGGGGGGGGGGGGGGGGGGGGGGGGGGGGGGGGG